>CAXTVW010000116.1:0-11143 GCA_964247675.1 uncultured Acetobacteraceae bacterium
CTCGGCGCACGAGTATTTCATGACGAACCCGTCCCTGTCAGGACGTGGTTCGGCGTTGCACGGGCCGGTGGTGCCGATTCCGCGGCCAAGGCCGATGCGGCCGGACCGGGTTCTGCAAGATTAAGCAAGGCCTTCTTTTTTGAAAAAAAGAAGCAAAAAACTTCTATCACCCCGCCTGCATGTAAACCCGTTTAATCCGGCCAGTCGCACATCGGCAGAACCTGAGCGCGCCCGCATGCAGCCGAGGGAGCAAAAGTTTTTTGCTTCTTTTTTTCAAAAAAAGAAGGCCTTGCTTCCTTCTACTTTTGGCAGACCTGGGACGGAACTCGCACAGCACGTCGGCGATTGCCTGCAAACCGAATGGAGCGCGCCCGCATGACAGATCTCACCCTAACCCAGGCGCAGGACATCGTCGCCGGCGCGCTGGCGCACGCGCGCGCGCAGAGCCTGCAGCCGTTGCTGGTGCTAGTGCTGGATGCGCGCGCGGCGCCAAAGGCGTGCGCGGCCGAGGACGGCGCCAGCCACGCCCGATTCGACGTGGCGCGCGCAAAGGCGAACGGCGCGCTTGCCATGGCGATGGGTTCGCGCAGCATAGCCAAGCGTGCGCGTGACATGCCGACCTTCGTGGCGTCGCTCAGCAGCGTGATCACCGGCGGGCTGGTGGCGGGGCCTGGCGGCGTGCTGATACGCGATGCGAGCGGGGCGATCATCGGCGCTGTGGGCGTGAGCGGCGATGTTGGGGATAGCGACGAGGCGTCGGCGATCGCGGGGATTACCGCGGTCGGGCTTACGGCGGATCAGGGGAAGGACTAAGGCAAGGCCTTCTTTTTTGAAAAAAAGAAGCAAAAAACTTTTGCTACCCCGCCTGCATTTAGGCGCGCATTGAGACGGCAAATGCGCGCCTTGCACTGAGAAATGCGGTAAGTGTGCAGGCGCAGTGGTAAAAGTTTTTTGCTTTTTTTTCAAAAAAGAAGGCCTTTCTTACTCAACCGCCTCCGCCAACCACCCCCGCGCCTTGTGCAACTCCTCCCACGGTAATTTCCCCAAAGGAAAATGCCCCGCCATCACCACGCTGATCACCGCGTTCACCTGCTCCAGATGCGTCCGCCGCCCGGAGTCGACCAGCGAGTTGCGGAACACGCTGAGGCATTGAATGCACTTGGAGAACAGGTCCTGATCGGGTTCCGGTTCCTGCGCCAGAATGGTGTCCAGCGCAGCAAGCGCCGTATCGCCGGGCTTATTGGCCATGGCTGGTGCCGCCAGCGTGGGCAAGCCGCCCGGCGCGCAGGTTTACTGTCACTGCCTTCGTCGAATGTATGCTGGTGTTCGCGTCGCCCGTGATCGCCAGCAGAACGTTGGCGATGTCACCGCGCGCGTAGCCTTCCCAGCCGAACACCCAAGGCATGCCGACCTGGTGTATCACCCGGCCGTCAATGACAAACGGGCGCACACGCTGCGTCACCATGGCGCGCACCTCGATATCGCCGCGCAACGTGGACAGCACCGTCCAGCCGAGGTGCTTTACGCCGAGTTCACCAGCCAGCTCGGGCGAGATCTCCACGAATGCTTCCGGCTGCAGTTCCGCGGTGTGCGGCGCCACACGCCCCATGATGCCGCCGCAATGCAGTTCGGTCAGGCGGTAGGTGGTGAACACGTAGGGGAAAGCGGGATCGGCGATCTTATGCAGCACGTTGCCCGGCCGCTTCCACGCATGCGCGGTGGGATTGCTCTGCACGCTGTACATCGGGTTGTGCACCGGGCTTTCCATCGGCTCGTAATGCGTGGGCAGCGGGCCGTCTTTCAGGCCGCTCGGCACGAAAAGCTGGATGTTGCCGTCCGCCTGCATGATGAACGGCTTGTCGCCGCCAAGCGCATCCATACCGTGCGGGCGTTTCGACCAGTCAGGGCGGTAATCCGGCCGTGTGGTGGCCACGTAATCCGGCACGTCCGTGCCGGTCCATTTTGCGTCGGCTTCGTCCCACCAGATCATCTTCTTGCGCTCAGACCACGGCGCACCTTCCGGATCCGCGGACGCGCGGTTGTACAGCGTGCGCCGGTTGGCCGGCCAGGCGAACGCCCAGCCGAGATGGCTGCCCGGGCCGCCGGGCCCGTCCGGCGTGCGGCCGCGCGCCACGTTGTGGCCGTCTTTCGGATAGACGCCGCAATACATCCAGCCGCCGCAGGCCGTACTGCCGTCGTCCTTCAGGTCCTGGTATTGTTCCACCTGCTTGCGGTCAGCGACGGTGTAGCCGTTTATCTCGCGCAGGATCGCCTCGGCATCCGGTTCGCAACGCTCGCCGCTCTCCGGATAGTCCCAGGTCAGCGCGCGCATGGCGGCATCACGCGTGCCTGTGCTGTCCGCGTACATCGCCTTCAGGCGCCGACCGAGATGGTAGATGAACCAAAGGTCGGAACGGCTGTCGCCGGGCGCTTCCACAACCTTGTCGTGCCACTGCACGAGGCGGCTGGTGTTCGTCACCGTGCCGTCCTTCTCGCCTGACAGCGCGATGGGGAAGAAGAAAATCTCGGTGCCGATGTCTTCCGGCTTCAGCTCGCCGCGCTGCACCAGCCGGCCTTTCTGCCAGAAATTGGCGGTCTCCGTCATCGCCATATCGCGCACCACAAGCCATTTCAGCTTGGTCAATCCGCGTTCCACGAAATCGGAGTTCACAGCGCCCACCACGGGATTTTGCCCCATGATGAACTGCCCGATCAGTACGCCGTCCACCATCGCCATCGTCATCGGCTGTTGCGACAGGTCGCCGGTCAGTTTCGGCAGATGCTGGTAGCCCCATTCATTGTCCGCCGTGGCATGCGGGCCGTACCAGGCCTTCAGCAGGCTCACCGCGTATTTCGGCATGTTCGTCCACCAGCCGGTGGTCGGCGTCTCTGTCTTCAGGTAGTCGGCAAGCGTGCTGTGGTCGTGAAACACGTTCGGCTGCGGCAGATACGTGGGCAGCATGTTGTACAGCGTGGGTATGTCCGTGCTGCCCTGTATGCTGGCGTGACCGCGCAGCGCCAGGATGCCGCCGCCCGGACGGCCCATGTTGCCGAGCAGGCCTTGCACGATGCTCGCCGCGCGGATGATCTGCACGCCGACCGAATGATGCGTCCAGCCGACCGCATAGCAGATCGCGCCGGTCCGCTCGCGGCCGGAGTTGCGCGCCAGCGAGTCCGCCACGCGCAGGAACGTCTCGCGCGGGCAGCCCGTCACGCGCTCCACCATCTCCGGAGTGTAACGCGCGTAGTGCCGGCGCATGATCTGGTAGACGCAGTTGGGGTGCTGCAGCGTTTCGTCCCGCACGGGCGGGCTCTCCGTCATGCTCTCAAAATCGCCGCCATTATTCTCCTGCTCGGCCACACGATGTTCGGAGACGGAGGACGGGACCGTCTTGCCCTCGTATTGCCAGGTGTCGGCCTCGTACGAACCGGTCTTTGGATCGAAGCCGGAGAACACGCCGTCGTTCTGCTCAGGATCGCGGTAACTGTCTTCGATGATGTGCGCGATGTTCGTGTAGGCCATCGCATACTCGCGGAACCACAGATCGTGCTCCAGCAGGTGGTGGATGATGCCGCCCAGGAAAGCGATGTCGCTGCCCGAGCGTATCGGCGCGTGCACGTCGGCCAGCGCGGAGGTGCGGGTGAAGCGCGGGTCCACGTGGATGATGTCGGCGCCGCGCCGCTTGGCCTCCACCACGAAGCGGAACCCGATCGGGTGGTTCTCCGCCATGTTGGAGCCCATGATCACGATGCAGTCGGAGTTCTCGAGGTCCCAAAGGGACATCGTCGCCGCGCCGCGTCCGAAGGAGGTACCCAAACTGGGCACCGAAGAGGAGTGTCAGATCCTGGCTTGGTTCTCGACGTTGACGACTCCCAACCCTCCGGCGAACAGCTTCTTGATCAGGTAGTTCTCTTCGTTGTCCAGCGTGGCGCCGCCGAGCGAGCCCACGCCCAGCGTGTGATTGACGCACCGCCCGTCGGGCAATTTTTCGACGAACGTGTCGTCGCGCGCCTGTTTCGTGAGCGCGGCCACGCGGTCCATTGCCCATTCCAATGGCCGCTCTTCCCACTCGGTAGCGTGGGGCGGGCGGTAGAGCACCGTGTTGATACGCTGCGGCGAGAGCAGCACGCCAAGTGTGCTGGAGCCTTTCGGGCACAGCGTCCCCTGGTTGATCGGATTGCGCGGGTCGCCTTCGATGTGCAGCGGCCTGCCGCCCTTGGCATAGATGAGCTGCCCGCAACCGACCGCGCAGAACGGGCATACGCTGGTGCCTACCGTATCCGCCTGCTCCAGCCGCGGGCGCAGGCTGCGGGAGAGTTCGCTTTCGGCCGCCTTGGATTGCACGCTCTGGCCGGCGAGCTGGCGCGGCAGCGACCAATCATGCACGAACCCGGCGACGTGGCCGGCGATACCTTGGCGAAGATTGCGATAGCTTGGCTTTTTCGGCATGGCGACTATGTGACGGTCACTGCCGGGTGCGCAAACCAACGATGTCGTGAACTCGATAGGACAGATGCGCAGGCTGTGCCAACGATCCCGAACATGGCATTTCTATACCAGAGATTTCGTGAACAGTGCGGCGTGCCGGGAGGCTGGGCTCTTGGCCACTGAGCAGGAGATCAACATGCGCCCGGCTCTGGTAGCCGCCATGGTTCACGTCCTTTGCGCCGCGGGAACTACCTCTGCGCTTGCTGCCACACCTGCGACCTTCCGCTTCTACGGCGTGGTCCAAAAAGCAGGGGAGGCGAGCTCGAACAGCCCGGCACTTGGCACGATCGTGCCGATTCAGTGACCTCGACACGTCCTACCCTGCTGACACGCAGAAAACCCACGTGACCGCTCATTACAGCTATAGCGGGTCCACGTTCATCGCGCCCAACCTGGCCGTGACCGTAAATGGCGTGAACACGCATGGTGAGTTCGAAGCCGCGTACATCACCCAGAACGCAACTGGCCAGTACGGCATCGGGGTATCGTCCGGCACGCTCGAAAACGGCGACGGTTTTGACGTGAAGTTTACCAACCCGGTGGCCGGGCTCGTGAAAACCGATAAGCTGCCCTACAAGATTTTCTCAGGCAACTTCCAGACCGCGACATTCTTCACGCACCAGGATCCTGACGACGCCTATTCCGGCGCGATTGTAGTTTAGGGCAGCTCAGTCGCGCCGGAAGCAGTCAGCCGCCTTCGAGGGTGAGTGGAAGCGGCCGGAAGGTTTGGCCTCCTGCTGCGGCCTGAGGCTTGCGTGCACACGAAAAGGACCAGCCGTTGGCCAAGACCATGGAAGGCGTAGTCACCATCGTTCAGGAGGGCCGCTTCCAACTCACGGACGACGACGGCGTAGGCCATCTGTTCATCCTGAGTTACCTGTGCGGCACCGAAACCGGCCAGCTTCCTGATCTGCAGCGCCATCAGTCGCGCGTGCGTGTCAGCTACAAGCCGGCGCCGAACCTGATCGGCAACGTTGCCAGCACCATAGAAGTGGCGGTCTGACGCACATGGACATGCACCCGCGCGCCCTCGAGCAGACAGAGTCGCAGTTTCGCGGGCCGATCCCGAACGAGAGCGAGCTCACCGCCCACGTTCTGATCGAGCCAGGCAAGTCCTACGGCTTCTTCACCGACACCACCGTCTGCATAGGCTGCAAAGCCTGTGAGGTGGCGTGCAAGGAGTGGAACAACCTGCCGGCCGACAACATCGGCCTGACCGGGCAGAGCTTCGACAACACCGGCGCGCTCTCGGCCAATTCCTGGCGCCACGTCGCCTTCGTGGAACAGGCGGACATGCGCGCGCCCGCGCAGGGCGGCTGCGGCCACTCTTCGCAAAGCGGGGGCGGCGTGCGCGGCAACGACCAGCCGGCCTACCAGAGCGGCTGGCTGATGCTGAGCGACGTCTGCAAGCATTGCCACAACGCCCCCTGCCTGGAAGCCTGTCCCACCGGCGCGCTGTTCAAGACGGAGTTCGATACCGTCGTGATCCAGCAGGACATCTGCAACGGCTGCGGCTACTGCATCCCGGCCTGCCCGTTCGGCGTGGTCGATCTCAGCACCACGGACGGCAAGGCGCACAAATGCACGCTATGCTATGATCGCCTGAAAGGCGGGCTGGAACCGGCCTGCGCCAAATCCTGCCCCACCGACAGCATACAGTTCGGCGAGCTGTCCGATTTGCAGCAGCGCGCTGCCGAACGCGTGGAGACGCTGCACGGCCTGGGCGTCGGCAACGCCTACCTCTACGGCACGCCAGGCGCACCTGGTGCCACGGGTGGCCTCGGCCACCTCAACGCGTTCTTCCTGCTGACGGACCGGCCCGAGCGCTACAACCTGCCGGCGGCGCCCACGCGCGCGTCCAACCGGGTCGCGCCTGCGCTAACGGCCGGGCTGGCGACCGTGGCTACACTGGCACTGGCGGCGCTGGCTCTGTTTGCGGCCGAGGCGCCCAGGAGAAGAAAGTAAGCAAGCGGTTCTTTTTTGAAAAAAAGAACCAAAAAACTTTTGCTCCCCCGCATCTGCGCCAGCCGGGTGCCACAGGAAATACCGATGCGCGTCAGGAGCGGCACTAGAAAAAGTTTTTTGCTTCTTTTTTTCAAAAAAGAAGGCCTTGCTTCCTTGCCTGTCCTGAAAGCGCCCCGATGAACTACCAGCCAACCCCGATACACGCGCCCGACGAGAAACCCGAAACCGGCCAGGACGCACACGACACCATCAAGCGCCCGGGAAAATGGGGCGGCCCAACCTATTACGGCCGCTCACAGCTAAAACCAGCACCGTTCAACAACTGGGTGGTCGGCGGCTACATCGCGCTCGCCGGCCTGTCCGGTGCCAGTGCCATCATCGGTGCCATCGCCGAGGCCACCCAGGGCCGCGCCGCCCGCAAGCTGGCCCGCCGCTCGCGCTACCTCTCGCTGCTTGCGCCCACGATAGGCTCGGCGCTCCTGGTGTGGGACCTGCACACGCCGCAGCGCTTCTACAACATGATGCGCGTCGCCAAGGGCACCTCGCCGATGTCCATCGGCACCTGGATCCTGCTGGCCTTCACCGGTCCCGCCATGCTCGCCGGCGCCGCGCAACTCGTGGCGGACCGCCGGCCGCGCCTGCGCTGGCCGTGGCGCGTCGCCCGTGCCGCGCAAATCCCCGCGGCCATCGCCGGCGCCGGTTTGTGCACCTACACGGCCTCGCTGCTCGCGGCCACCAGCACGCCGCTTTGGGCCGCGGCGCCGCAATCGATGGCGGTGCGTTTCGGCTCCTCTTCGATCGCGGCCGGCGCGGCTGCGCTCTCTCTGGGTGAACGCTCGCCGCGCACCCGCCGCGCGCTGGATGCGCTGAGCGTGGCCGCACTCGCCGCGGAGCTGGCCGCCACGGTGCAGTCCCACCGCACCTACAGGGAGACGGGCGTCGAGGAAGCGCTCGAAGGCGGATGGGGCAAGGTTGAGGCGTATGGCGCCACCGGGGCCGGCGCCATGCTGCCGCTCGGGCTGAAGCTTTCGGGCCTGATGCTGGGCGGGAGACGCAGCCCGCTGGCGGCTTTGGCGATAATCGGGGGCAGCTTGCTGCTTCGCGTGTCCATCATGGAGGCGGGGGACGCATCCGCGGCGCGCCCGGAGGTGAGCTTCCGGTTTTCTCAGCCTAGGAACCTGCCGAAGGTTAAGTAAGAAAAGCCTTCTTTTTTGAAAAAAAGAAGCAAAAAACTTTTTCTTCCTTGCATTTTCAGCGTGCACGTTGGTCCGGAACTTCTCGCTTGCTGGAAGGCGGAGGTTCTTTGGACTTCTTCAGGAGCTGCTTGCATTCTCTCAAGCGTTCACGCCCGTTAGATCAGTAGCTGAATCCGTCGTAGCCGTAGCCGGGCGTCGCGTAAGGAACGCTGTAAAAAGCGTCCGGGTATCCGAAGCTATGGACGTTCGGGTAGGCCGGGCCGCCAGGCGGCGCATCGTCCCTGGCATCGCCCATCTGCCGCATCCGGCCATGCGCCACCATGCAGCGCCCGTGTGCGATATCGTAACGCTGCGCGGCAGCCGGTCCGGACGCACCCTGGATCGCCGCGGCGCCGGCGTGGCGGCAGGCGTCCTCGTCCTCCGCGTAGGTTGCGAAGTCGCCAGCGTAAGCAGGCGCGCAAAGCCTTGTGGCAGACACGCCGGCGCCCAGCAGGCAGGCGGCAGCGAGGAGTATCTTGCGGCAGTTTGACATGCCGCATTGAACGCCGCCGCGGCCCGCGCGCTTCACGGACGCCGCATTTTGTTGCATCGACGCAAGCACGCGTCTCGCCATGGGCCTCACCTCAGCCAGGCCAGCAACTGCTCCCACAGCACAGCGCGTGCGTTGGATCCGGCAACCATCCCCACATGTCCGGCGCGCGGATGCACCACCACGGCGCCGGGCATGAGCTCGGCCAGCGCAAGCGCGCTCGCCGGCGGTACGATCCTGTCGCGCGACGGCACAGCGACGAAGCTGGGCAGGTTCGGCGCCACCACAGGCAGGCCGGCAACCCGCCAGCCGCCGGCCGCCGGGGTGTTGCCGCCATACCAGCCGCCAATCACCTCGCGCGCCACCGGGGCGGCCAGCGGCACGCCATCGTTTAGCCAGTCCTCCAGCGCCACGAACATGTCCGCACGCGGGCCATCCTGCGCCTGCTTGCCGAATGCGCGGTATTTCGCCGCCACGCTGCCCGGCTCCACCAGGCTGAACAGCACCTGCAGCACGTCCACCGGCAAGGTGCCACGTGCCAGAATCGGTTCCAGGACCGGCAGGCTCGCGCCGAGCTGGCGCGCTGCCGCGCCGTCCTCCGCCCAGAAATCCCAGGGCGTGGCCAGCAGAACCAGCCGGCGCACCAGGTCCGGCCGGCGCGCCGCGGCCGCCACCGCCATAAGCCCGCCCATGCAGTAGCCGGCCAGGGTCATGCGGCCGCCTACGGCAGCCATGGCGCGTTCCAGCCGTCCCGCCACGTAATCGGTGAGCGTGAAGGTCTTTGCCGCTGCGTCCGGCCAGCCCCAATCCAGCAGCAGCGGCCGCACCCCGCTTGCGGACAGGAAGCGCAGCAAAGAGCGGTCCTCCGCCAGATCCAGCACATAGGCTCGGTTCACCAGGCTTGGCACGAACAGCACCGGTTCGCCCCCGGCCGGCCCGTAATCCAGCAGCCGCGAGCCGCCTTCCGCCCAGATCGCTGGCGGGTCCGCCACCCGACGCTCGAACGGGTGCGCCCGATAGGCGGCGATCCCGGCCAGCAGCGCCGCGTCAGCGCGCGGTGGCGTCCAGCAAGGCGAGCCGGCGTTCCAGCTCATCCACGCGTCGCTCCAGGCGCGCGACAGCTCCGGCTGTGCTGCCAGCATCAGGTGGAACAGCAGCGGCCTTGGGCCACGCCGGCGATGCGGCCCCGGCGCGTCCTGCCGCGTCACGAAAAGCCTCCTGGAGTTCGCGGTCCTCGGCGAGGGCGCGCAGTTCGCTGCGCCAGATTATGCCCCAGTCGTCTGTCCAATCCGTTTCTGCCAAATCTGTGTCTCCGGAAAGCAGGGAAGGCCTTGTTTTTTGAAAAAGAAGCAAAAAACTTTTCGCGGCGCAGTCGCGGACTGGCCGGATCGCCCGCGTTAGCGAAGTGAAAGTTTTTTGGTCCTTTTTCAAAAAAGGACTGCTTGATTGCCTTTTTTGTGCGCTGTCCAGTCGCATGCTAGCGTCTCTCCCTGCGAGGAGAGCGCAATGACACAATTAGAAGGCCCCCCACCGTCCGGCGAGGAAGCCCCGTCCCGCCCGCCGGTCGTGGTCAAGAAATACGCCAACCGCCGGCTCTATAACACCGAGAGCTCCAGCTACATCACGCTCGACAACCTGGCCGACATGGTGCGCGCGGGACGGGACTTCGTGGTGTACGACGCGCGGACCGGCGACGACATCACACGCAGCGTGCTCACCCAGATCATCGTGGAAGAGGAGAGCAAGGGCCGCGCCTTGCTGCCCACCACCTTCCTGCGTCAGCTCATCGGCTTCTACGGCGACAGCGTGGGCGGCATGGTGCCCCGCTACCTGGAACACACGATGTCGGCCATCGCCCGCCAGCAGGAGCAGATGCGCGAGGCCATGCAGCAGACCATGGGCAGCCTGATGCCACCAGGCTTCGAGGAGATGCGCCGGCAGAACATCGCCATGATGGAGCGCGCGATGGGGCTGTTCAGCCCGTTCTACCGGCCGTCCGCCACACCGTCCGAGACAGGCGCGCCCGACGAGCAAGCTACGCCCGAGCAGGATGCTGCAAGCCGTATCGAGGCACTGCAGCAAGAGGTGGAGCATCTGCGGCTCATGCTGGCCGGCAAGTCCGAAACTCCGCCCGCCCAGGCGCCGTCGCCCGGCCTGGCCCGCCTCCGCCGCAAGCCGGACGACAACGCATCGTAACAAATAATTTGATTTTGATACGGAACTAAACATACTTTGCCGCAGCAGCCAGGCTATGTTATCCCGGATGCAGACCAAACTTGAAGGTCAGCAAAAAGTGATCAAGTCCCAAACGGCGTAGCGGATTGCGTCCGCCGGAAGGACACACGATCACGCCGCCCAATGCTGGAGGCATCGATGACAGACGTGGAACTAAGCGAGCGGGCTGATGATCCCGAAGCTCTCGAGACAGACGTAATCCGGCCGAGCCCCCGTGCAAACAACGCCGACCGCCATGTAGGCGCCCGCATACGCGAACGCCGCGTGATGCTGGGCCTGTCCCAACAGCAGCTCGCGGTGATGATCGGCGTCACCTATCAGCAAGCTCATAAATACGAGCGCGGACTGAACCGGATTTCCGCAGGGCGGCTCTATGACATTGCCGGCGTGCTGAGTGTGCCGATTTCCTGGTTCTTCGAAGGCATGCAGGAAGACGCGGCCGCCTTGGAAATGAGCCCGCGTCAGCGCATGTGCCTGGAGTTGGCGCGCAACTTTGCCATGATCGACAACCTGAAGCACCAGGAGGCGCTGAGCCAGATGGCGCGTGCACTAGCGCAAGCGGAGGCCGCCACCGCCGCGTGAGCTTCAACCTTCCGCGATAGTGCAGGCAAAAGCTTTTTGCTTCTTTTGCTCGAAAAAGAAGGCCTTGCCTGCTTTCTGTAGCACCGCATCAGGGCCGACCCGCCCGGTGATACGGATGGCCCGCCAGGATAGACTGCGCCCGGTATA
>CAXTVW010000117.1:0-10853 GCA_964247675.1 uncultured Acetobacteraceae bacterium
ACCGTCCGCCGGAAAGTCGACGAAGGTTAGGCCATCGATCGTTCGCGTGCTGGCGAAGAATCTCGTCACGAGAGTCCAGGGGTTAGTGGAGCCGTAAAGAGGTTAGCGGAAATTCACAACCGCCGCCGACGAGGGCCGCCTGGCTGGCACTGTGGTGCGGTTCGCGGAACGGTGGCCGGCGCAGCAGGCGGCCGCCGTCCAGCAGGCCGGCCACACTGTGAATCATGCTGACTTCCAGCGCCTCGGCCGGCAGCAGGTCCGGCAGCAGGCCGGGCAGGCGAGCGGCCAACATGGATTTGCCGGCGCCTGGGGGGCCTATGAGCAGGAGGTTGTGGCCACCGGCGGCGGCGATCTCCAGCGCGCGCCGCGCAGTCTCCATGCCGCGCACGTCGGCCAGGTCCGGCGCGCCGGATGGGCTGGCGAGACCGGCGGTGTCAGGTGGCGTCAGCACCTGTGTGCCGCGGAAGTGGTTGATCAGCGAGAGCAGGTCGGGCGGGGCCAGCACTTCCACGTTGCCGGCCCAGGCGGCCTCGCCGCCCTGGCTGCCCGGGCAGATCAGGCCGAGCTCCAGCGCCCCGGCGCTGATGGCGGCCGGCAACACGCCCACCACCGGGTTCAGCGTGCCGTCCAGCGAGAGTTCGCCGATCGCCGCGTAATGGCTGATGTCCTCGCGCGGTAGCACTTCCATGGCGGCCAGCACGGCCAGCGCCATAGGCAGGTCGAAATGCGAGCCTTCCTTCAGCAGGTCGGCAGGAGCCAGGTTGATCAGCACGCGGCGCGGCGGCAGCGACAGGCCCATGGCGGTGAGCGCGGCGCGTACGCGTTCGCGCGCTTCGCCGACCGCCTTGTCCGGCAAGCCCACGACGAGGAAGGCGGGAAGTCCAGAGGAGATCTGCACCTGCACCTCCACCGGCACCGCTTCGATGCCGGAAAAGGCGAAGCTGCGTATCGACGCCAGGCTCAAGGGACAGGCTCATTCGTCACGATACCATAACAACAACACGCGACACGCTACGCAAGCGAAATCGGCCCGGTGACACGATCTCGCTCGTGTCCGCCCAAGGCGATGCCATGGCCTCGCCGAAGATTTGGCGTTTCCACCTACCATGGCGCCAATATCGGCGGCCAACTCGTCATCACGCCCGTCCCATATGTCTCCAGCTCCGCCCGGCCGTAATCAACAGGTTCTGCCGCCGCTGAAGCGCCCCACATACAGCACAGCGGGCAGCCTGAATTCGCCGCGACGGGCCGTGGCTGGACACGGCCAGGCAACCAAGGTGATCTGCCCGCCACACCGCCCGTCAGACACAGGACACCCCAGCTCATGGCCGCATCCCTCGCCAGCCGGCGCAACCTCGATTTCACCCTCTACGAGTGGCTGGACATCGAGAACCTGACCGCACGCCCCGCTTACGCCGACCACTCCCGCGAGACGTTCGATGCGCTGCTGGATCTTTCGGAGAAGATCGCCACCGACAAATACCTGCCCACCCTGAAACCGGGCGACCGCCAGGAGCCGTGGCAAGATGAGCAGGGTGACGTGCACGTGCTGCCGGCCATACGCGACGCGCTGACCGCCAGTGCCGAGGCCGGCCTGTTCGCCTGCGGCTTCTCCGCCGAGCTGGACGGCATGGCCGTGCCCGCCACCGTCTATTGGGCGGCGATGGGGCTGCTGAAGGCCGCGAACGTCTCGGCTGCCGGCTTCATGATGCTGACGGTGGCCAACGCCCGCCTGATCGCCGCCTTCGGCACGCCGGCCCAGGTGGACGCCTTTGCCAAACCGCAGATCGCCGGGCGCTGGTTCGGCACCATGTGCCTCTCCGAACCGCAGGCCGGCAGCTCGCTGGCCGACGTCACCACGCGCGCCGAGCCGGACGGAGCGGACGCGTTCGGCGAGCGGTATCGCCTGCGCGGCAACAAGATGTGGATCTCTGCGGCCGACCACGACGCCAGCGAGAACATCATCCACCTGGTGCTGGCCAAGGTACCCGGCCCGGACGGCCGCCCGATCCCCGGCACCCGCGGCATCTCGCTATTCATCGTGCCGAAATACCTGCCCGGCGCGGATGGCGGCCTGGGCGCGCGAAATGACATCGTCGTCGCCGGCCTGAACCACAAAATGGGCTTTCGCGGCACGCCGAACTGCCTGCTTAACCTTGGCGAGGGTCGCCACACGCCGGGGGGTGCTGCAGGTGCGATCGGCTACCGGGTCGGTGCCGTAGGCCAGGGCTTGGCGCAGATGTTCCAGATGATGAACGAGGCGCGTGTGGGCGTGGGCCTGGGTGCCGCCATGCTCGCCATACGCGGCTACCAGTTGGCACTCACCTACGCCACCGAACGCAAGCAGGGCCGCCCGCTGGAAGCGAAAGGCCGCAATGACCAGGCGCCTGTTGCGCTCATCGCCCACCCCGACGTGAAGCGCATGCTGCTGGCCGCCAAGGCCTATTCCGAAGGCGCGCTGGCCCTGGTGCTCTACGCTGGGCGCCTCATCGACGAGGAGCGCAGCGCCGAAGATGCCGACACCCGCGCCCAGGCTGGCGCGCTGCTGTCCCTGCTGACGCCGGTGGCGAAAACCTGGCCCTCCGAATGGGGCCTGGCCGCCAACGACCTCGCAATCCAGGTGCACGGCGGCTACGGCTACACGCGCGACTTCGACGTGGAACAGCTCTACCGCGACAACCGCCTAAACCCGATCCACGAGGGTACCACAGGCATCCAGGGCATCGACCTGCTCGGCCGCAAGATCCTGCGGGAACGCGCCGCCAGCCTGCGCCAGCTGCAGGCGCTGGTGCGAAACACCACTGAACGCGCCCGCGGCACCCCCGGCCTGCAAGCCCATGCGGACCAGCTGGAAGCCGCCTGGGTGCGTATCGGCAGCGTGGTCGACGGGCTTCTCGGCCTGAACGATGACGCCCGCGCTCTGGCCCATGCAACCGCGTTCCTCTCCGCGTTCGGCCACGCCGTGGTGGGCTGGCTGTGGCTGGATCAGGCGCTGCTCTGCACAGGCGATACGCCGTTTTATGCAGGCAAGCTTGCGGCGTGCCGGTTCTACTTCGAGACGGAACTGCCTCGCGTGCAGACCTGGCTGGATGAGGTGGCGCGCATGAGCGACGCGGCTTCTTCGATGTTGGAGGAGCAGTTTTAAGGCGAAGGAAGAAAGGCCTTCTTTTTCGAGAAAAAGAAGCAAAAAGCTTTTATCTGCGCTGACGCGGACCGTTGAAGCGCGCGCCTCAACGAAACGCACCCAACAGTAGTAAAAGTTTTTTGGTTCTTTTTTTCAAAAAAGAACTGCTTTCTTACTTCGCTTCAAGGGGGCCCAACTCGTGCATCCAGCCGGCCGAGCAACACAATAATGGAATGGTCCGCCGCGGGGATCGTACTCGCGGCAGCACCCTACGGCGAAGGCGACGCGCTCGCCTCCATCTTCACCGAGGAGCACGGCGTCACGCGCGGCCTCGTGCGCGGCGGGCTTTCGCGTGCCCGCGCGGCCACCTGGCAGGCCGGCAACCTGGTCGAGGCGCGATGGACGGCGCGGCTTTCGGACCAGCTCGGCAGCTACACCGCCGAACTCGTGCACGCCGGCGCCGCACTTGCCATGCAGGATGCGCTGTCGCTCGCGATCCTCTCCGCCTCCTGCGCCGTGGCCGAAGGCGCGCTGCCCGAACGCGAACCGCACCCGCGCGTCTTCCGCGGCCTGCTGCATCTGATTGTCCACCTGGACGTGGCCGAGCTGATCGCGTGGGAACTTGGCCTGCTGGCCGACCTCGGCTTCGGCCTGGACCTGACACGCTGCGCGGTGACTGGCGCGTCGGAGAATCTGGCCTATGTCTCCCCAAAAACAGGCCGCGCGGTATGCGCGGAGGCAGCTGGCGCCTGGCGTGAGCGCCTGCTGAAGCTGCCGGCCTTTCTGCTTACCGAGGCTGCGCCGAACGCGGTGGACTTGCAGGACGGGCTGCGGCTGACTGGGCATTTCCTGGCGCGCGACGCCTTCGGTGCGCGGCATCGGGCGGTGCCGGGCGCTCGGGTGATGCTCTACGATCGGGTTTGCGGCCAGTCAGGAGCGATCGGCGACGGGTAAGAAAGCAAGCAGTCCTTTTTTGAAAAAAAGGACCAAAAAACTTTTGTCTCTTTGGGTGCGCGTTGTTCAGTCTTACGCCACAGCGTCTGGTAACAGCGAAGCGGAGCTTTTTGCTTCTTTTCAAAAAAGAAGGCTTTTCTTCGTCGATGAAGCCCTCTCCCGACCGTCTCTACGGCCGCCAGCGCACGCACGCGCTTCGCCCACGCCAGCAGAAGCTCCTCGACGTCACCCTGCCGCGCCTTGCCTACACGCCCGGCGAGCCATTCGGCGCGGGCGTTACGCAGACCTGGGTGGAGGTGGGCTTTGGCGGCGGCGAGCACAGCCGCGCACAGGTGACTGCCAATCCACAGGCCGGACTGATCGCCTGCGAGGTATTCGAGCAAGGCCTGTGCTCGTTGCTGGCCGCGCTGGTGCCGGAGGGCGGCGAGGCGGACGCGCCGTTGCCGGCCAACCTGCGTGTCTGGCCGGATGACGCGCGTGCGCTGCTGCGCGCGTTGCCGGAATCGAGCGTGGACCGGCTGTTCCTGATGTTTCCCGATCCATGGCCCAAGGCGCGCCACGCCAAGCGCCGGTTCGTGCATCCGGAGACGGTGCAACTGGTGGCCAGCCGGATGAAGCCGGGTGCGGAATGGCGTGTTGCCAGCGACGATCCGACGTATCAGGCGTGGGTTGCCGAGGTAATGGGCGCGCAGTCTTTGTTCGAGAGCGGTTCTGCCGAAACGGCTCGGCCAGACGGCTGGCCAGCCACGCGCTACGAGGCGAAGGCGCTGCGCGCCGGACGAGTCCCGCTGTATTGGCGCTTCGTTAGAAGTGCCTCAGTTTGACATTGTGGCGCCTGGAAAACCCGAGCAAGCAAGGCAAGCAGTCCTTTTTTTGAAAAAAAGGACCAAAAAACTTTTGTCTCCGTTCGCGCCTGCCAGCGTTGTGCTCCCGATGATCAACGCGCGTTCGTATCAAGCTTGGGTGCGACAGCGGAGTCAAAAGTCGTTTGCTTCTTTTCTTCAGAAAAGAAGCGCTTTCTTCCTTATCCCGGCAACATCCGCTGCAACTCAGGCTTACGATCCAGCCACTGATGCTTCAACGCACCCGTGATGTGCAGCGCGATCAGCGCGAGAAGAACCCAACCCAGCACGCCATGCGCCTGCGAGAAGATGCTGTGTATCTGCTCCTTGGTCGCGGGGTCCTGGTCCTTGATGAAGCCGAGGCGGAACCAGGGTATCACGCCATATAACCTCAGCGGATTGCCGGCGGCACCCTTCCAGGCGCTGTCATGTATCCAGCCGGTTATCGGCATCAGGAAGATCAGCGCGTAAAGGCTGTAATGCGCGGCGTGGGCCAGCAGGCGCTCCCAAGGCTTGTAGTCGTCCGGCATCGGTGGCGGCGGGTTCGCGTAGCGCCACAGCACGCGCATGATCGCCAGGCCAAGAACCGTCAATCCTATGGATTTATGCAGGTTGATCATCGGCCGCTCGGCGTCTTTTGGCAGGCTGTCCACCGTCCAGATGATCAGGAACTGGCAGGCGATGCCGAGCGCCACCAGCCAGTGGAAGACCATGGCGAGGCGTGTGTAGCGGGCACTACGGGGTAAGGCGTTGGCAGGGCCGGAGAAGGTGGTGGCGGACAGCGGAGCCTCCTGGCGAAAGGAACGAGCGGCATAGCGTAGTGTTTAACTGGCTGAGCGGTGCCCAGCCGCAATGGCGCCGCCACATTGGCATAGACGGCACACTGCCCCAAGCCTCCCACATCCGGAACCCGTGCCCTGACCCAGACCCTCGACCAGGCGTTCAGCGCCGCCTCTCCCAGGCGCACGCATCCCGCCACGCCCGTGGTCACCGTGCTGATCCACGGCGCCGTGCTTCTGCTCTGGGTGGTGCTGCTGGCGCGCGCGTTCGGCGGCGGCGGCGTGTTCGCCTGGGCTACCGGTATGGTTTATGTTGGCTACGACACGATTTTGCTGGGTTTCGTTGCCTGGCAGAGCTGGCGGCTGCTGCGGCCCATGCCGCCAGCGGCAGGCGGCACGCCGGTCAGCCTTGGCGTGCTGGTCGCCGCGCATAACGAGGCAGGCATTCTGCCCCGCACGCTTGCGGCGCTGTTTGCGCAGCAGGACCCGCCCGACCAGATCATCGTGGCCGATGACGGCTCTTACGACGGCACGGCGGCGCTGCTTTCGACCTACGGCCTGATGCCGCCGGCCTTGGGCACGCTCGGCGCGTCCGCCAGCCATCCCAGCCTGCGCTGGCTGCGCCTGCCGCATGGCGGCAAGGCACGCGCGCTGAACCAGGCCCTCACTCTTGTTAGGACGGACATTCTGCTCACCGTGGATGCCGACACGCTGCTGCATCCGGGAGCCATCGGCGCCATGCGGCAGGCGTTCGAGGCCGATCCGGGACTGGTAGCGGCCACCGGCGTGCTCACCCCGCTTTGTGGACCCGGCGTCAGCGGGCGCTTCTTCGAGTGGTTCCAGACCTACGAATACATACGCAACTTTCTCAGCCGCTACGCCTGGAGCCGGCTGAACAGCCTGCTGCTGATCTCCGGCGCCTTTGCCGGCTTCCGGCGCGAGGCGGTGGTCGAAGTGGGTGGGTTCGACACCGACTGCTTGGTGGAGGATTACGAGCTGATCCACCGTCTGCTCCGTTTCTCGGCCCAGCACGGCCGAGGCTGGCGCAGCGAGGTGCTGGGGCGCGCGCGCGCCGTAACCGACGCACCGAGCACGGCCAGTGCTTTCTTGCGGCAGCGCCGGCGCTGGTTTGGCGGCTTCCTGCAGACGCAGCTGTGGTATCGGGACATGGTCGGCAACCCGCGCTATGGCTGGCTGGGGATGGCCATGCTGCCGGTGAAGGCGGCGGACACGTTCCAGCCGATCTACGGGCTGACCGCGCTGGGGCTGCTGTTCTGGTTCCTGGTCACCGGACGCATCGGCGTATTGTTGCCGGCGGCGGGGATCATGGCCGCCAAGATCGGCATCGATCTCAGCTTCCATTTGTGGTCGGTGGTGCTCTATCGCCGATGGACGGGTGACGATCACGGCGGCCGCCTGGTGCCTGCGTTCATCGCGTCGGTGATCGAGCCGTTCACCTTCCAGGTGTTCCGCCACACGGGGGCTGCTTTGGGCTGGGTCGTGTTCCTGACCGGACAGCGGAGCTGGGGAACGCAGAGCCGTTTCGCTGCGGCGCCTCGTCAGGTCACGGAAGAACACGTGCTACCGCCAGCACGGGCCCGGGCCCGTGCTGGCGTAGAGTAGAAAACAACCGGTTCTTTCCGGAAAAAAAACTTTCATCTCCTGTCGACGACTGTTTCAGCAACCGCCGACAGGGAGCAAAAGTCTTTTGCTTCTTTTCTTCAGAAAAGAAGGCCTTTCTTTCTTGCCTTACCCGTTCCCGTCATCCTGAGCGTCCCCGCCCGAAGTATCAGCCGGCGCCACTGCAACGAAAACCGGCTGCCCGTTGCGCAGGATACGCAGCGCCACGGCCTGGTTCGTGTGCAACTGCTCACGTATCGCGTGCGAGGCCTCGGCCGTGCTGCCCACGGTATGGTCGCCCACGCCGGTGATCACGTCGCCCGGCTGCAGGCCGGCCTGGTCGGCGGCAGAGCCCGGCTTTACCTCAGTAATCACCGCGCCGCGCGCACCTTCCGGCAGGTCCAGCTGCTGGCGCAGATTGGGGGTGATGCCGGACAGCGACACGCCCAGTCCTTGACTCTCGTTGTTGGCGACAGCCGCGTTGCGGCCGTTACCGTCGGTGGGCAGGGTGCCGACCGTCACGTCCAGCGTCTGCGGATGGCCGTTGCGCAGGATGGCCAGCTGCGCGTGGCTGCCTGGCGGCACCTGGCTGACGTTGATGGCCAGCTCGCGCGGGTTGGCGATGCGCTGGCCGTTCACCGCGGTGATCACGTCGCCCGGCTGCAG
The DNA here is from genome assembly GCA_964247675.1 of uncultured Acetobacteraceae bacterium. Taxonomy (GTDB): domain Bacteria; phylum Pseudomonadota; class Alphaproteobacteria; order Acetobacterales; family Acetobacteraceae; genus BOG-908. The sequence goes on from CAXTVW010000117.1 coordinate 7,986, forward strand.
CGAGGCGTGCGCGGCTGGGCCGTCCGCCTCCACGCTGGCGATCAGGGCGCCGCGATCCTCCGTGCCGGCCGAGGGCAGGGCCAGCGCGCTCGCCATGGCGGCGTTCACCGCCTGCGCCTGCACGCCGATGTAGCCGCGCGTCACGTGGCCGGTCTTCTCCAGCTGGGCAACGACGCTTTTCACCGTGTTGGACGGGATGGCGAACCCGATGCCGATGCTGCCGCCGCTGGGGGAGATGATGTTGCTGTTTATGCCGACCACCTTGCCGTCCTGGGTGAACAGCGGGCCGCCGGAATTGCCCTGGTTTATCGCGGCATCGGTCTGGATGAAGCTGTCATAGCTGCCCTCGCCGATGTCGCGCCCGCGGGCGCTGACGATGCCGGCGGTCACCGTGCCGCCAAGGCCGAACGGGTTGCCGACCGCGATGACCCAGGCGCCCGGCTGGGCGGCGTTGCTGTCGCCGAGGTTGATGAACGGCAGCGGATGGTTGGCCTTTACCTTCAGCACGGCAAGGTCACTCGCCTTGTCGTGGCCGATGACGCGGGCCGGCAGGACGGTGCCGTCATCCATGGTGATGGAGACGGTCTTGGCGCCGTTCACCACATGGTTGTTGGTGACGATCGTGCCGTTGGAGTCGATCAGGAAGCCCGAGCCGCGCGCTTCCACCGTGCGCGGATGCTGCTGCTGCTGCGGCATCGCGAACGGGAACGGGAAAGGCAGGCCGCCCTGGCCGTGGCCGAAGCCGGGCATGCCGCCGCCCTGCTCCTCATCCTCTTCAGGCGCGATGTGGCTGGTGATCGAGACCACGGCGGGTTTGACGCGGTTCACCAGGCTGACGAAATCGGGCAGCGGGTGGCTGACCGACCCGGGATCGATGGCGCCCGGCTTGGGCTGGACCACGTCTGCCTGGGCAAGCGCGGTGTTCGGCGTGCCGATCAGGGCCAGGCTGCCGAGCGCCGAAGTGGCGAGCAGGGCGGCGCCGAGGGTCCGGCCGAGCGTCTTGCGAGAGTGTTGAGTCATGCGGTTATCCTTTTTGGGGCTGCGTTGTCCGCGGGCTTGCCGCTTGCGTGTGGCATTAAAGGCGCACGGGTGAACGTTTCATCGGCATGGCGGTGAAACAAGCTTCATGATCCCTGGTTCGCCCCCGGCCGGTCGCCGGCCGTCACTTTTAAGCAGGCAAGCGCGCCGGTTGGCCTCGCGCGAATCTGGCTGTATCCCCAGGCCAACAACCAGGGAGAGACGGCATGATGGATTATTTTTCGCTCGAGGGACGCGTGGCGCTGGTCACCGGCGGATCGCGCGGCATAGGCGAGATGATCGCCGAAGGCTTCCTGCGCGCCGGGGCAGCCAAGGTTTACATCACCGCACGCAAGGCCGCAGCCTGCCAGGCAACGGCAGAACGGTTGTCCAGCCTGGGCAATTGCATCGCCCTGGTCGGCGACTGCTCGGGTGCGGAGGGCGCGCGCGCGATCGCCGCGCAATACCTGGAGCACGAGAGCACGCTGGACATCCTGGTCAACAACGCTGGTGCTGCCTGGGGCGAGTCGTTCGACACGTTTCCCGAAAGCGGCTGGGACAAGGTGATGGATCTGAACGTGAAGACGCCGTTTTTCCTAACCCAGGCGCTGCATGCCGCCCTCAAGGCGAACGCCACGCAGGAGCGGCCGTCCAAGGTGATCAACATCGCCTCGGTGGACGGCATTTCCGTAAATATGCAGGAGACCTACTCCTACGCCGCCAGCAAGGCCGGGCTAATCCATCTGACCAAGCGCATGGCGCTAAGGCTGATCGAGGACAACATCGTAATGAACGCGATAGCGCCGGGCGCTTTCGCGTCCGACATGAACAAGCTGGCGCGCGATCATGCCGACGAGGTATCGAAGATCATCCCGTCGCGGCGGGTGGGGAACAAGGAGGATATGGCGGGAAGCGCTGTATATCTGGCGTCGCGCGCGGGTGATTACGTCGTGGGGGGCGCGCTGGTGGTGGATGGGGGGATTGCTTGGCGTAGGTAAGGCAAGACAAGGCCTTCTATTCTGAAGAAAAGAAGCAAAGACTTTTCCTCCGCTGTCGCGAACCTGTCCTGTGAGTCCGCGACAGCCGAGAAAAGCTTTTTGGTTCTTTTTCACCTGCCGAACGCGGACCGAAGATCCGAAACAAGATCGGTCTTCTCCCACGTGAAGAATTCGCCTTCCGCCTCACGGCCGAAATGCCCGTAAGCGCTCGTCGGCACGTAAATCGGTGCGTTCAGCTTCAGGTGCTCGCGTATGCCACGCGGCGAGAGGTTCATCAGCTCGCGCAACGTGCGCTCCAGCTGCGCCTCGTCCACGTCCTGCCCGGTGCCGTGCAGCTCCACATATACGCTAAGCGGATGCGCCACGCCGATGGCGTAGCTGATCTGCAGCGTGCAGCGCTGGGCCAGGCCGGCGGCCACCACGTTCTTGGCGAGGTAGCGCGCGGCGTAGGCGGCCGAGCGGTCCACCTTGGTGGGGTCCTTGCCGGAGAACGCGCCGCCACCATGCGGGGCGGCACCGCCGTAGGTGTCGACGATGATCTTGCGGCCTGTCAGCCCGCAATCGCCGTCCGGGCCGCCGATGACGAAGTTGCCGGTGGGGTTGATGTAGAGCTCGTCGTCGGCGCACATCCAGCCTTCCGGCAGCGCCTCGGCGATCAGCGGGCGGACGGCGGCGTGGATGTCGGGCTGGCTCATGCCGGCCTCGTGCTGGGTGGAGAGCACCACCGAGGTGGCACCAACCGGCTTGCCGTCCACGTAGCGCAGGGTGACCTGGCTTTTCGCGTCCGGCAGCAGGCCAGCGACGCGGCTGTCACCGGCGTGGCGCAGCTCGTTGATGGTGCGCAGGATCAGGT
>CAXTVW010000118.1:0-10850 GCA_964247675.1 uncultured Acetobacteraceae bacterium
GCTTGCTTCCTTGCCTTCGCCACCCGAGAAACCGTCTCCCTCCCCAGTTCCGCCGAGATCAGCGCCCCCGCCGCCACAAGCGCGTCCAGCGACACACCTGTCTGCACCCCCATCCCCTCCAGCATATAGACAACATCCTCCGTCGCGACGTTGCCAGTCGCACCCTTCGCATAAGGGCACCCGCCGAGCCCGGCGACCGCGGCATCGACGACCGAGACGCCGGCCTGCAGACAAGCGAATATGTTGGCGAGCGCCTGCCCGTACGTGTCGTGGAAATGCACGGCCAACGCCGCCATCGGCACGTCCTCCGCCACGCGTTCCAGCATGCGCCGGGCCGCCAGCGGTGTTCCGACCCCGATCGTGTCGCCCAGCGACACCTCCGCGCAGCCCATGCCATGCAATGCGCCCGCCACGCGCGCCACGGCGTCGATGCTCACCGCGCCCTCGTAAGGACAGCCGAGCACGCAGGAGACATAGCCGCGCAGCCGCACCCCGCGCTGCCCTGCGCGTTCCGCCACAGGCGCGAACCGGTCCAGGCTTTCCGCTATCGAGCAGTTGATGTTCTTCTGCGAAAATGCCTCGGAGGCGGAAGCGAAGATCGCCACCTCGCCAATGTCGCTTGCCTCGGCTGCAACCATCCCCTGCATGTTCGGCACCAGCACGCCGTAGCACACGCCGGGTGCGCGCGTGATTGCGGCCAGCACCTCCGCGCTGCCGGCCATGCGCGGCACCCATTTGGGCGAGACGAAACTGCCGGCTTCGATGGCGGACAGGCCGGTGACGGACAGCGCGTCGATCAGCGCCACGCGCGCCTGGACGGACACGGCCTGCGCTTCGTTCTGTAGCCCGTCACGCGGGCCTACTTCGACGATCTTGACGTAATCAGGGATGTGCATGGGTGGCTGCCTCAGGAAGAAAGCAAGGCCTTCTTTTTTGAAAAAAAGAAGCAAAAAACTTTTGTCCCCGCGCCTGCACCACGGCCTTGTCTGGTTCTGCCAACGTTTGTGCTTGCAAGACCAGGCGAGCGCCCGTGCAGGCGGGGGAGCAAAAGTTTTTTGCTTCTTTTTTTCAAAAAAGAAGGCCTTCCTTGCCTTCCCTCACCCAAACCGAGCGCGAAGCGCCTTCTTATCCAGCTTGCCCACGCTCGTCTTCGCAATAACCTCCACGAACTCCACCCGCTCCGGCACAGCGAACTTCGAGACCACGCCTTCCTCCACCTGCACCATCACATGCGCGCGCAGTGCCGCAGCATCTTCCGTGCAGCCGGGCCTGGTCACCACGATGGCCACCGGCCGCTCGCCCCAGCGCTCGTCCCGCACGCCGATCACCGCCACCTCGGCCACGCTCGCGTGCTGCGCCAAAATGTCTTCGAGTTGCAGGCTGCTCACCCATTCGCCACCCGTCTTCACCACGTCCTTCATGCGGTCGGTGATGTTGAGGAACCCGTGCTCGTCGATCGTGCCGATGTCGCCGGTATGCAACCAGCCGCCTTCCCAGAGCGCGCGGCTCGCCTCGGGATTGTCCAGATACCCTTGCGTCAGCCAAGGCGAGCGCATCACCACTTCGCCGGCGGAGACCCCGTCCCGCGGCAGCTCGCGCATCTGCGGGTCCACGATACGTATGTCGCACAGCGGGACAGGGCGGCCGGCGCGGCACCGGTATGTCAGCTCCATCTCACCGCCATCACGCAGCGCCTCGGGTAGAAGTGCGACCGTCGCGATAGGCCCGGTCTCGGACATGCCATAGCCGGCAAACACATCTACGCCGCGGTCGATCGCGGCCTGCGCCAGCGCGCGCGGCATCGCCGAGCCGCCGATGATCAGGCGCCAGCCGCGCAGGTCCACATCCTTCGCGGCGGCCAGGAACATCTGCAGGATGGTCGGCACGCAATGCGAGAACGTCACGCGCTCCGTCACGAAAAGCTTCACCAGCAGCTCCGGGCTATACCGCCCGGGATAAACCTGCTTCAGCCCGCGCACCGTCGCGTTGAACGGATTTCCCCAGGCATGCACGTGGAACATCGGGGTGATCGGCATGTACACGTCATCCGGCCTGGTCACCACGTTGCTCAGGCCGGAAAGCGTGTGCAGCACGATCTGCCGGTGCGAGTAGTACACGCCCTTCGGGTTACCCGTCGTGCCGGTTGTGTAGAACGTCGTGGCGCGCGTACGCTCGTCGAATTCCGGAAACACATGCGTCGGATCGCCCGCCGTCAGCAGCGTTTCGTAATCGCCATCCCACGCGAAATCACCGCCATCCGGGGCACCGGCCTCCTCGTCGCTCATGCGCACGAAGATTTTCGCATGCGTCAGCATCGGCCGCAGCGAGGCGAGCAACGGCAGGAAATCCGTGTTGCACAGTATCACGTTCGCCCGCGCATGGTTCAGCGTGTAGAGTACCTGCTCGGCGGAAAGGCGCACGTTCACCGTCATCAGCACCGCACCGCTCATCGGAACGCCGAAGAAGCACTCGAGGTAGCGGTTGCTGTCCCAATCCATCACCGCCACCACGTCCCCATGCGCCACGCCGAGCGCGCCCAGGGCCGATCCCAGCCGGTGCACGCGCTGGCCGAATTCGCGGTAGGTGAAGCGCTTCAGATCGCGATAGACGATCTCCTGCTGCGCATGCTGGCGCAAAGGGGTTATCAGCAATTGTTTGATTATAAGCGGGTAGTCATAGCCATAGCCTTGCTCGGGGCCGGCGTCGGGGTGGGCGGCGTCCACGCATCGTCTCCATACTGGTCGTATTCTTCTGGCCCGCACCCTGCGGGATCGCGCGGGCCTCGGCAACCGGCGGCCGGCAGTCCCCGCCGGTGAACTTCCTGACCAACTTCGCCGACCAAGCGGTGGTGCTGCCGCTGGCCGCCTGCGTGTTCATCACCCTGTTCGCGTTGGGCTGGCGCCGCGGCGCGCTGGCGTGGGGCGCCTGCGTGGCCGGCGTGCTGGCGGTGATGCTGGTGCTGAAGCTCGTCACCCTGGCATGCGGCGCGCACGTCGCCTGGACGGGGCTGGCCAGCCCAAGCGGCCACACGGCCACCGCCGCCGTCGTCTATGGCGGCCTGTTCGCGCTGCTGGCGCCGCGCTCGCGCAACGCCACGCTGGTGGCAGCCGCTGCCGGCGGCGCCGTCGCGCTCGGCATCGGCCTCACCCGCCTGGCGCTGCACGTGCATACGGTCGCCGACGTGCTGGTCGGCGCGGCCGTCGGCGTGGGCGGCGCCGTGCTCATGCGCAGACTGGCCGGGACCCGCCCGTCCAGGCTCGCCACCCCCTGGCTGCTGGCAGGCGCATGCCTCGTGTTGCTGGTCTTCCATGGCGACAAGCTGGAAGCCGAAACCCGCCTGCACTGGCTGGCTCTGGACATCTGGCCGCTTAGCGAGTGCCGGTAAAGCAAGGAAGAAAGGCCTTCTTTTTCGAGAAAAAGAAGCAAAAAGCTTTTATCTGGGCTGTCGCGGATCGCTGAAGCGCAGGTCTCAGCAACGCGTGCCCGACGGGAATAAAAGTTTTTTGGTTCTTTTTTTCAAAAAAGAACCGCTTCCTTGCCTTCAGTCAGGCGGCGTAGTCCCCGCCCATTTATCCCGAACCGCGTCATAATGCTTGAGCGGATCGTAAACCTCCCCCAACCGCAGATGCGCCGCATCCAGCGTGCCATCGGCCGAAGCCACCTCCAACGTCGCCAGCAGCACGTCATGCTCCGCCGACACCTCCGCCACCTGGCTGGCCAGCAGATCCTGCTGCGTCACCAGAACGTCCAACAACGTGCGCACGCCGGCGCGCTGCTGCTGCGTGTAGCCGCGCACCGCGGTCTGGTTTCCGGCGGTCGCGTCCCGCTCGCCGGCCAGCCGGCGCCGGGCGGCTTCCAGCTGGTCCCACGCGCTTGCCGCCGACTGGCGCGCCTGCCGGCGGGCTTCCTCCAGCATGTCGCCCAGCCGGTAGGTCATCTCCTTGGCCGCGCGTATGCGTGAGTATTCGCCGCCCCCCTGATACAGCGGCACGTTCACGTCCAGCGTCACCTGCGCTGCATTGTCGCGCTGGTTCAGCTTCTGGATCTCCGTGTCGCGCAGCCGCCCGAACAGGCCGTTCAGCGAGAAATGCGGCAGCAGGTTGGCGCGCTCCACGTCCACGCCCTGGTGGCTGGCGTCCAGCGAGGCGCGTGCGGCCACCACGTCCGGGTTGTCGTCCAGCGCCATGCCGATCGCCCGGTCCCGGCTGGGCGGCAGGGCCACCAGGGGTGCCGCCAACAGGTGCGTCGTGGTGGCGAGCTGGCCCGGCGGCGCGCCCACCTGGTGCTCGAACGCCGCCTCGGATTGCGCCAGCATGGATTGCGAGGCGGCCAGCTGCGCCATCGCGGTGCCCAGCCTGGCCCGCGCCTGGCCCAGATCGGCGGGCGCCAGCCCGCCCGCGGCAAGCTCCACGCCGCTCGCCTGCACGGTGTCGCGCTGCACGCTCACTTGGTGGGCGTTCAGCGCCACCACCTCGCGGTCGCGCACCACGTCCAGATACGCGGCGGCCGCGGCGAGCAGGACCTCCGCCTCCGTGCCGTGCAGGTTGGCGCGGCCGGCCCGCACCTCGGCCTCGGCCCGCTGGGTCTGCGCGTGTATCTGCCCGCTGGTGTAGAGGTTCTGGCTGAGCCGCAGCTCGTAATCCTGCGGCAGCCGGCGCTCCGGGTCGTGCGCGGTGTCCATGTTGTCGTCGAACAGGGCGGGGCCGATGCTGCCGGTCACCGTCACGCGCGGCCGCCAGCCGGCCAGCGCCTGCGGCACCTGCTCGTCGGTCTGCGCCAATTGCCGGCGCGCGGCCAGCAGGCGCGGGTTGGTCTGGTACGCCATGACGAGCGCGTCGGTGAAGCCCAGCGCCGCCGGATCAGCAAGCGCCGCGCCGGCGGCCGAAGCCGCCGCGGCGCACGCAAGGATCGCCAGCGTTTTCCGCGTCATTCCGAGATTGAACCCCTCTGCACGGGTGGAGTTAACCGCCCGCGCTGCGATAGCCCAGCCGCCGGGAGTGACAATGACGCGACCGCCCACATGCCGGCTGCCATAGCATGGCCGACGCGCAACGCCGTGGCTTCCGCATCTTCCTGGTGTTCGTCGCCGTGCTCGTCTGCCTCGGCGGCGTGATCACCTGGCTGGCCGGCTGGGACTCGCCGCTTGCGTCCAGGCAGGATCCGGAGACGGAGGACGCCTACGTGGACGGCCCCGCCACCCCTCTGGCCGCGCGCGAGGAGGGCTACCTCAAGCGCATGCTGGTCGATGACAACCAGCCGGTGCACGCCGGCCAGGTCGTGGCCGAGCTGGAAGACGACGATTACCGCGCCTCGGTGGCCCAGGCGGAGGGTCAGCTTGCCGCCGCCCAGGCCGCGTTGCGCGAGCTGCAGGACCAGCGCACCATCCTGCTCCTGCAGGTCCGGCAATCGGTGGCGCAGGCTGCCGGCACGGGCGCCGAACGCGTTCGCGCCTCCGAGGAGGCGTCCCGCCAGGCGATGCTGCTGCCCACTGCCCTGGGCGAGCGCCGCCAATACGACAACGCCCTGGCCGATGACCGACGCCTTGCCGCCAACACGCGCGCGCAAGCCGCCCAGGCCGAGGAGCGCCGCCGCCAGACGGGCGTGCTGGCGGCGCAGGAAGCGCGCGCGTCCGCGGACATCGAAGCACGCCAGGCGTCGCTGGACCTCGCGCGCATTCGGCTGGGCTACACACGCCTGCGCGCCCCGTTCGACGGCGTGGCCGGCACCCGCCAGGTGCGCGTAGGCACGCTGCTGGAAGCCGGCACCGAGGTGATCCCCGTCACCCAGCTCGCCGCCGTGTGGATCACCGCGGATTTCACCGAACGCCAGCTCACCGACATGCACCCCGGCCAGGCGGCACTGGTGCGATTGGATACCTTTCCGGACGTGCAACTGCGCGGCCACGTCGCCGGCATCTCGCCGCTGACCGGCCAGCAGCTTGCCGCCGTGACGGCGGACAACGCCACCGGCAACTTCACGAAAGTGGTGCAGCGCGTGCCGGTGAAGATCGTCCTCGATGACGAAGGCGGCGCGCTGCGCGGCCGCATACGCCCGGGCATGTCCGCCCTCGCCCGCGTGCTGACCGGCGCCGACAAAGCCGTGCGGCCAGCCCGATGAGCCAGGACGGCAAGCCGGAGGACGCGCCGGGAGACCGCGGCGACAAGAAGCCCGAGGACAAGTCGCCCGAGGAAAAAGAAAAAGAGAAACAGGAGAACGCCGAAAAGGAGCGCTCGAAAAAGCGCGCCGCCATCGTACGCGCCCTCCTGGCCACCGCCGCCCTGGTCCTCGTCGCCATCCTGCTGATCGACTGGAACGCCATCGTCTTCGAAGGCGGCCCGGCCGGCACCATCGACGCCGAACTCCGCGGTGACCCTGTGCAGATCGAGACACGCGTGGCCGGCTACATCACCCGCATCGGCACCGACGACGATCAGCCGGTGCATCGCGGCCAACTGCTCTACGAAATCGAGCAGGACGTCTACCAGGCGCAGCTGGAACAGAACCAGGCCTCCCTGCACCAGGCGCAGGCGCAGCTTGCCGAGCTGGATGCGCGCCTGGATGCCCAGCGCGCCACCATCGCCAGCCAGGCGGCCAGCGTCCAGGCCGCCGACGCCGGGCGCTTCCAGGCCACCGCCGAACTCGCCCGCCAGCGCGCCCTGCACGGCACGGACGGCGGCATCCTGCGCGACTACCAGCGCGCCGAGGCCGATTCCCGCCAGAATGGTGACATGGTCGCGGCCAGCCAGGACCAGCTCCGCGCCGCCCAGGCCCAGCTGGTGATCTTGCAGGCCCAGCGCGCCCAGGTGCAGGCGCAACTCGCCGCCCAGTCCGCCCAGCTGGACCTCGCCCGCATCAACCTTGGCTACACCCGCATCGTCGCACCCGCCGACGGCTCCGTCACCGCGCGCCTGGCCTTCCCCGGCACCTACGTGACACCCGGCCGCCCGCTGATCACCTTCGTGCCGGCCGGCGACGTCTGGGCCGTCGCCAACTACCGCGAGGAACAGTTGATCGACCTCGCCGTAGGCCAGCGCGCCGAACTGCACGTGGACGCGTTCCCGCGCGTGACGCTGCACGGCCACGTGCAAAGCTTCGGCCCCACGTCGGTCGCCAACCAGAGCGCCCTGCCGCCGGAACGCGCTACCGGCAACTTCACCAAGGTGGTGCAGCGCGTGCCGGTGAAGATCACGTTAGATCCGGGGCAGCCTATCGTGGCGCGGCTGTTCCCGGGGTTGTCGGTGGAAGCGCATGTGTTTACGGGCGGGCGTTGGTAAAGCAAGCAAGGCCTTCTTTTTTGAAAAAAAGAAGCAAAAAACTTTTGCTTCCTCGCATTTTCAGCGTGCCGTTTTTTCCGGGAGCATTCGCCTGGGCGTATAATGTTCAGGGACCTGCTTCCTTCAGGCGCGCGACAGCAGTCGCCACGTATGCCGCATCCATCTCTATTCCGATTCCTCTTGCGCCCTCCAGCAACGCTGCGACAAGCGTAGTTCCGGTACCGGCAAACGGGTCCAGCACGATGGCGTCAGGGCGCCCGTGCAGCCGTATGCACCAGCGGGGCAAATCAACCGGGAATGTGCCCGGATGATTGTATTTCGCCGCCTTGGTCTGCACGGTCCGATACGGAATGAACCAGGTGTTGCCACGGCAACGCGCATCCTGCGTATGCCCGCGCCGGGCGATGTTCGATTTATCCTTGAACGGCACACCGATGCCCAACCTGTCAAGCTGCACGTTGCCGGACAGCGTCAGGTGGAAGATGTGCTCGTGGTTGTGGTTGAGAAAACGTCGCCCGGGTAACGGCTTGTGATGACCAACGCTGTCCTGCCCGATGCTCACGGCCTTGATCCAGGTGATGTGGTTCTGCAGCACGAAAAGCGGTCTCAACCGGACGATGAGCTCGAACGGCAGCCAAGGCCGGCTGTTCGATCCTGCGATGTTGAGGAAGAACGATGCATCCGGCCGCATCACACGCCGCACAGCCGCGCAAACCGCCAGGAGCCACTCGACGTATTCCGCCTCGGATTTCGCATCGTCATACGCCGAATACGAAAGGTTCAGATTGTAGGGCGGCGAGGTCACGACAACGTCGATGCTCGCCGCATCCAGTTGCGGCAGTATGGCAAGGCAATCGCCGTGATGCAGGTCTTGCCCTGCGACGAGGGTGTGCATCGCTCCGTGTGTCACGCGCGCTGGCGTCGGGACAAGCAAAGCAAGCAGTAAACCCTAGCTTCCAGTCCGGTATTCAAAATAGGCCGCAGCCAAAGCGGCCGCGGAAAGCAAAAGTTTTTTGCTTCTTTTTTTCAAAAAAGAAGGCCTTCCTTGCCCTTACTTCCGAGGCAGCAACACGTACTCCACCCCCGCCTCACGCATACGCCCGGCCTGCGCCTCAGCCGCCGCCCCCGCGCCCAGGAACACATCCGCCCGCCCGGCGCCCACGATGTCGGACCCCACGTCCTGCGCCAGCACCAGCCGCTGCAAAGGCTGCCGCGTCACAGGATCCGTGGTGTCGATGAACAAAGGCGCCCCAAGCGGAATGCTGCGCCGGTCGACCGCGGCGCTGCGCCCTGGCGTCAGCGTCACGCCGAGCGCGCCGGGCGGCCCGAGCCCCGCATCGCTGCCGGTCAGCACCCGGAAGAACACGTAATCCTCGTTGCGGTCCATCACCGCCTGCGCCTGGTCCGGATGCGCGGTCAGCCAGGCGCGTATGGATTGCATGCTGACCCCGTCCGGCGGCAGCGCGTGCTGCGCCGTCAGCACGCGGCCGATCGGCGTGTAGGGCCGTCCGTTCTTGCCGTCATAGCCCAGGCGCACCACCGTGCCATCCGCCAGGCGCACCCGTCCGGCGCCCTGAAGCTGCAGGAAGAACAGATCCACCGGGTCGGCCAGCCAGAACAGCGGGCGGGCTTCGTCGCCCATGCGGCCGGCGGCGATGTCGGCACGGCTCCAATAGGCGACCAGCCGGCCCTGCTCCATCCGGCCCACCACCGGCGGACCGTGCGGGTCATCCACGGCGGCGGTCTGCTGCAGGTCGCTCGGGCGGGCCAGCACCGGCGTCTGGTATGCACCGCCTCGCTCAAGCGCGCCGCGCACCTCCGGCTCGTAATACCCGGTGAAAAGCCCGGGTGTATCGACGCGATAGGGCTGGAACCAGGTTTCGTAGAAGCGCCGAATGGGCGCTTCGTCGCCGGGCACCAGGCTGGAAGCAGCGGCGCAGACCGGCAGCCATTGGCCCGCCAGCCCGCCCGTTGTCGCGGCAACGCCTACCCCACCCAAAGCTGTATCGGCCGGCAGGGTGGCCAGGCGGTGACAACCGGCGCGCAAGGCGGGCAGCGACTGTCCCAGGCTGTCGGCCTGCCAACCTGGCACTTCGTCGAACCGGACCCGCGTCAGCCCGCCGGCCATCTGTGGCTGTTGCACACAGCCAGCGGCAAGGGCTGCCAGCCCGAGCGCCCCCCACCCAACACGCATGCTCAGGCGCTGCGGGCCGCCGACAAGCGCCAGGTCAGGTCCGGCTGCCCCAGATCGCGTACGAAACTCCACAGATCGTGTATCTCGGTCACCGCGTCGGTGCCGGATTCCGGCTGCCCGGCGGCATCACTGGTGATGTTCACCTGGTTGGAGACGAAGCGCACGGACAGCGTCGCGTGATGACCGGAAAGCACGGCGTCGGTGATGGTCACCTCATCGATGGACCGCAAATCCGTGCGCTGCGTGTGCCCGGCCGTCTCGCGCGCGGCAATCACGCCATCGAACGCAGCGAACGTCTCTTCCGTCAGCAGGGAGCGCAGCCTGTCGCGGTCGCCGGCGGCAAACGCCGCCACGATCATGCGGAAAGCGTGCTCGGCGCCGGCCAGGAACTGCGCGGGATCGAAGCGGCGGTCGATCGCCTGCATCTCGCCCATCGTGCGCCCGACGGGACCCGCCGCATCGGGCAGCGGTCGCGGCGCCGCGATCGGGCCGGCCGGCCCCTCGCGCGGTGCCGTCGTCCTCGAGGCGGGGGCCACGGCCGGTGCCGGCGCCCCGTCGAACCCGGTGCGCCGCCCGAGTATGCTGCGCAACCGCAGCACCAGGAACGCCGCGATCATCGCGAACAAAATCAGGTCGATAGGAAAGCCGCCGGCCGCTTGCAACGCATCATCTCCATCCGCAGGGCTGCACATGGGGGCCGCCTTGCCCAGGGGCAACGCGCACCGTCCTGGCTTTTGCCCCGGCCTTGGTAAAAAACGTAACAACCTGACGGTCGCGGCCCGGCGGCTGACCCGCCGGATTGCCCCCGCCTGCGATGCCCGCTAGCACCGCCGCATGATCCTGATGCGCCACGGCCAGAGCGAGTTCAACCTCCACTTCACCGCCACGAAGAAGGATCCCGGCATCACCGACCCGAGCCTGACGCCGCTGGGCCAGGCGCAGGCGGAAGCCGCCGCCACGGCGCTGGCCGGCGAAGGCATCACCCGCATCGTGGCCTCTCCCTACACACGCGCGCTGCAGACCGCCGCGCCCACCGCCCGCGCGCTCGGCCTGCCTGTCCAGGTCCACGCCGGCGTGCGCGAACGCTACCATTTCAAATGCGACATCGGCTCCCCGCCCGCCATCCTCGCCGCTGCCTGGCCCGACCACAGCTTCGGCCACCTCGACGAAGTCTGGTGGCCGTCCGCCACCGAGAGCGAGGCGAGCGTGGAAGCGCGCGCGGCGGCGTTCCGGGCGGAGATGGCGGCCGATGCCGGCTGGTCGCGCACGCTCGTGGTGAGCCATTGGGCGTTCCTGCTGACGCTTACGGGGCAGAGTCTGGAGAACGGGCAGTGGATCCGGTTCGACCCTAATTAGGGAAGCAGGCAAGGCCTTCTTTTTTG
>CAXTVW010000119.1:0-1633 GCA_964247675.1 uncultured Acetobacteraceae bacterium
CGCAATGGCGCCCGCGGCGTAAACACCGCCGGGCCGATCTGATCGATCGTCAGCTTTCCAGCATCCCAAACGATGTTCGAAGGATTGCAAAGGTGCTCGTAATGCGAGGCCTCGATGTTCAGGTCGCCCGTAACCGCCGAAGGATCCACGGACCAGGCAAGGCTGCCCGACAGCGGCGCGCCGCGTGGCAGCATGCACACTGTGTCGGCACAGCGCGTGTGGCTGAACGTCACGTCGTGCTCGCCGCCGCCATAGGCGCCGAAGCAGCCGTTGCTCTGGTGCACGGCGTCCACGTTCTCCACCAGCACGTTGCCGCTGAGGTTGTCGGCAATCACGCCGTCGCCGGAGGGCGAGTTATTGGTGTCAACCAGGCCGTTCCTGATCGTCACATACTGGGACTGGTAGACATTGATATTATCCTCCGTCCAGGACGTGGCCAGCGCGTTCTCGTCGGAGAAGTTTGTCAGGCTGCCATGGTCGGCGTTGTCCCACTGCACGAGCTGGCCGCGCGGGAACGGGCCGCGCTGGTCGTGGCCCTCGATAAAGGAGAGCGTGCTGCCGGTGCATCGGTTGAGGTAGATGCCGGAGGAGCCGCGGGTGAGCCGGACATTCCGCACCGTCAGGCCCGGGGATTGCAGGCAATCAATGTTGTTGTCGTCGCTGGACGGGTTCGCACCGGCGGCGGGCGCGCCGTCGAAGACGATGTCCGCGTTCAGAATGGTCAGCGCGGGTGCGGACACCACGGCGATGCCCGGGCCGCCATTGTGGTGGATGGTGACGTTCTCGATCACCACGCCGGAGAACCCGTTCACGGCGATGCCCGGCCCGTTCGTCGCGGTGATGTTCAGGTGGCTGATGACCTGGTTGTTGCGGGTGACCGTGACCGGGCCTGACGGGGTGTAGATGGCGCAGGCGGGAGCGGCGCCTGCAGGCAGCTGCGCCGTGCAGGCCAGCAGGACGGTGATCGCTAATCGACGCATACCAGTTTCTCCGCTTCGCACCAAGGAATACTGGATACAAGTCCGGAATGAAATACCTTTGTGCAACGCTGCACCGCTTCCCCCACCCTTGTGCTCCCGCCGTGTCCGGCTAGCCTGCCCCTTCAGTAAAAGTCCCGCCCCAGGTAACAAAAGTTTTTTGCTTCTTTTTTTCAAAAAAGCAGGCCTTCCTCGCTTCCTTTCTCAAGAGGCCCCGCATTGAACGACAAGACCTGGGACAAGTCCCGCCTCCCGTCCCGCCACGTCACCGTAGGCCCAGGCCGCGCCCCGCACCGCAGCTACTACCACGCGATGGGCCTGTCGGAGGCCGAGATCGCCCAGCCGTTCGTAGGCGTGGCCACCTGCTGGAACGAGGCCGCACCCTGCAACATCGCGCTCTCCCGCCAGGCGCAATCGGTGAAGCGCGGCGTGAACGAGAGCGGCGGTACGCCAAGGGAGTTCACCACCATCACGGTGACGGACGGCATCGCGATGGGCCACCAGGGCATGAAAAGCTCGCTGGTGTCGCGTGACGTGATCGCCGATTCGGTGGAGCTGACCATGCGCGGCCACGCCTATGACGCGCTGGTGGGATTGGCCGGCTGCGACAAGAGCCTGCCCGGCATGATGATGGCGATGCTGCGCCTGAACGTGCC
>CAXTVW010000119.1:1733-10693 GCA_964247675.1 uncultured Acetobacteraceae bacterium
TGCGCCCGCGTGACATCGCCACCAGGCGCGCGTTCGAGAACGCCGCCGTCTGCGTGGGCGCCACGGGCGGCTCCACCAACGCGGCGCTGCACCTGCCGGCGATGGCGCACGAGGCGGGCATCGTGTTCACCATGGACGAAGTGGCCGAGATCATGCGCCGCACGCCGTACATCGCGGACCTCAAGCCGGGCGGCAAATACGTGGCGCTGGACGTGCACCGCGTGGGCGGCATCCCGGTGATCCTGCGCGCGCTGCTGGATGCGGGCCTGCTGCACGGCGACTGCCTGACGGTGACCGGCCGGACCATGGCGGAGAACCTGGCGGACGTGGTGTTCCCGCAAGACCAGGACGTGATCTACCCGGTCAGCCGCGCCATCACGCCCACCGGCGGCGTGGTCGGCCTGCGCGGCAACCTTGCCCCTGACGGCGCGATCGTGAAGGTCGCCGGCCTGCATCACCAGCGTTTCGAAGGCACCGCTTTGTGCTTCGACAGCGAGGAGGAGGCGTTCGAGGCGGTGCAGGCGCGCGCCTACAAGGCCGGCGACGTGATCGTCATACGCTACGAGGGCCCGCGCGGCGGCCCCGGCATGCGCGAGATGCTCTCCACCACCGCCGCCATCTACGGCCAGGGCATGGGCGAGCAGGTGGCGTTGATCACCGACGGCCGTTTCTCCGGCGGCACCCGCGGCTTCTGCGTGGGCCATGTGGGGCCGGAGGCCGCGCTCGGCGGCCCGATCGCGCTGCTACGCAACGGTGACCGCATCGTGCTGGACGCCGAGGCGGGTCTGATCGAGGCAAAGCTCGACGAGAGCGAGTGGGCAGCGCGTCGCGCGGCTTGGCGGCCGCGCGAGACAGCCTATCAGAGCGGAGCGATCTGGAAATTCGCACAGCTGGTAGGGCCGGCACATCTGGGGGCGGTAACGCATCCGGGCGGGGCGGCCGAGACGCATGTTTACGCGGATATATAGGTAAGCAGTCAGCCCGAAAGAACGGAGACTTCCGAGTATACGCATGTGCAACGGCGGTGCTTTTTGCCGGACGGGTATGTAATTGTCAGTCGGTCCGACTCACGCGTCAGCGCTGGGGTGCCGTTTCCAAAGTGCTTGCCGGGTTCGAGCAGCGATTTTCACCATAACGTGAATAGCAGCTCGGCGTCTTCTCTGGCTGGGGCAGTAAGCTCACGCTAGGGTATGTGCATAAGCAATAATAACGTTGCGAGGGAATCTACCAATGACACGCATGAAGGCGCTTTGCGCCGCGTCGACGCTCGCCCTCTGTCTCGGATTAGCGGCCTCGCCCGGGGCGATGGCGGCCGAAGCCAGCCCGCTCGCCCAGGCGCGGTCCAAGTTCTTCGGCGCGGAGAACGTCAACCAGCGCACGGGTGACGTCCGCAAGGACCGCGTCATCGTCTCCTGGATCACCAACGCCTCTCTCGCCGTGTCCCTCGAGGGGCGCGTCCTGCTGCTTGATACATATCTGAACCGGCTCGAAGTGGCCCCTCCGCCCGGACAGCCTGACCTTCGCCGCACGCCTATCAACGTGTCCGATCTGGTCGCTCTGCAGCCGGCGGCCATTTTCCTTGGGCACGGCCATGGCGACCATGCCGACAACGCGGCCTACATCGCGAAGCTCGACAACATTCCGGTCTACTCCACGCCGGAGACCTGCGCCGTGCTGCAGACGGACATCGTGCGCATGGCAAGCGATCCGAACACGGCCAATGGCGGCGCCAAGATCATCCCCGACGCCAATCCGATCGTCTGCCGTCCGCTGGTCTCGCGCGCTTCCGTGCCCGGTGCGGAAGTGACCCGCGTCACCGCGCTGTGGCCGGTCGCCGGCGTGATCGCGTTCAAGCACATCCATTCCGGCGCGGTGCCGACGGACACCCTCTTCAACGCCGTGCCGGTGGACAACATCAGCGATCCGCGCGAGCCGGATTTGTATCCGCCCGGGCTGTGCGTTGCCCCTTATGCGGCAAACGGCCTGCAGGGCTGCCTTGGCGTTGGCACCGAGCTTACGCCGCAGCCTGGCCAGGTGAACCTGACCACCAACGGCTTCGGCTCGCTGCCTGGCGACCCGGGTGGCCCCATCAGCCTGTTCTACCAGTTCGTGCTGTGCAACGGCAGCCATTTCAGCTTCGTATGGCACAACACCACAGGTCCGCTGCGCGAAGGTGTCGGCAGCGATCCCGGCCTGCCTTCGCCCGCCGTGGGCGCCCACCTCTTCCGCATCATGGATGACCTGCCGGAAACCGACGTGGAGTTCGGCTCCATCGTGAGTCTCGGCTACGCCACGAACGGTGAGCGCGATGCGGTGCTGTATCAGCAGCACCTCAGGCCGCAGATCTACGTTCCGCTGCACATGACCGACGTCGCCGCCATCAGTTCGTCACTCGAGTTCAAGAAGACGTATCTCGAGACGATGGCCAATTCGCTGGCCACGCATGTGGAGGGCGTGTCTTACGAGCCTGAGCTGCGCTGGATGGTCGATCCGAACGATTACTTGCGGCCCATGGTGTTCGACCCGACGGACACGCGCTGGGAGAACCGCGACAAAGATACGCGCATCCAGGTCGCCTCGGTCTGTCCGAAGTAGGGGGCCTGCACAGGCGGGGCCGCTGCCGGTCTGCCAACGCTGTACGGATAACGGCAGGACAGTGTCTCACGATGCTGTTCTGCCGTGCGTGCGTCGTGCTCTGCGCGCTCGCCGGCGCCGCGCAAGCGGGCACTCCACTCACCTTGGCGCTCGGAACGGAAGGCCTCGGCGCCGCGCCGCTCGTGGTAGCCAAAGCGGGCCGGCATTTCGCCCAGGCTGGACTGGAATTGACTCTGGCACAGGCGCGCAGCGACCTGGACGCTGCGCAGGCGGTAGCGGACGGGCGGGCGTCCTTCGGCACGGCGGAGATGTCGGCTGCCTTTCTCTCCTTCGCCGCTTCGCACAACCTCCGTATCGTCGCACCCGAGTATAGCGACAGGACCGGTTTCCCTTCGACCGCGCTGGTGGTGACCCAGGCCGCCCGCCAGTCGGGGCTGCGCATCCAGACGCTGGGCCATCGCCGGATCGGCTTGCTCCAGACGGACTCGCCTTCCCGTTTCGCGCTGGTTGCGGCGAGCGCGCGCTACGCCGTCCCGGCGGACACGATCCGCCTGATTCCGGCGGAGAACGAGGCGCGGCTGCAGGCGGATCTCCTGGGCGGCAGGCTGGATGCGGCGCTGATCCCCTATGAAGCCGCGCTTGGCTGGCGCAACCAGCGGCCAGACCTTTCCATCGTCCGGCTCAGCGACTTCGTGCAGTGGCAAGACGCCGTGATCTTCACGCGCGCGGCCATGCTGCGCGAACAGCCGGACGTGGTTGCCAGCTTCCTCGGCGCCTACCGCGCCGCCTCCGCGGACTACGACCTCACCTTCCAGCAGCGTGACGACGAGGGCACCGCTTTGCCGGGTTCGCATTTCGGGTCTTATCTTCTGGCGGTAGCCGCGCAAGCCGGGGTGCCGCCACGACAGGCGGCATATGCCCTGCCGTATTGCGATCGCCGGGCGCAACTCGACGTCGCCGATCTCCAAAACCAGCTCGCGTTCTGGCAGTCCCTGGGCCTCGTGCCGCATGAGGTGACGATCGACCGCATCACCGACGGCGCCGAAACACCCTGGCCAGCGAAAGCCCAACCGCCCGGTTAGGTTTCCGGCATCCTCGGCCTTGCTTGCCTAAACCCGCTCGCTCACGGCGATCGCCACCTTGCACCCGGCCTTGATCACCCCAGCCAGCACCCGATAGCCCGGCGTCAGCTCCGCCTCGTGGTCCAGCCCGATGTCGCGGTGCTCCAGCTCCTCCGCCCGGAACGTCTCGATCGTCGCGCGCAAGGCCGGCTCCTCCTCGCCCAGATCCTCCACCTGCGCGCGGTAGTGCTCGTCGATCGCCTCTTCCACCGCCACCGTGCACGCCATGGCAGCGCGCTCGCCCATCGCCGCCGTCACCGCGCCCAGCGCGTAACCGGCCAGGTGCCACAAGGGCAGCAGCGCAGT
Source organism: uncultured Acetobacteraceae bacterium (assembly GCA_964247675.1). Taxonomy (GTDB): domain Bacteria; phylum Pseudomonadota; class Alphaproteobacteria; order Acetobacterales; family Acetobacteraceae; genus BOG-908. The sequence continues at coordinate 5,756 of CAXTVW010000119.1, forward strand.
CGGGCGCACGCGCCGCTCGGAAATAAGTTTTGTAAACGTATCGAGGTGAACCTGCTCCTGCGCCTGCATGTGACGTAGGATGTCGCCCTTGTCGCCGCCGCCCAGCACGGCGAGCTGGCCCTGGTAGATGCGCTGCGCGCCGTATTCGCCGGCGTGGTCCACACGCACGATGCGCTCCAGCCGCGTGCGGGCCGGCGTGTCTCCTGGAAGGCTCATCTGATACGTCTCCTGCTGCCGGACAGAGAGATGGCAAGCCCGGCCGAGATCGCCAGGGCGTAGGCAAACCCCATCTGGGTCATCGACACGGGCACGCCTGGGATCAGGAAGTCGGGGTCCTCGCAGTTTTTCGCAGGCCGCGCGGGCATCGCCGCGATACGCTGCGCCATCGACAGGCCGGCGAGGTTCGGCGCCGTGCACTCAGGCAGCGGATCCGGCCACCAATGCTGCTCCACGCCCACGTGGACGAAGGACAGCCCCGCGCCGCCCAGCATCACCAGCGCCAGCAGCCAGAGCACCGCCCGGCCTGGCGGCCGGGGCAACAGGGCGGCCAGCAGTCCGAGCCCGATGCCGATGTAGTAAGGCCATCGCTCTAGCAGGCAGAAGGCGCAGGGTATCAGACCAAGCCAGGCTTCCGACCCGCGCGCCACCACGATGGCAAGCACGCAGGCGAGAACCCCGGCCACCGCTATCCAGCGGTGCCGGTCTGTGCTCGTCGCCACGGGCGCTCAGGCGCCGCTCAACGGCCCCAATGCGCGTCTATCCACACGCCGCCGCCCCAGTGGCCGGGGATGAAGTGCACATAGCCCGGCCGCGTCGCTATCCAGTGGCGCGGCACCCAGACGTAGCGGCCGACCCGTGGCCCCCAGCGCCAGTGGCCCGGCTCCAGGACGAAACCGTTCGGCGGCCCGGGCGGCAAGGGCGGCGGCCCGAGTTCTTCCTGCGGTGGCGGGATGGCGGGTTGGGCGGCCGCCGGCACGGCCACGCTTGCGGCGGTCAGCAAGGCCGCTGCCGCGGCGGTCATCGGCGTAAGTCTCATCGTATGCTCTCCGAAGTCACGTCGTCGTGGGCTATCACACTGGGTGGCATCGCGTTGCATTGGCGCGTCCGGCGCATGAACAGACGGCAACGATGGCGCCAGCCTAGCGGCCGCCATTCCGGGTCAGCCTTCCCGTGGCGATGGCCCGGAAGACGGTGGTGCCGGGCGGGGCCATGGAAAACGACACGTCCAATGCTGCGGGCGAGCCGAGCGTGTAGGCCAGCTTGAAGGTTGGCGCCTTCGCGGACGCGGCGCTCGTGAAGGTGACCGCCTTGCCAGGCACCACGGCCGCAGAGACGTAGTGGATGACGTGCGTGCCGTCGGCATAATCGCCGTGCAGCGTGCCGCCCTCCGGGTAGATCATCATGATCTGGTCGAAGCCGCCGAGCTTCTGGCCTTTTGCCCCAAACAGCTCCGTGTGGTCGCGCCGCAGCAACACGCCACCGCCGGCCGCCGACTCGAAATGCGACGCGCCCCTGGCGGTGCCTCCCATGTCGCTGACCTGGCCTTTGCCGTCCGTCCAGTCGCCAAGCAGGAAGGCGACGCCGCTCAGTTCCGGTTTAAGGGCCTGGGCCTGAGCGGGCAGGGCGATCGCCACCCAGGCGGCCGCCAAGGCCAGTCGCCGCACGTGTTCAATGCACATTGACCCGCACCTCCTTCACCGTCACGCCAGGATCCAGCGTCACCGCCTGCTCCACCTGGCCGGCCTCCGCTCCGTCATCGACGATTGCCTGCGCCACTTCGCGCCCTGATGCCGCGGCCTCCTCCGGCGAGGCGGCGGCGGGCACCACGCTGGTCACCGTGAACAGCACGTCGCGCTTGCGCGCCAGCGCCCTGGCCACCAGCGCGGCCAGCGCGTCGCGGTACTGCGGCTCAGGTGTGGTGTAGCGTATCGTCACCAGCGAGGGCGGCGGCGGCGGCCCGGGCGGCAACGCGCGCGGCTTCGGCGGCCGGCCGGCGCTGGCGTCGAAATCGCGCTGGTCCACCAGGTGACAGCCGGAGACGGCCATGGCGAGGCAAAGGCAGGCGGCGATCTGGCGGGCTAACATGGCGGGGAACGTTGCAGACCTCCCAGGCCGCTGCAACAGATGGCCCATGCCGGACGACCCTGACCTCCCGCCGGACGCCGACGCCAGCCCGCCCAGGGTTCCAGGCCAGGGCCGCCTGCTGGCCGCCAGCCTGCAGCGCCGGGCCGGCGGGGCGGCAGGCGCTTTGTGCCTGGCCGCGTCCCAACTCGCCGGCCGCCATCTGCGCTTCGACTCCGCGGACCCGCTCTGGCCGGACCGAGACCGCCTCATCGTGGACCCCGCTCTGGCCGGTCTCGCCGAAGCGCTGTCCGGGCTGGCGCGTACGGAGGATCTCGCCCCGGTCCACGGCCCCGCAACCGGCTGCGGCGTGGGCCTGGCCCTGGCCGAGCGCCTGCTGGCCGCCCGGTTTGGCCGCTCTCTGGTCGATCACAGGGTCTGGGTCCTGTGCCCGGGCAGCACGCTCGCCACGGGGCCGGCCCAGGAAGCCGCGTCGCTCGCCGGCGCCTGGCGGCTCGGGCGGCTGACCGTGATCGCCGGGTCGCAGGAGGACGAGCCCGGCATCGCCGGCTTTGCCGCCGCCGGCTGGGCGGTCCGGCGGGCGGACGCTGCCGACGCGGCGGCGATCGCCGCCGCCCTTTCAGCCGCACTGCGGTCGCTCAAGCCCACCCTCATCCTGTGCACCGGCACGCCGGAACCGCTGGAGGCGGCAGGCGACGCCGCGGGCGCCTGGGACGCAGCCGGCCGGCGCCTGGCCGGCGCGCGGCGCGCCTGGCTGAAGCGCCTGGCCCGCCACGGCAGCCGGCCGGATTTCGAGGTGGCGGTGTCCGGCCGCCCGCACGGACGGTGGCACGCGCCGCTCTCCGAGCCCGGCCCGCTTCTGGCCACCGGGCAGACGCGGATCGCGACGGCGGCCGCGCTGATGCAAGCAGCGTCCGCGCTGTCCGCCTGCCTGCCGGAACTGGCGATACTGCCGGGTTCGGCCGGCTGGGCGCCGCTGCCAGCGCAGACGGAGCCGCCGGCCGCCGCGCGGGCCGCCGCCGGCCACTTGCCGTCAGGCTGCGGGGCGGTGCTCTACGGCGCCGCCCTGCATGGCGGCCTGCTGCCGATGGCCACGCACCATACGGACGCGCTCGATGCGCTGCTGCCCGCCTTGCGCAATGCGGCCGGCGCCGGCGTCCGGCTGGTGCAGATCCTCGTGGAGTCCGAACAGCAGGCGCCCGGCCTGGAGGCCGCGCTGCACGCCATTCCCAACCTGCTGGTGTTCCGCCCCGCCGACGCCTCGGAAGCGCTGGAATGCCTGGAACTCGCCTTCAGGCACAGCACCGGCCCAAGCGTCCTGCTGGTCAGCGATGCGCCACGCCCCTTGCTCGCCGAACGGCCGGCCCGCGCACGCTCCGCCCGCGGCGGCTACGTGGCCGCCGCGGCACCCGGCCCGCGCGCCGCCACCCTCGTCGCCAGCGGCCCCGAACTGGAGGCCGCATTCGAGGTGCGCCTCCTGCTCATCCATCGCGGCATCCGCACGGCCGTCATATCCCTGCCGTGCTGGGACCTGTTCGCGCGGCAGGATGCGGCCTGGCGCGAGGATGTGCTCGGCGAGGCGCCGCGTTTTGCAATCGCGCCCGGCGGCGGCTTTGGCTGGGACCGCTGGATCGGGCGCGACGGCCTGATCCTGCCGCCATCGGAGAACACCGCGCGACTGACCGATGCAATAGCACGGCATCTGGCATACTGCGTATCGGTCTAGACATGCGCGGCTGGTTTCTAGATTACCTAGGAACAGAATGGCCCCTGATACGCTAGGAGCCGGATATTGCAGTGCGATTTCGCAAAACGAAAACGGGAGACAAACGGCAGATGGCAGTAAAAGTCGCGATAAACGGGTTCGGCCGGATCGGCCGGCTGGTGCTGCGCGCCCTGGTGCAGAGCGGCCGCACTGACGTGGAACCCGTCGCGATAAATGATCTCGGCAGCGTGGAAGCCAACGCCCACCTGTTCCGCTATGACAGCGTGCATGGTCGCTTCCCCGGCGAGGTGACCGTCGATGGCGACGCCATCACCATACGCTACAACGGGCGCACCTACGGCCCGATCAAGGTGTCCGCCGAGCGTGACCCGTCGCGCGTGCCCTACCAGGGTGTCGACGTGGCGATGGAGTGCACCGGCCTGTTCACCAGCAAGCAGGCCGCCTCGGCGCTGATCACCGCCGGCGCCCGCCGCGTGCTGGTCTCGGCGCCGGCGGACGGCGTGGACGCCACCATCGTGATGGGCGTGAACCAGCACACCCTGAAGCCCGAGATGACCGTGGTCAGCAACGGCTCCTGCACCACCAACTGCCTGGCCCCGATGGCCAAGGTGCTGCACGATGCCTGCACCATCGAGCGCGGCTACATGGTGACCATACACAGCTACACCGGTGACCAGAAAACGGTGGACACCCTGCACAAGGACCTGCACCGCGCCCGCGCCGCCGCGCTCTCCATGATCCCCACCAGCACCGGTGCCGCCAAGGCGCTCGGGCTCGTCATCCCCGAACTGGTCGGCAAGCTGGACGGCACCGCAATCCGCGTGCCCACCCCGAACGTCTCGCTCGTCTCGCTGGACGTGAACCTGGCCCGGCCGCCCGCGGACGTCGCCGCCATCAACGCGCTGTTCAAGACGGCCGCCGCCGGCCCGATGAAGGGCATCCTGGACTACAACACGGAGAAGCTGGTCAGCAGCGACTTCAACGGCGTGGCGGCAAGCTGCACGTTCGATGCGACACAGACGGCCACGGTGGATGGCGGCAAGCTGGTGCGCATCGCCGGGTGGTATGACAATGAGTGGGGGTTCTCGTCGCGCATGTCCGACACCGCGGCGTTGTGGGGAAGTATGTAA
>CAXTVW010000120.1:0-7708 GCA_964247675.1 uncultured Acetobacteraceae bacterium
TGGTGGATGTTCTTGCCGAAGGTGGCGCGCCCGTGGTCAGCCCCTCGTTCAAGGCAGGCGACGCGCTGCTGTTCGACCACCTGCTGCTGCATCGCACAGGTATCACGCCTGCGATGACGAAATCCCGCTGGGCGGTTGAGAGCTGGTTTTTCGCGCCGAGTTTCTACCCTATGCGGCAGGTACCGTTGCTGGTCTGACTTGCGGCGTCTTGCCGGGTAGGAGAGAAGCAAGCAAGGCCTTCTTTTTTGAAAAAAAGAAGCAAAAAACTTTTGACTCCGCTGTCGCGCGATTGCGGAACGGTCCGCAACAGCAAGACAGAGGTTTCGCTTCTTTGTTTCAGAAAAGAAGGCATTGCTTGCTGTCTTTGTGGTCGAACGCGATCTGACATGATCAACAACCTTCGCGTTGCCGTCGTCTTGCCGGCCTACCACGCAGCGAAAGCTCTGCCGCGGACGTATGCGGAAAAAATCTCGCTCGACCAGGTCGGTGACCTCACTCTGGCGGACGATGCCAGCCGCGACGACACGGTGAAGGTTGCGCGAGCGCTTGGTCTATTCGTACTGCAGCATGATCTCACATTTTGGCTTGCACCGTGACGAGCTGTTTGACGCCCACGGTCTCTGAAGGCCAGCAAGACAAGCGGTTCTTTTTTGAAAAAAAGGACCAAAAAACTTTTTCTCCTCTCGCATTTGCAGCGACCGGGTGCTTCTTGGAAGAACGGACGCCAGAGCGTCGAGTGAGCAAAAGTTTTTTGCTTCTTTTTTTCAAAAAAGAAGGCCTTGCTTCCTTCCACACCTGCTATCCCGGCCAAAAAGAACTGAGGCAACAATGACGGAACTGGATTTCGCGCTCGGCGACATGGCGGACCAGATCCGCGAATCGACCCGGCGCTTCGCCTCCGACCGGATCGCGCCCCTGGCGGCCAAGGTGGATTCGGAGGATCGTTTCCCGCAGGAGCTTTGGCCGGAGATGGGCGCGCTGGGCCTGCACGGCATCACCGTAAGCGAGGAAGACGGCGGCCTGGGCCTTGGCTACCTGGAGCACGTGATCGCGGTCGAGGAAGTGAGCCGGGCTTCCGCCTCGGTCGGGCTATCCTACGGCGCGCACTCCAATTTGTGCATAAACCAGATAAGCCGGTGGGGGTCGCCGGAGCAGAAGGCGCGCTATCTGCCCAAGCTGGTATCCGGCGAGCATGTCGGCAGCCTGGCGATGTCCGAGGCCGGTGCAGGATCGGACGTGGTCTCGATGAAATTGCGCGCCGACCGCGTCGATGGCGGCTACAGCCTGCGCGGCACCAAGTTCTGGATCACCAACGCGCCTTACGCCAACACGCTCGTGGTGTATGCCAAGACGGTGCCGGACGGCGGCTCGAAGGGCATCACGGCGTTCCTGATCGAGAAGGGGTTCGCTGGCTTCTCCATCGGCCAGAAAATACAGAAGGTGGGTATGCGCGGCTCGCCTACCGCCGAGCTGGTTTTCGACGATTGCTTCGTGCCCGATGGGCAGGTGATGGGTCCGCTGAACGGCGGTGTGAAAGTCCTGATGTCGGGGCTCGACTATGAGCGCGTGGTGCTGTCTGGCATCCAGTTGGGCATCATGCAGGCCTGCATCGACACGGTGTTGCCGTATCTGCAGGAGCGCAAGCAATTCGGCCAGCCGATCGGCGCGTTCCAGCTGATGCAGGGCAAGGTGGCGGACATGTACGTGGCGCTGAACTCCGCGCGCGCCTACGTCTATGCCGTCGCGCGCGCCTGCGACGCCGGCAAGACGACACGCTTCGATGCGGCGGGCGCCATCCTGCTCGCCTCGGAAAGCGCGGTGCGCGTGGCTGGCGAGGCCATACAGGCGCTCGGTGGTGCCGGCTACACCACGGACTGGCCGGTCGAACGCTACTGGCGCGATGCGAAACTGCTGGACATCGGCGCCGGCACCAACGAGGTGCGCCGCATGCTGATCGGCCGGGAGCTGATCGGCCACGACGCGCCGCGTGCGCAATGAGCGTATTGTCCACGCTCGTCGATTCCGCGTCCGACGGCTTTGCGGTGAACGCCGCGCATAACCGCGCGCTGGCGGCCGAACTGCGCCGGCGCGTGGCACAGACCGCGCTTGGCGGTTCGGCGCAGCACCGTGAACGGCATGTATCGCGCGGCAAGCTGTTGCCGCGTGACCGTGTGCACCGGCTTCTCGACCCGGGATCGCCCTTTCTGGAGATTGGCCAGCTCGCCGCCAACGGCATGTATGATGATGGCGCGCCGGGCGCCGGCGTTATTGCCGGCGTGGGTCGTGTGTCGGGCCGCGAATGCATGATCCTCGCCAATGACCCCACGGTGAAGGGCGGCGCCTACTTCCCGATGACGGTGAAGAAGCATCTGCGCGCGCAGGAAATCGCGCGCGAGAACCGGCTGCCTTGCCTGTATCTGGTGGATTCGGGTGGCGCCAACCTGCCGCACCAGGCCGAAGTGTTTCCCGATCGTGATCATTTCGGCCGCATATTCTACAACCAGGCGCAGATGTCCGCCGAAGGCATCCCGCAGATAGCCTGCGTGATGGGCAGTTGCACTGCGGGCGGCGCCTACGTGCCCGCGATGTCGGACGAGACTGTGATCGTTCGCAACCAGGGCACGATCTTCCTTGCCGGGCCGCCGTTGGTGAAGGCGGCAACAGGCGAGGTAATTTCCGCCGAGGAGCTTGGTGGCGCGGAGACGCATGGTCGCAAGTCCGGCGTGGTCGATCACGTGGCGGAAAACGACAGCCACGCCTTGCAGATCGTGCGCGATATCGTGGCGACGCTGAACCGCGTGAAGACTGTCGATATCGACATCGCCACGCCACGCCCGCCGCGTTTCGATCCGGCCGAGATCTACGGCATCGTGCCGCAAGATGTGCGCGCGCCCTATGACGTGCACGAGGTGATTGCCCGCCTGGTCGATGCCTCCGAACTGCACGCGTTCAAGCCGCTTTACGGCACCACGCTCGTCTGCGGCTTCGCCCGTATCTGGGGCATGCCGGTTGCCATCCTCGCCAACAACGGCGTGCTGTTCTCGGAAAGCGCGCTGAAGGGCGCGCATTTCATCGAACTCGCCTGCCAGCGCCGCGTGCCTTTGCTGTTCCTGCAGAACATCTCGGGGTTCATGGTCGGCGGCAAATACGAGGCGGAAGGCATTGCCAAGAACGGTGCCAAGCTCGTCACCGCGGTTGCCACCGCCAGCGTGCCAAAGATTACCGTGCTGATCGGCGGCAGTTTCGGCGCCGGCAATTACGGCATGTGCGGGCGCGCCTACCAGCCGCGCTTCCTGTTCACCTGGCCCAATGCGCGCATCTCCGTCATGGGCGGCGAGCAGGCGGCCGCAGTGCTGGCGACCGTGCATCGCGACGCGGAAAACTGGTCGCCGGAACAGGCCGAAGCCTTCAAGGCGCCGATCCGTCAGACATACGAAAGCGAGGGCAACCCGTATTACGCCACCGCCAGGCTTTGGGATGACGGGATCATCGATCCTATACAGACACGCGACGTGCTTGGCCTGGCGTTTTCCGCCGCGCTGAACGCGCCGGTCCCGGAGCGCGCGCAGTTTGGCGTGTTCCGGATGTGATTGGGTTGTTGATCGTAGAAAAGTTGAAGGCAAGGAAGCAGTTCTGTTTTGAAAAAAAGAACCAAAAAACTTTTATCTCTGTCGGGCGCGCGTTGAGAAGACGCACGCTCCAGCGATCCGCGACAGCGCAGGCAAAAGCTTTTTGCTTCTTTTTCTCGAAAAAGAAGGCCTTTCTTTCTTCACTCTTCTCCATAAAAGGAACGCCCGCCCGTTGCTGTCTGCTAACCGGAGCCTGACGTGATGATCGACAGCCTGCTGATCGCCAACCGTGGCGAGATTGCTCGGCGCATCATGCGCACGGCGCGCCGGCTTGGCATGCGCACTGTCGCAGTCCACTCCGACGTCGATGCGGCGATGCCATTCGTGCGCGAGGCTGACACCGCTGTGTGCATCGGCACCGCCCCGGCCCGCGATTCGTACTTGCGGCAGGACCGCATCCTGGAAGCAGCGAAGTCAACAGGTGCGCAGGCGATCCATCCGGGATACGGTTTCCTGTCCGAAAACGCCGAATTTGCCGAAGCGGTGATTGGCGCCGGGCTGGCCTGGGTCGGTGCGCCGCCGGCCAGCATCAGGGCGATGGGACTGAAAGACGCGGCGAAAGCACGGATGATCACCGCCGGCGTGCCTGTCACCCCCGGCTATTTGGGCGAGGACCAGGCACCCTCGCGATTGCAAAGCGAGGCCGACGCCATCGGCTACCCCGTGCTAATCAAGGCGGTGGCAGGCGGCGGCGGCAAGGGAATGCGCCGCGTGGACGATGCGGGCTCGTTTGCGGAGCTGTTGCAGAGTTGCAAGCGCGAGGCAGCCGCTTCATTCGGCGACGATCGCGTGCTGATCGAGAAATACATCCTCTCGCCACGCCACATCGAGGTGCAGGTGTTCGGCGACACGCATGGCAACGTCGTGCATCTGTTCGAACGCGATTGTTCCTTGCAACGCCGCCACCAGAAGGTGATCGAGGAAGCGCCGGCGCCAGGCATGGATGAAGCCACGCGGGAGGCGATCTGCACGGCTGCGGTTAAGGCCGCGAAGGCGGTCGATTATGTCGGCGCGGGGACAATCGAATTCATCGCCGACGGTTCGGACGGACTGCACGCGGACCGCATCTGGTTCATGGAGATGAACACCCGCCTGCAAGTCGAACATCCGGTGACTGAGGCGATCACCGGCCAGGATCTGGTCGAATGGCAGCTTCGGGTCGCCAGCGGCGAAAGACTGCCCTTGCGGCAGGACCAACTGGCCATCGACGGCTGGGCAATGGAAGCGCGGCTCTACGCCGAGAATCCCGCCACCGGGTTCCTGCCGTCCACCGGGCCGCTGCAGCTTCTGCGCTTTCCGCAAGGCATACGGGTGGACAGCGGCGTAGAGGAAGGCGGCGAGGTGAGCGCGTTCTACGACCCGATGATCGCCAAGCTTGTCGTGCACGCCGCCACTCGTACAGCGGCGGCCGGCAGGCTTGCCGCGGCGGCAGGTGCCATGCAGGTGTGGCCAGTGCGGACCAATGCGGCCTTTCTCGCCTGCGCGGCATCGCATCCGGATTTCATCGCCGGCAGGATCGATACCGGCTTCATCGCGCGTCATCTGGACGCGCTCGTGGCAGGCGGCGAACCGTCTTCCGCCGTGCAGCGGGAAGCCGCCGCCGCAATGCTGCCGCCTGCGACGGGCGAGCCCTGGACAGCGCTCGCCGGTTTCCGCGCCAATGCCGATGCTTCGCGACAGATTGAGGTGGAGATCGCCGGCAAGCCTTATCTGGTCGAACTGACAGGTATGGGGCCGGATCGCGGGCGTATTTCGGAGGTGGGATTCAAACGCGTTCTCTTCCTGGACGGCGAGGCCTGGGCCTTTGGCGCCCCGCGCGCGGCCGATGCAGCCGGCAGCGCCGCCGGCGACGGCACGATCCTATCGCCAATGCCTGGCAGGGTGATCGCAGTGGCGGTGCAAGCTGGCGCCGCAGTGAGCAAAGGGCAGACCCTCATCGTTGTTGAAGCGATGAAGATGGAGATGGCGCTGGTTGCTCCTTTCGATGGCACGGTGGCCGAGCTGAGGGCGCGTGAGGGCATCCAGGTTACGGAAGGCATGTTGCTGGCGCGGATCGAGAAGACCAGCCGGCCGTTGTAGAAAGGCAAGCAAGGCCTTCTTTTTTGAAAAAAAGAAGCAAAAAACTTTTACTACTTCGCATTGGCAGCGTGCGTGTTTGTTCGGGAGTTGCGCGAACGCTGGAAATGCGAGGGATAAGAGTTTTTGGCTATTTTTTAAAAAAGATTGCTCACGCGCCGGCCGTCAGTGCACGCCCACGATCGCCAGCGGATCATCCCCGCGCAGGTCACGCACGCCCGCATCGTCGCGATGCCACCAGCCGCCGCCCAGCGCCTGGAACAGCGCCGTCGTATCCGCCAGCCGCGCGGCACGCGCCTGTATCAGGGTTAGCTCCGCCTGTAACGATGCTTGCTGCGCGTTGAGGATTCCCAGATAGGCTATTTGGCCCAAATTCACCTGCAGACGCACGATGCGCAGCGTCTCCGCGGCCGCCTGCTCCGCGCGTTCGGCCGCCGCGAGTGTGTCCGCGTCCGACTGCAGCGCGGCCAGCGTGTCGGCCACGTTCTGGAAGGCCATCAGCGTGGTGTTCTTGTAGTCCGCCGTAGCCTGCGCCAGTGCGGCACGCGCCGCGCGCGCCTTGTGCAGCAGCATGCCGCCATCGAACAGCGGCTGCGTCACCGAGGCGGCGATGGTCCAGAACCCGTTGCCGCTCGCGAACAGCTGCCGGAAGAAGTTCGATTGCGTGCCGCCCTGCGCCGACAGGGTCAAAGACGGCAGGCGATTGGCGACCGCCACGCCCACATTTGCGGTGGCTGCGTGCAGATTGGCTTCCGACTGGCGCACGTCCGGCCGCTGGTTGACCAGCGCAGCCGGCACGCTCATCGGCAGTTGCTTCGGCAAGGCAATCTCATCCAGCACGAACTGTTCCGGTATCACCTGGTCCGGCGTCACCCCCAGCAGCGTGGCAAGCGCATCGCGCTGCTGATCGAGTTGCCGGCGCAGCGGCGGCAACGTGGCTTGCGCCTGTGCCAGCGCGGTCACCTGCGCCAACTGGTCCACGCCGGCGATCTGTCCCACGGCCAACTGCTTGTTGAGCACCGCAAGCAGTTCGCGTTCGGCGGCGATGATCTGCTCGGTGGCCTTGATCTGCGCTCGCAATGACGCCTCGTTGATCGCCGCGTTCACGATGTTGGAGGTGAGCGTCAGATACGTCGCCTCCAGCTGGAAGCGCTGCTGCGCGGTCTGCGCCACCTGGTTCTCCACCTGCCGCCGGTTCAGGCCCCAGATGTCTGGCGAGTAGGAGACGGCGAGTTCCGCGGTGATCAGCGTGTAGTACGGGTTGCCGTTCAGCTGGTATCCGGATGCTACCGAGACGCTTCGGGTCGCCGTCTTGTTGCGCGTCGGCTCGAAGGTGGCGCTCAGGCTGGGAAAGAAGTTGCCTTCCTGGGCATAGAGGTTCTCGCGCGACTGCAACAGCGCCGCCTGTGCGGATTGCAGTGTGGGGTTTCCGGCGTACGCACGTTGTATCAGCGCGTTCAATTGCGGCGAGTGATATAGCGTCCACCACTGCCCGGGAATGTCCAGACCTCGAACGTAGGTCTGCGCATCGTCGCGCGCCGCCAGCGGCACCGGTGCGTAGCCTTGCGCGGCAGGCGGCGCCGGCCGGTGATAATCCGGCCCTACCGCGCACCCACCCAGCGCACAGGCGCTGACCAGGCAGATCGCGCGCTGCATCACTCGCCCGCCTTGGCCAGCGCCGGCTCGCTCTCGGGGCTCACCCTGCGGGAAAACATGTCGAGCAGAACGGGCAACACGGTCAGGAACAGGAACGGCGCGAGCGAGATGCCGCCCACAACCACCAGCGCCAGCGGCCGCTGCACCTGGCTGCCGATGCCGGTCGATACCGCAGCCGGCAGCAGCCCAACCATCGCCACCACGCACGTCATCACCACGGGCCGCAGCTGCACCGTACAGGTGCGCGCCACCGCGGCGTAACGCTCCGCCCCGCTTTCGATCTGCTGGTTGTAGTAGGTGACGATGATGATGCCGTCCATCGCCGCGATGCCCATAAGCGCCACGAA
>CAXTVW010000120.1:7808-10347 GCA_964247675.1 uncultured Acetobacteraceae bacterium
ATGTAGCGCTCCTGCCCTTCGCGGTAGATGAAGGACGCGCCGGACGCCAGTTTCACGGTCGCCACATCCACCAGCGGCACTGGTATCGTGCCGCTGCCGTTCGGGTTGGGCGCGTTGATGACGATGTGCCCGATCGAATCCAGATCCTGCCGGTATTGCGGCGATAGGCGCACGATGATCGGAAAGTTCCTGTCGCTGCCTTCCTCGTACACATTGCCCGCGGCTTGGCCGCCGATCGCCGCCTGCACCGTCGTGTTGATGTCGCCCGGCGCCAGGCCGTAGCGCGCGGCGCGCACGCGATCCACATCGATGCGCACCGTCGGCTGCCCAAGCGAACGCAGCACGGCCAGATCGGTAATGCCCGGCACTTTGCTCATCACATCGGCCATCTTGTTGGCCGTCGCTTCCAGCACGTTCAAGTCGCCGCCATATAGCTTGACGGAGTTCTCGCCTTTCACGCCGGACGCCGCCTCCTCCACGTTGTCCTCGATGTATTGGGAGAAGTTGAAGTCCACGCCAGGAAAAGCTGCGACAAGCTGCCTGGTCATGGTGGCGACAAGCTTCTCCTTGTCGACGCCGGAAGGCCATGCGTCGAACGGCTTCAGCGGCACGAAGAACTCCGCGTTGAAGAAGCCGGTGGCGTCCGTGCCGTCATCGGGGCGGCCGTGCTGGGAAACCACGGTGATCGTCTCCGGGTAACTGCCTATGATCCGCCTGATCGCATTCACCCGCCCGTCGCCGGCCTCCAGCGACACCGAAGTGGGCATGGTGGCGCGTATCCACAGATTGCCTTCCTCCAGCTTCGGCAGGAACTCCAACCCCAGCGAGCGCGTGCACAGCGCGCACACCACAAGCAGCACCGCCATCCCGCCAAGCGTCAGCAAACGGTTGGCCAGTGCCAGGCGCATCAGCGGCACATAGGCCCTGTGCAGCCGCTGCACGAACCTGGTGTCGCGCTCCTCCATCTTCGCCGGCAAGAAAATGGCACTCAGCGCCGGCGTCACCGTGAAGGTTGCGATCAGCCCGCCGGCGATGGCGTAGGCGTACGTCTTCGCCATCGGCCCGAAGATGTGTCCCTCGATCCCGCTCAGCGTGAACAGCGGCACGAAGGCCGCGATTATGATCGCCGCCGAGAAGAAAATGCCCTGGCTCACCTCGGTGGCCGCACCCGCGATTATCAACGCCTTGCCGCGCAGCCCGCTATCTGAACGGTCCCGATGAATCATCGAGTTGCGGAACCGCTGCGATGGCGGCTGCGACATGCGGCGAATGATGTTCTCCATCATGATCACGGTGGCATCCACGATCAGCCCGAAATCGATCGCTCCCACGCTCAGCAAATTGGCTGACTCGCCCTTCATCAGGATCAGCCCGATGGCGAAAGAGAGCGCGAAGGGGATGGTGGCAGCCACGATCAGCGCCGCGCGCACGTTGCCCAGGAAGATGTATTGCAGGATGAAGATCAGCAGCACGCCTTCCACAAGGTTATGCAGCACGGTGTGCGTGGTCACGCGTATGAGGTCGGAGCGGTCGTAGATACGCGCGATATGCACGCCGGGTGGCAGGATGCCCGTGCTGTTGATCTTTTGCACAAGCGCTTCCACCGCCTTGATCGTCGGCGTGCTCTCCGCACCGCGGCGCATCAGCACAATGCCCTGCACGATATCGTCCGCATCGTCCTGCCCGGCGATGCCCAACCGCGGCTGGTTGCCGATGCGCACCTCGGCCACGTCGCTGATACGCAGCGGGCTGTTGGTGTTTTGCGAGATCATCGTGTTGCGTATGTCGTCCAGCGAGTGGATCAACCCGATGCCTCGCACCACGGCGGCCTGGTCGCCGAAATTCACTGTCTGGCCGCCCACGTTGACGTTGGCGTTGTTCAGCGCGGCGATAACCTGCGGGATCGTGACGCCGTAATGCAGCAGCTTCGGCTTGTCGATCTGCACCTCGAACGTCTTGGTTTTGCCGCCCCAGCCGTTCACGTCGATCACGCCGGGCACCGCCTTGAACCGGCGCTCCAGTATCCAGTCCTCGATCGTCTTGAGATCCATCACCGAGTAGCCTGGCGGCCCGACCACGCGGTAGCGGAATATCTCGCCCACCGGGCTTTCCGGCGAGATGCCGGGTTGCGCCCCGTTCGGTAGCGGCGTGAGCTGGGACAGGCGGTTGATCACCCGTTGTTCGGCTTCCTGGTAGCCGAACGCGTAGCTGAACTGCACCTTCACGTCAGACAGGCCGAACAGGCTGATCGTGCGTATGGCGGTGATGTTCGGAATGCCCGCCATCTGCACTTCGATGGGGATGGTGATGTAGCGCTCGATCTCCTCCGCACTCTGCCCCGTGCTCTGGGTCACGATGTCCACCAGCGGCGGCACCGGATCGGGGTAGGCCTCGATGTTGAGGTTGATGAAGCTGACCACGCCGGCGGCGAAGGCGAACACGGTGAGGACTGCGACAAGGATTCGCTGGCGCAGGACGAAGGAGAACAGGCCGCTCATCGATGGATGTCCGGAAAGAAAGCAAGCGGTTCTTTTTTGAA
>CAXTVW010000121.1:0-4716 GCA_964247675.1 uncultured Acetobacteraceae bacterium
GGGAATGTAGGCAAGGAAGGCCTTCTTTTTTGAAAAAAAGAAGCAAAAAACTTTTGCTCCCCCGCTTGCACCACGGCTTCCTTTAGTTCTGCCGATACGCGTATCTGCAGAACCGGCGCGCACCGTGGTGCAGGCGGGGCAGCAAAAGTTTTTTGGTCCTTTTTTTCAAAAAAGGACTGCTTGCTTTCTTAGGGTCGCACATACCCATCTTCCCTCCCCGGGCGGTTTCGCGCATTCCCGCCGCATGAACTTCAACGACCTCCTGACCCTGGCCCAGACCACAGACACCGCCTGGACCGCGCCAGGCGTGCCACGCACCGACGAGCCGCGGCTGTTCGGCGGCGTGCTGGTCGCGCAGGCCATACTGGCCGCCTCCGCCGGCGCACCCGCCTGCCATGCGCTGCATGCCTTTTTCATCGGCGTGGGCGAGAAGGAGCAGCCATTCGACATCACCGTCGCCCGCACGCGGGACGGCCGCAGCTTCGCCACCCGCCATGTGGAGATCACCCAGGCCGGCCGGCTGCTGCTGGCCGGGCACAGTTCCCACCACAACGGCGACCCGGGCCCCGAGCACCAAATGCAGATGCCGGACCTGCCGCCGCCGGACCACCTGGAAGAACAGCGCGTGGTGCGTGCCCGCCGCGCCGTGGCGGCCGGAAGAACGGCCAAGACCTACCTGCTGGATGTGATGCTGGACGTACGCCCAGTCGAGCTGCCGCAGACCGAAGGCCATCCGCAGCGCGCCGTGTGGTTCCGGCCGCGCGCGGCGTTCCGCGGCGATGCCGCCATGCACCGCGCCGTCATCGGTTTCGCGTCCGACGTGGGCCTGGTGCAGGTGGGGCTGCTGAACCATGGCCGAAACGAGAACCCCGCGGTGCAGGCCGCCAGCCTGGACCACAGCCTCTGGTTCCACGGCGATGCCGCCGCCGACGACTGGCTGCTGCACGTGCAGCACTCGCCGGTGGCGCGCGGCGGCAGGGGATTTTCGCAGGGATCGGTGTTCTCGCGTGACGGCCGGCTTGTGGCAAGCGTGGCGCAGGAGTTCCTGGCGCGGACGCGCGCGTAAGCAGCAGGGCCCGCTCCGGCATCTCCAGGTAAACCGGCCGATGCAAATGCGAGGAAACAAAAGTCTTTTGCTTCTTTTCTTCAGAAAAGAAGGCCATCCTTACTTCGCCAAAGGATGATGCAACTCCACCAGTTGCTGCAGCCGCTCCGCCAGAACATGCGTATATATCTGCGTAGTCGCAATGTCCGCGTGCCCCAGCAGCACCTGCAGGCTGCGCAAATCCGCGCCGTGCGCCAGCATATGGGATGCAAAGGCGTGGCGCAGCACGTGCGGCGAGACGCGCGCCGGATCCAGGCCGGCGGCCAGCGCAGCGTCATGCAGAACCAGGTCGAAACCCTGCCGCGTCAGCGGGCGCTTCGGGTCCCGGCCGGGGAACAGCCACGGGCTTTTCGGTGTCAGCGCCACCAGTGCGGCGCAGGCGGCGCGCGCGGCGTCCGCGATCGGCACGATGCGTTCGCGGCCGCCTTTACCGCGTACGAACAGGATGTCGCCGCTGGTGGCCAGCGCGGTGCGCGGCAGCGCCAGCATTTCGGAGATGCGCAGCCCGGTGGAATAGAGGATCTCGAGTGCCGCCGCCGCCGTGGCGCCGCGCAGGCCAGGCAGCGTGGGGCTGGCGGCGAGCAGCGCGCTGACTTCGGCCTCCGAGAGGATGCGCGGCAGCGTGCGCGGCTGGCGGGGCGGGTCCAGCAGGTCGGTCGGATCGTCACGCCGCACCCCGCCACGGGCAAGGAAGCGGTGGAACTGGCGTAGGCAGGAGAGGCGGCGCGCCGCGCTGCGGGCGGACAAGCCTTCGGCCGGCAGACTTTGCATGTAGGCGGCCAGCGTCTCGGGGTCGGCTTCGGCCACCGCCTGGCCGCGCGCGCGGGCGAAGGCGGCGAAATGGGCGAGGTCGCGCGCGTAGGCGAGCAGCGTGTTGCGGGCGGCGCCGCGTTCGGCGGCGAGCATCTCCAGGAAGGCTTCGGTGTGGCGGTCCGTCATGAAGAAAGGAAGGCCTTCTTTTTTGAAAAAAAGAAGCAAAAAACTTTTGGTCCGCTGTCGCGCCCCGTTTCAACAGCCGCAGTCAGGGAGCAAAAGTTTTTTGGTTCTTTGTTTCAAAAAAGAACTGCTTCCTTGCCTTCAGTGGTGATCCGAAAACTTGTCGTTCGAGAGCACATGCTCCACCGGCGCCCGATGCGCGGGCGGCGGGAACGCGCCAATGACGACGAAGCCGGCCAGCACGGCCAGTACGAACAAGGCGAAGATGATGATGAAAAAACGGCTCATCCGGCGCGGTGGTGCCCCCTGTCGGTCGTCGGCGCATGATAGCGGGCCGCCTTTGCGGTGCCGCAGCGTGTGCTAGCCTTGCCGGGAATGACACGCAACTCAACCTTGCCGGAGTCCGGTGCGCCAGCGCCGGGCTGGCCCGCCCCGGCGCCTGCCGGCCGCCCGGCTTGGCTCGGCGAACGCAGCCTGGTGCTGGTGGGCCTGCCGGGCTCTGGCAAGACCTCGATCGGCCGGCGCGCGGCGCTGCGCCTGGGCCTGCCTTTCCGTGACGCGGATGCCGAAATCGAGCAGGCGGCCGGCTGCACGGTGGCCGAACTGTTCGCGCGGCACGGCGAGCCGGCGTTCCGCGAGGGCGAGCGTCGGGTGATACGCCGCCTGCTGGCCGGCCCGCCGATGGTGCTGGCCACCGGCGGCGGCGCGTTCATGGACGAGGAGACAAGGGCCGCGATACGCGACGGCGCGGTCAGCCTGTGGCTGCGCTGCCGGCTGGAGACGCTGGTGCGCCGCACCTCCGGCCGCACGCACCGCCCGCTGCTGCTGGGCGGCGACCCGGGGCGCGTGCTGGCCGATCTGATGGCCAGGCGGCACCCCATCTATGCGGAGGCGGACATCGTGGTGCATTGCGGCGAGGACAGCCCGGACGCCACCGCCGCCCGCGTGGTGGCCGCGGTGCTGGAGCACGCGCCGCCGCGCCGCGTGCGCGTGGCGCTGGCCGGCGCCGGTTATGACGTGGTTGTGGGCTCCGGCCTGCTGGCCCGTGCCGGTGCGCTGCTGGCGCCGGTGCTGCCGCAGCGCCGTGCCGTGGTGGTGTCCGACGAGACCGTGGCGCCGCTGCATCTGCCGGCGCTGAGTGCCGGGCTTGCCGAAGCCGGCTTCGAGGTGCGCACGCTGTCGGTGCGGCCTGGCGAGGCGTCGAAATCACTCGCCGGCTACGGGCGGCTGACGGACGCTCTGCTGGAGGCGGGTGTGGAACGGCGCACCGCGGTGATCGCACTGGGCGGCGGCGTGGTGGGGGACCTGGTGGGCTTTGCCGCGGCCACCGTGCTGCGCGGGTTGCCGTTCGTGCAGCTGCCGACCACCCTGCTTGCGCAGGTGGACAGCAGCGTCGGCGGCAAGACGGGGATCAACACGGCCTACGGCAAGAACCTGCTGGGCGCCTTCTACCAGCCGCGTATCGTGCTGGCGGACACCTCCGTTCTGGCCACGCTGCCGCCGCGGGAGCTGCGCGCGGGCTACGCCGAAATCGTCAAAGCCGGGCTGATCGGCGATGCCGATTTCTTCGCCTGGTGCGAGGCGAACGGCGCTGGCCTGCTGGCCGGCGACGCAGCGGCACAGGCCGTGGCCGTGGAACGCGCCTGCGCCTTCAAGGCGCGCGTGGTGGAGGATGACGAGCGGGAAGACCGCGCGGAAGGCGGCCGCGCGCTGCTCAATCTGGGCCACACCTTCGCCCACGCACTGGAGGCGGAATACGCCTATACCGGCGAGCTGCTGCACGGCGAAGCGGTCAGCCTGGGGCTGGTCCTCGCATTCCGCCTCTCCGAAAAGCTCGGGTTCTGCGCTGGCGCCGATGCGGATCGCGTGTGCGCGCATCTGGCGGCGTGCGGGATGCGGTATGCGCTGCGCGGCCTCGGCCGGCGGCTTTCGGCGGCGTCGCTGCTCGCGCACATGCAGCGCGATAAGAAGATGCGCGACGGCCGGCTGGGGTTCGTGCTGGTGCGCGGCGTGGGCGACGCGTTTACCAGCCGCGACGTGCCGGAGGCGGCAGTCGCGTCCGTGCTGCGGGATGCGGGGTGCGGCGAGTAGGTAGGGCCTGGCTCCAGGCTGGCGCGGTTTACGCCCTGCGCCGTGAAGCTCGCGGGCACGCATTGGGAGTTAGCGATGCTGGTCGTGTTCGGCGGACTACCTGGGACAGGCAAGACGACAATCGCGAGAGCGCTCGCTACCCGGCACGCAGCTGCCTACATCCGCATCGATGTCATCGAGCAGGCGATGAGGTCGGCCAAAGGTGAGGCGGAAATCGGGCCGGAGGGCTACTTTGTGGCTGAAGCCGTGGCCGGATCGAACCTCGCGCTCGGTCAGACCGTAATAGCGGACTGCGTCAATCCCGTGCGCGAAAGCCGCGAGGGGTGGCGGGCCGTGGCCGCCCGCGCGTGCAAGCCGATCCTTGAGATCGAAATAATATGCTCGGATGCCGTCGAGCACCGTCGCCGGATCGAAGCGCGGCGTTCTGACATTGACGGCCTTGTGCTCCCAAACTGGCAGGCCGTGCTGGATTACGATTACACGGCCTGGCTTGAACCCCGTTTGGTTCTCGACACTGCGCGTCTTGCGCCCGCTTCGGCGATATCGATCATCGAGCGCGTTATGGCTAAGTGAAGCAAGCAAGG
>CAXTVW010000121.1:4816-10334 GCA_964247675.1 uncultured Acetobacteraceae bacterium
GACGCAGTGGGCAACAACGAGGCGACTTGCGGCGACGGCGCCGGCTTCTGCACGGCCGGGCGCAGGCGGTCCGGGATCGGCGGCACCGTCTCGGCCGGTGTGCGCTGGTGTTCGGACATGTAATACCAGCCGGAATAGGCGCCGGCCAGGATCAGCAGGCCGAGCAGCATAAGCGCGCCGGCCGGCACGCCGCGTTGCGGCACCGGCGCCGGGAAACTCAATGCAGGGCGTATGGTGGACCCGCCTGTCTCCGCGCGGAACCGGCTGGCCATCTGCTCGCCGGGCAGGCCCAGCGCGGTGGCGTAGGCGCGCACGAAACCGAGCGCGTATGTGAGGCCGGGCAGTTCCCCGATCCTGCCCGCCTCGATCGCCTCGAGGTAGGGCTGGCGGATACGCAGGCTCTGCGCCAGGTCGGGCAGCTCCCAGCCAAGGCTTTGCCGTCTGGCGCGCAACTCGCCGCCCAACTTTGCGGCAGGGGCGAGAGCTGCCTCGCGTTGTGCTGTGTCAGACATGCTTTCTAGGTCCGAAGCGATGGCGTTCGTTGTACAGGGTCGGGCGCGCAGGAGCTAGAAGACGCCAGCCGGGCGTGGTTTTCCAGCCGGACGCGCAAATTGCCGGCAAAGGCGCAGCGCCCGGCCTGGCCGCAACCGAGGCCGGTGCGCTCCGATGGTATGCCGCAGCCAGCCGCACGAGCGGAATTGACGCCCGCCCGTCATAAATTCGACACGAAACTTCGCGTTGCTTCTGATACAGTTCGACTCAAAGTTACGGGAGCGTTCATGATGCTGCTAGAGAATGCTTGAGAAGCAGGGCTTCGCCCTGTGATCGAGCTGGTCCTGATGCTTATCGCCGCCTGCGGCACCATGCAGTCGCTGGCAGGCTTGCTGGCCGTGCTGGCGTTCGCGCGCAAACCCGAGGAGACCGCGTCCGTCTGGCCGGCGATCACGGTCCTCAAGCCGGTTTGCGGCGACGAGCCGGGGCTGGAGGCGGCGCTGCTCTCCTTCTGCACGCAGGACTATCCGGCTTTCCAGATGATCGTCGGCGCGCAGGACAGGAACGACCCTGCGCTGGACGTTGCCCGCCGCCTGCAGGCGCGCTTCCCAGGGCTGATCGACATCGTGGTGGACGGGGCGCTGCACGGGCCGAACCGCAAGATCAGCAACCTGATGAACATGCTGCCCACCGCCCGCCACGAGACGCTGGTGTTCGGCGACAGCGACCTGCACGTGCGCCCGGACTATCTCCGCCAGGTCGTCGCCACCCTGCTGACGCCCGGCACCGGCCTGGTCACCGCGATCTGTGGCGGTGAGGCGGTGCACAGCGCCGTCGCCGGCCAGCTGGGTGCGATGCACATCTCGCATTCGTTCCTGCCGGGCGCGCTGCTCGGCGCCTCGGTCGGCCGGCAGGATTGCCTCGGCACCACGATGGCCATCAGGCGCCATACGCTGGAGCAGGCCGGCGGCCTGGCGGCGCTGGTGCCGCATCTGGCCGACGACAACCTGCTGGGCCGCCTGGTGCGACAGCTCGGCCTGGCGGTGCGTATCGCGCCGACGATGCCGGTGGTCACCGTACAGGAGCGCTCGCTTCGCGCCGTCTGGCTGCACGAGCTGCGCTGGGCGCGCACCATACGCACGGTGGCGCCGGTGGCGCATGGCATGTCCGTGGTGCAGTTCCCGCTCGCCTGGGCGTTGCTTGCGGTGCTCGTCTCGGCCGGCGGACGCGTGGAGGTGGGCGTCTTCCTGCTGGTGTGGGCGCTGCGCGCGGGCGTGGCCGACATCATAGACCTCAGCCTGCGGCGCCGGCGGGCGCGGCGCGCGGTGCGTAGCCGGGCCGCGCTGCTGCCGCTGCGCGACGTGCTGTCCGTGCTGGAGATTGCGGCGAGCTTCCTGGGCGATGCAGTGATCTGGCGCGGTCATACGCTGCAGGCGAACCGCAGGGCGCAGGCGCGGGTGGTTGTGCCGGCGGGGTAGGCAGGAAGAAAGGCCTTCTTTTTTGCAAAAAAGAAGCAAAAAACTTTTTCTGCCTGTCGGCGGCTGCTGAAAGGCTCGCCGATAGGGAGCACAAGTTTTTTGGTCTTTTTTTGTAAAAAAGGACTACTTGCTCGCTTCCTTAGAAGCCGGAGTCACCGATCAACCGCAAGACACTGCACGCCGTATCGGTAGCGCTCGGCCTGGCAGGGCTTCTGCTCGCCACGTTGCTGGTCGGCTGGTTCGGCTTCGGCCGCGTGCTCGGCGCCCTGCTCTCGGTGGGCGCTCCTGGTTTTGCGCTAGTCTGCGCCTGGCAGATGGTCCTGTTCGCCGCCCTCGGGCTAGGCTGGTTCGTGCTGCTGCCGGCCAGCCGCGCCTGGCGGCCGTGGGTGGCCATCTGGGGCCGCATGGTGCGGGACGCGGCGGGCGGCCTGCTGCCGTTCTCGCTGGTGGGCGGGTTCGTGCTCGGCGCGCGCGCCGTCACCCTGCACGGCATCACCTGGCCGCAGGCCACCGCCTCCACCGTGGTGGATCTAACGGCGGAGTTCGTGGCGCAAATCGCGCTGGTGCTGATCGGGGTGCTGCTGCTCGCGGCCAGGCAGCCGCATGCGGCGCTGCTGTGGCCGGTAGCCGCGGGCGTGGCGGCCGCGGCTGTCAGCGGGCTCGGTTTCGTCTGGCTGCAGCGCAGCGGGGCGAGGCCGCTGCTTCGGCTGAGCCGGCGCATGCTGGGCAACGCGTTCCCGAGCCTGGACGGCCAGGTCTCCGCCGTGCAGGCCAATGTCGCCGACATCTACGCCCAGCCCTGGCGCATCGCACTTGCCCTGGCGCTGCATCTGACCGCCTGGATCGGCACCGGCATGGCCAGCTTCATCGCGTTCCGGCTGCTTGGCGCGGAGATCAGTTTTGCCGAGGCGCTGGGGATAGAGGCGCTTCTGCATGCGGTGCTGGCCGCCGCGATCCTGGTGCCTGGTTACGCGGGCGTGCAGGAGGCGGCGTATGCGGGCGTGGCGCCGCTGTTCGGGCAGCCGGCGGAACTGGCGCTTGCGGTCTCGCTGCTCCGGCGCGCGCGGGATGTGGCCTTGGGCGTGCCCATCCTGCTGGCGTGGCAGCTGGTGGAGGCGCGGCGGGCGCGTCTGCTGGCTGGATCCTAAGAGAAGGAACTACCCGCGCATCTGCAGCAGTCGGGTGCCGCCTGTGAGCGCGCACGCTGCAGCGTCGAGAGGAACAAAAGTCTTTTGCTTCTTTTCTTCAGAAAAGAAGGCCTTGCTTGCTTGCCTAGACATTCAGCCCATGATCCCGAGCCCAGGCCGCCACAGGCTCGCGCAAGCTGGAATGCGACGCCGCGGTCCGCTTCAGCGTCTCCATAAACGCGCGGAAGGCACCCAAATCCAAGGCGGTCAGCGCCTCCTTCACCGGCAGCAGGCTGCTGGCCGACATCGACAGGCAGTCCACGCCCAAGGCCAGGAGCACGGCCGCGTCCAGCGGGCGGGATGCCGCTTCGCCGCAGAGCGAAAGCGGCGTGCCGGCTGCCAGGGCCGCGTCGCTCACCTGGCGGAGCAGGCGCAGGATCGGGGCGGAGAGGAAATCGTAGCGTTCGGCCAGAGCGGGCGTGCCGCGGTCGGCGGCGAAGACGAACTGCACCAGGTCATTGCTGCCGATCGAGACGAAGTTGGCCTCGGCCATCAGCTCCGGCAACTGCCAGAGCAAGGCGGGTATCTCCAGCATCGTGCCGATGGAAAGCTTGGCCGGTGCCGGCCGTATCCGCGCGGCTTCGGTGTAGAGCAGGCCGCGCGCCTGGCGGAACTCGCTTATGCTGGCCACCATCGGGAACATCACGCTGAGCGGGCGGCCATTGGCGGCGAGGAGCATGGCGCGCAGCTGCCGGCGCAGGATCGCCGGACGGTCCAACCCGACGCGCAGGCTGCGCCAGCCCATCGCCGGGTTCTCCTCCTCCGCGCGCGGGCTGTCCGGCAGCAGCTTGTCGCTGCCCAGGTCCAGCGTGCGGAAATAGACCGGGCGGTCGCCGGCCACGTCCAGCACGCGGGCGTAGATGGCGGTCTGCTCGGCGATGTCGGGGATGTCGCCGCGCGCCATCATGGCGATCTCGGTGCGGAACAGGCCGATGCCGTCCGCGCCGGTAACGCGCAGCTGGTCCAGCTCCAGGGCCAGGCCGGCGTTCATCATCAGCTTGAACCTGTGGCCGTCCTTCGTGGCCGAGGGCGCATCGCGCAATTGCGCCCAGGTGGCGCTGCGTATGGCGCGCGCGCTGAGCGCCACGTCATAGGCGGCGCGCACGCTCGGGTCCGGGCGCAGGATCAGCGTGCCCTCGTCGGCGTCCAGCACCGCCTCGTCGCCGGGTTCGGCCGCGTCCATCGCCCCGCGCGCGCCGCCGGCGGCCGGCAGGCCCAGCGCACGCGCCACGATGGCGGCGTGCCCGCCGGCGCTGCCCTCCTCGATCACCACGCCGGCGATGCCGCGCGCGTGCCAGTCCAGCAATTGCGCGGGCCCAAGCCGGCGGACCAGCAGGATGGCGCCCGCCACGTCCGTCTTGTCCTCGCCCGAGCCATCCAGCGTGGCCAGCAGCCGGCCCGCAAGGTCCTCCAGATCCGCCAGGCGCTCGCGCAGATAAGGGTCCGCGATGCGGCGCATGCGGGCGCGGAAGCCGTTGGCGACGCGGTGCACGGCGGCCTCTGCGGTCAGGCCGCCCTGCACGGCTTCGGCGACACGCCGAAGCCAGCCGTCATCGGCGGCAACCGCGCGTGTCGCGTCCAGTATGTCGCGCGGCGCCTCGCCGGCGCCGTCGCGCAGCAAAGCGGGGAGCTGGGCCTCGATCAGCGTGTCCAGGCCCTTCCGCATCGCGCCCAGCGCGTGCTGCAGCCGGGCCAGCTCGGCATTCGGATCGTCCGCCAGTAATTGATCCGGCGCGATGGTGGCGCCGTGCAGCCTGACCTGGCCGAACACGATACCCGGCGAGAGCATGGACGCGTCGAACTGGCGCGGCAGGCTGCCGGCGAAGCCTTCGCGCGTGTCCGATCCGCCCGCCGCCAGCAGGTCCGTCAGCAGCATGGCCACCGTCTCGAGCACTTCGGTCTCGTAGTCGGTGTAGTGGCGCGGGGTGCGGTTCTGCACCACCAGCACGCCCAGCGTGCGCCCGCCGCGGCGCACGGGAACAGCCAGCATGGAGGCGTAAGGCTCCTCGCCGGTCTCCGAACGGTAGGCGAAGGCGGGGTGGTTCTGCGCGTCCGCCAGGTTCAGCAGGCTGCCGGTGGCGGCCACCAGGCCCACGATGCCCTCGCCCACGCGCAGCCTGGTGCGGCCGATGGCGGACGCGTTGAGGCCGTGGGTGGCGCGGAGTTCGAGTATCTCGCCTGGGCGCAGGGCGTAGGCGGAGCAGACCTCGGCAATCAGCTCGCCGGCTGTTATGGCCACGATCGCGTCGAGCTGGACGTCGCCGGCCTGCATCAGGGTGCGCAGGCGGCGCATCAGGCGGCGGCCTGGGGTCATCGGGGCTAGCAAGGAAGGAAGGCCTTCTTTTTCGAGAAAAAGAAGCA
>CAXTVW010000122.1:0-10264 GCA_964247675.1 uncultured Acetobacteraceae bacterium
CGGTTATGAATTACGAGCAGAAATCGTTGAGCGCGGGGTTTACGTTTACCAATCCTAATGAGAAAGGGCGGTGCGGGTGTGGGGAGAGCTTCCACGTTTAAGTAAAGAAGCAAGGCCTTCTTTTTTGAAAAAAAGAAGCAAAAAACTTTTACTACCCCGCATTTGCACCAGCCGGGTATGGCTTACAAACAGGTTGCTTCGTAGCGTCGGGGTAGCAAAAGTTTTTTGCTTCTTTTCTTCAAAAAAGAAGGCCTTGCTTCCCTTCACCTGAAATCCCGCGTGCTAACCTTGATCCCGCGAACATCCGGCGCCCCGCCATGCTTCGCCTCATCCCCCCGCCCCGTTCGCACGACGAACGGATCATCCCTGTCGCCGACGCTGCGCAGCATCTCCGAGTAATCCTCCAGCCGCTCCACGATCACATGGATCACGCTGCCTTCGCGCTGCAGCTTGCCGTGGCACGCGACCATCCCGGCCGACAGGATAAGCCGCCGCTGGCGCTCGAACACCGCTGGCCAGACGATAAGGTTTGCGTGGCCGGTCTCATCTTCGATGGTGATGAACATCACGCCTTTGGCGCTGCCCGGCTTCTGCCTGACCAGCACGATGCCGGCGAGGCGTATGCGGCTGCCGTCGCGTGTGTGCGGCAGGTCGGACGCACGTATCATGCCGTCGGCGGCGAGTTCGGCGCGTAGGAAGCTTAGCGGGTGGCGGCGCAGGGTCAGGCCGAGCGTGCGGTAGTCCTCCACCACTTCGCGGCCAGGCTGCATGGGCGTGATTGCTGTGACAGTCTCGGTGAAATCCTCTTGGCCGGCGAATAGCGGCAGGTCCGTTGTGGCAAGCGCGCGCACGTCCCACAAGGCCTGGCGGCGGCTGATGCCCAGGCAGGCGAAGGCGTCGGCTTCGGCGAGGCGTTCGAGTGCGCCGGGCAGGAGGCGGGTGCGCCGATGTAGGTCCGTCAGGCTTTCGTAGGCACAATTGCGGGTGCTTAGCAGGCGGCCGGCATCTTTTTCCGCCAGGCCTTTAGCCATGCGCAGGCCGAGCCTCACGGCGTGGGTGCGGCCGCCTGGCTCCAGCGTGCAGTCCCACCGGCTTTCGTTGATGCTGACGGGGCGGATTTCCACACCGTGCTGGCGCGCATCGCGCACGATCTGCGCCGGTGCGTAGAAACCCATGGGCTGCGCGTTCAGCAGGGCGCAGGCGAACACGTCCGGGTGGTGGCATTTCACCCAGGAGCTGGCGTAGGCGATCAACGCGAAACTTGCCGCGTGACTCTCCGGAAAGCCGTAGCTGCCGAAGCCTTCGATCTGCTTGAAGATGCGTTCGGCGAACTCGCGCGAATAGTTTCGGGCGACCATGCCTTCTATCAGCTCGGTGTGGAACTTGTTGACGCCGCCTGTGACCTTGAAGGTGGCCATCGCGCGGCGTAGCTGGTCGGCCTGTGTGGCGGTGAAGCCGGCGCACACCATGGCTACCTGCATCGCCTGTTCCTGGAACAGCGGCACGCCCAAGGTTTTTCCCAGGACTGCGCGCAGTTCTTCGGTCGGCAGGTCGGCTTTTTCCAAACCGTCGCGCCGGCGCAGATAGGGATGCACCATGTCGCCCTGTATCGGGCCTGGGCGGACGATGGCCACCTGTATCGTCAGGTCATACAGCTCCTTCGGCTTCATACGCGGCAGCATGGACATCTGGGCGCGGCTTTCGATCTGGAACACGCCTATCGTGTCCGCCCGCTGGATCATCCTGTATGTCTCGGGATCTTCTGTCGGCACGTCCGCCATGGTTTCCAGTTGCACGCCGCGGTGTTCGGCCAGCAGGTCGAACGCGCGGCGCATGCAGCCGAGCATTCCCAGGCCCAGCACATCGACTTTCATGAATTGCAGGTAGTCGATGTCGTCCTTGTCCCATTCGATCACCTGGCGGTCATCCATGGCGGCCGGTTCGATCGGCACCAGGGTGTCCAGGCGGTCCTGCGTCAGCACGAAGCCGCCCGGGTGCTGCGAGAGGTGGCGGGGGAAGCCGATCAGCTCGCGGGCGATCTCCAGCGTCATGCGCAGGCGGCGGTCGGATACGTTCAGGTGCAAAGCTTCGGCGTGCTCCTCGTCCACGCCGTCGCTGCTCCAGCCCCACACCTGGCCGGCGAGTGCGGCGGTCACGTCCTCGGTCAGGCCCAGGACCTTTCCCACCTCGCGCACCGCGCCGCGTGAGCGGTAGCGCGCGACGGTGGCGCACAGGGCGGCGCGGTCACGGCCGTAGGTCTCGTAGATCCATTGTATGACCTCCTCGCGGCGCTCGTGCTCGAAATCCACATCGATGTCGGGCGGCTCGCGCCTGACGCCGCTCAGGAAACGTTCGAACAGCAGGTTGGACTGGATCGGATCGATGGCGGTGATGCCAAGCACGTAGCAGACGGCCGAGTTGGCGGCACTGCCGCGGCCCTGGCACAATATGCCGCGCGACCTGGCGAAGTTGACGATGTTGTAGACGGTGAGGAAATACGGCGCGTAGCGCATCTCCGCAACAAGGGCGAGTTCACGCCTGATCTGCACGGCAACCTTCTCCGGCACACAACCGAACTTGCTTGCGGCACCCTGCCATGTCAGGCGCTCGAGCCGCTCCTGCGCGCCCTCGCCCGCCTCGATTTCGTGCGGATACTGGTAGCACAGTTCGCGAAGATTGAATCTGCACTGCTCGGCAATTTGCGAAGAGCGTGCCACAGCTTCGGGATAGGCGGCGAACAGCCTTGCCATCTCCTCGGGCGCCTTCAGGTGGCGTTCGGCGAAACGGCTGCGGCGAAAGCCGGAATCGTCTATCGTGCAGCCCTCGCGTATGCACGTGACCACATCCTGCAACACGCGCCGGCGCGGATCGTGATACAACACATCATTCGTCACCACTGTCGGCACGCGCATGGTCTGCGCCAGTTGGGACAGTCTGTGCAGGCGCAGCGAATCACCAGGGCGGCGCTGCAAACTCAGCGAAAGGTAGGCGCGGTCCTTGAACGACGCAGCCAAACGCGACAGGTTTGCGCGCAGGTCCTCATCCGCCTCATCTGAAAGCAGGATCGCGATCTGCCCCTCGCCCTGCGCGACCAGATCGCTCCACTCCAGCCGGCACGCCCCCTTGCCGGCGCGGCCCTTGCCGATGCTGAGCAGCCGGCACAGGCGCGCATAGGCGGCGCGGTCCGTCGGATACACCAGCACGGCGGTGCCGCATTCGAGGTCCAGCCGGCAGCCTATGATCAGCCGTATGCCGGCCTCGTCCGCCCGCTGGTGCGCGCGCGCTATGCCGGCGAGCGAGTTGCGGTCGGTGATGGCGATCGCGCTGTATTCGAACAGCTTCGCTTGCGCCAGCAGCTCTTCCACGTGGGAGGCGCCGCGCAGGAAGGAGTAGTTGGAGGTTATTTGGAGTTCTGTGTACATCAGCAGAAAGCAAGCAGTTCTTTTTTGAAAAAAAGAACCAAAAAACTTTTACTACGGCTGTCGCGGACTCGCAGGACAGGTTCGCGACAGCGGAGCAAAAGTTTTTTGCTTCTTTTTTTCAAAAAAGAAGGCCTTCCTTCCTCACCCAAACATGCCATGCAAAAACCAACTCAAATCCCCGGTAACCGCAGCCTCCCCATCCCCCCTACGGAACAACCAGAACCGCTGCCCCGCCTCGTCCTCCACGGCGAAATAATCCCGCACGGCCCAGATCTCCGCCTCATCGCGCCACCACTCGCCGAACACCCGCTCCGGCCCGTCGGCACGCTTCACGCGGTGCGCGCGCTTGCGCCAGGTGAACATGGCCGGCGCGTGGTCCGGCAGCAGGGCCATCGCCTCGATGCGCCTGGGCGGGGAGAACAGACGCGGCGGCCGCGGCAGGCGGTCCGGCCAGTCCGCACCCTCGGCGCGCGACAGCGGTGCGACGGCGCGCACGCTGCGCTCGGGGACGTCGCTTTCCACCGGCGCGGTGCGGAACACCGCGTGCTCGCCCAGGCGGTTGAGCAGGGCGTCCACCAGGCCGGACAGGTCTGGGCCGCTGGCCTCCGCGCAGAGTTCGCTCAGCGTTTGGCGGGCGTCCAGGCGGGCGGTCAGGGATGCGGTCAGCATCATCGCCTCTATGCCGAAGCCGGGGTCTATCGTCTCCAGGCGCGGCTGCAGCAGGCGGACCAGGTGGGCGGCGTCCCGCGTGGCGGCGGCGGTGCCTATGCGTATCGCCTGGGCGGCGCCGTCCACGCGGTGGAACACCAGGTCCAGGCGGGAAGCGCCCAGGCCCCGCTTGGCCAGCTTGGCGCACAGGCTTTCGGCCAGCAGGAGGGTGGCGCGCGCCAGGTCGTCCGGCGTGGCGATGGGTTCGGGAAAGCCCTGGCGGGCGCGCGGCAGGCCGGGGTCCGGCGCGGGTTCTATCGGCTCGGGCACGGCGCCGGTGGCCTGGTCCAGGCGTTTCAGCACGGTGGCGCCGAAGCGTTTGGCCAGCGGGGCGCGCGGGGCGGCCAGGAGCTGGCCCACCGTGTCAAAGCCCAGGGTGCGCAGGGCCTGCACCGTATCGGGCTCCAGGCGCAGCGCGGCGGTCGGCAGCTTTGCCAATGCCGCGCGCACGCCGCCTGGCGGGGCCACACAAAGCGGATCGCGCCCGTATCGGGCCAGCGCGTGGGCGGCGCCGGGCGTGTCGGCCAGCGCGGCGCGTGCGGCGATGCCGGCTTCCGCCAGCCGGCCGGTGAGTGCGGCCAGCAGGCCGGCCTCGTCGCCGGCCCACAGATGGGTGCAGCCGGTCACGTCCATCCACACGCCGTCCGGCGGGCAGGCGGCGGAGAGCGGGCTGAACTGGCGCAGGCACCAGGCGGAGAGCCGGGCGAGTGCGGCGCGGTCCTCGGCGGGGGCAGCTTCTTCTATGCGCAAATCGGGCACCAGCGCCTGGGCGTGCGCCACTGCCATGCCGGCGCGCAGGCCGCACGCGGCGGCGCGCGCATCCACCGCCGCCACCACGCGGCGGCCGCCTTCGCGCGCGGCGGTCAGCATGGGGCGCGCATCATGCGGCGTGGTTTCGTGCGGCGTGGTTTTGTCCAGCGGGGTTTTGTGCAGCGGGGCGTCCTGCTTGTGCAGCCGGTCGGTCGGCCAGCTCGGCAGATAGAGAGAGACGACCCTGCGCATCACATGCCTCCATGTTCCAAGTTCTGGTTTCGGCGCCGCGGCAGCGCGTGAGGTCCACCTGCCAGCGCGCCCGCCCCAGCCCTGGCACGGGCAGCGGCGCGGAGGGCACGGGCGTGATCCGCCAGCGTGTGGCGGCCGCGGTCAGCCCGGTCTCCTCCAGGCGGCCCTCGCGGCGCCGGCGCAGGGCTATCGCCATCACGCCGGATTTCTCTGCGGCCAGCACCAGGCGGCGGGACGCGGTCATCGGCAGGCGCCAAAGCTCGCCCACCACGCCGGAGAGGCCCTGGTGGCGCAGCGCCTCCTCCATCACCAGGAGCACGCTTTGCTCGTCGGCGGCGCGGGCGTGTATCACGCGGTCCGGATGCAGGCCGGCACAGGCCAGGCCGGGGGCGAACAGATCGTCGGTGGCGGCGCACCACAGCACGCTGCGGTCCATGCGCGCCAGGATGCCGGCGGTGAACAGGGCGGCGCAGGCGGCAGGGATCGCGTCCACGCCGCCGCCTTCCACCTCGTGCAGCGTGCCGCAGGCCAGGCCGCCTTCGGGCAGATGCGCGTCGATTTCGGGCACGCCGAAGCCCGTCACCTGTGCTGGGCGTGCGGCCGGGCGCTCCAGCATGCGTACGCGGCGGCGCAGGCTGTCCAGGTCAGTGACTGGGGGGTGGGTGGCGGGCATGTTCGCATTTTGTTCTGGCTAGCATCCGCCGTCAAGCGGACTCGTGCGAGAGGAAGAAAGCAGTCCTGTTTTGAAAGCCCCGGGCGGCTGACGCGCCCCACGCACTCCGCTAAGCGATAGGCGAAAAGAAAAGGGCCGGCGTCACGCCGGCCCCTCCACGAAGCTCCTCAGGATGCCGGGCGATCCACCGGACCGCCCGGCAACGCGACTTAGCTGAACGCCTGCTTGCGGCGGACCAGGCCGATGCAGCCGAGGCCGACGCCGACCAGCAGCAGCGCCGCAGGTTCCGGCACGACGCCCGTCGGCCCACCGCCGCCGGCCGGTGTGAAATCCGCCAGAAAGGCGCCGTTGGCACAATCGCCGGTGCCCCAGAAAACGTCGGCGCCGTCGATGAAGCCTGCCGCCTCCGCCGCGGTCAGCGTAACCTTCGCCGACACGGTGTAGGCGCTGCCGGCTGTCCCCGTGGTGATGGCGGCCGCGCCCAGCTTGGTGCCGGAGGTCAGCACGACCGGCGCGTTATAGCCGACATAGCCTGCCGTTCCCGGCTGATAGGCGGTGGTGCTGGTGTATTGCCCGCCATACACGAAGCCTGACCGGCCGGACCACACCTGCTGCGATGTGAGGTAGTTGGAGGCACCCGAAATCGCGTAAAAGCCTGCCGCCAGGCCGCCGTTCTTCGTCTCGTCACCGAGCGAGATGGCGTAGTTGAACGGCGCGTTGCTGTAGCCGGTGTCCGGCGTGCGCAGGAAGATGTCCGGATAGTAGATCTGCTGGTTGTTCAGCGTCTCGGAGCCGGAGAACAGCGTGGTGTATTGCAGATCGACCGAGTAGTTGCCGTTGGCAAGCAGCGTGGTGGTGTAGGCCAGGGACGACGTCTCGAAGTTGCTGCCGATGGACGAGGAGCCGACGGCCGAGTTGCCGTAGTAATTCGTGGGGCCGCCCGAAGAGCCGTCGCTGTAGGCCACGACGTCCGTCGTATTCTGCACCGTTACCGTGCTCGCATGCGCCTGCAGCGCGGTGGCGGATACTACGGAGAGCGTAATGAAGGCGACTGCGTTGCGCATGTGAACCTCGCAATTATTGAGTGCTGCTTCATACGCGACGAGCAGACGCCTGTCTCAACACGTTTTAGTTAAAGAACAAGAAAACGAAGATGTGATCCTGCTCCGCTGTTCTTTGCATGGGCAGCAACGATCCAGAGTTTTCTACACGAATACTCGGCCAAGTTGTTCTTCCCAACAATATACTCGCGGGATAAGTGTGGAACGATACGATGATTATTTGGTGCGGTATCGTTTCATTCTGTCTTGTCCAGAGGAGCCGGCAGGCTCGTCTGGCCCAGCACCCATCCTTCCCAGCGCCGCAGCCATGCATCGTCAGGGATGCCATCGGGCCGGTGCCCGGACGCCACCCCCAGCACGCAGAGCGCGCCAAGTAGGCTGTCGAACCTGTCCTCGCCGGCCGTATCGGCGCCAAAACCCTGCTGCAGCGCCGCCAATAACCGGGCGTCCGCGGCAGAATCCAGACGCCGCATGGCCGCAAGCAGCGCCGGCGCGCACGCCGCCCTGTCCGCCTGGCGCCGCTTGCTGCCGCGCAGGACCACGCCCAGATGCCGCATGGCCTCGGCCGGGTACGTCTCCGCGATCACCACCCGGCCGGGCGAGACGAGCGCGCGTAAGTCTCCGTCGAACGGCCAGAGACGCGCCCCGTCGCGCAACGCAGGCCCCACCAGCCCTGCCCAGGCGGAGATCGCCGCCTTGCCGGACTGGTTTGCGCCGAGCGTCCAGAACAGCGGCGCGCCGGCCGGCCGCTCCGCCGTTGCCCGGTCACACGCCCGGCATAGCGCCGTCGCGTCCGCCAGGCCCAGCGCCCGCGCGTGCGACAGCCTGGTCATGCCGAGCACACCGCGCGCCGGATAGAACGGCCGGG
Organism: uncultured Acetobacteraceae bacterium; assembly: GCA_964247675.1. Lineage (GTDB taxonomy): Bacteria > Pseudomonadota > Alphaproteobacteria > Acetobacterales > Acetobacteraceae > BOG-908. Next base: position 7,735 of record CAXTVW010000122.1, read on the forward strand.
CGGCGGACACCTCGTCCAGATGCGCCGCCACGTCCAGGAAAGCCGCATCTGGCGCGAGCGCGCGCAGGAAGGATGGGAAATCCGCGGCGGTCGCGTGCAGGCGGGCATAGGCGCGCGGCAGCCCGAGCGGGCAATCCAGGCCCAGCGCCACACCGGCGCCGCCGGCGCAGGCGAGCAGGCGCGCGGTCAGGGTTTCGGGCGGACCCACCGGTTCGGGAGCCTGGACTGGGCCGCCTGGCGGGATCACCGTCATCCAGCGCTTGGCGGCGTGCTTGCTCCAGTCGGCGTGGGCGATCAGGGGCGGGAGGTTAGGAGGCAAGCAAGGCCTTCTTTTTTGAAAAAAAGAAGCAAAAAACTTTGGCGAGTATCCGGTACTTGACACGCACGGCTTATCGTCCTATCTTCCCTGTTAGACACGGGGATCGCTCCTATGGCTAAGTTCACTCAGCAAATGACGGTCGAACAATTCAACGAAATGTTCCCCACGGACGAAGCCTGCAAAGCCTATCTGACCGCCCGCCGCTGGCCCCAGGGCGTTTGCTGCCCCCGCTGTGGCAATGCGAAGCTGTCTCATCTCAAAGCCCGCCCCTTCCACTGGCAGTGCCGGGCTTGCTCGCCAACCGGCTATCGCTTCTCTGTCTTGGTCGGCACGCCGTTTGAGAACACGAATGTTGGCCTGCGTAAGTGGTTCCAGGTCATTTACATGATGCTGACCGGCAAAAAGGGTGTTGCCGCTCTTGAAGTGAAGCGCGTTCTTGGGTTCGGTTCCTACGAAACCGCTCTTTACATGACGCACCGCGTTCGCGCCGCTCTGGTTGATCCTGAGTTCCGCAAGCTGGTTGGCATCGTTGAAATTGACGAGACCTACGTGGGCGGCAAGAACAAGAACCGGCACGGCGACAAGAAGATGGTCGGCAGCGGTACTGCTAACAAGTTCCCGGTCATGGGCGCTGTTACCCGCAAGGGCACACTGGTCGCTCGCGCGGTCGCGAACGTGAACAAGGACACGGCAGAGGCTTTCGTCCGTCAGGCCGTTTCTGAAAAGGTTGATCTCGTCGCTACCGACGAAAGCCCGATTTACACCAACCTGACCAAGAAAGGCTTCGCTCACGATACCGTCAGCCATCACCGTGGCGAATACGTGCGCGGCAACGTCCACACACAAACTATCGACGGCTTCTGGTCGCTCTTGAAGCGCGGCATTCTCGGCACGTTCCACAACGTGTCCGCTAAGTATCTGCCGCTCTACGTGGCTGAGTTCGAGTTTCGCTACAACAATCGGAACAACTCTGACATTTTCGGTGCTGCGGTAGCGCGGTGCTGACCCGCAAAAAGAGCCGTGGGAGGCGGAAGCGGTGTCGGGAAAAAAGTTCATAAGCGGAAAATGGCGGCGACAACCGCCAGCCCCGCTGCCAAAAAAACAAAAGACAAAAGGCCTGCAGCTACTCCAGCTAATGTGGCAATCGTTGCGCTCTCACCCAACGATAGCTGTTCCGCTTTCGGTTGTCGCGTTTGCAAGTGCGTTGATTGGCGCCTATTCAAGCATTGTTGGGCTCCTCGGTGGAGTTCCTTTTCCCGTAAGCCCAAGCGTTGCTGCGCCGCAAGGCTTTTTCCCTTTAGCATTGGAAACGCCCTTTGTTATAACAAACAAGAGTGCGTTTTTCACCATTTACGTCGTCGCCTACAGATGCGAATTTCCTATTGTGGAAACAGTCGGTCGAAATACCTTTCAAGATCTCCGTATGGGCATTGATAAGCTTGCGGTAATTGAGATTGCGCCAAAGGATAATGCACCCGTTTTGTGTCCAAACTTTGTTGCGGGTGCACTTGATCCCTCTGAAATCTTGGCTCTGCGGATGCGCGTAGCAATCTGCTCTAGGCATCGACCACTTGAAATGCCAACCGTAAGCAGAAGCCAACTTTTGACTTGGAATTTTGGAAGTTGGGCTGAAGGAAACTTTCTGACGGAGCCTCCCTTGCCCTACCCTTTTGCCCTTGCTCCCGGTTATAGCGATCCACCTGACGATGACGACAGTTGGTGCGGCACAGGCAGAGTAAAATAAATTACATCTTTGTGTTGAGGCGCAGAAAAAATTGTGGATGTTTAGTTTAGGACTTTTGGGAAAGGGCCACCATGACCGCCCAAGTCATCGAAACCAAGCGCCAGCCGCCGTTGTGGAAAGTCAAGCATGGCAAGCGCGTGAAGGCCGTATTCAGCGGCGTAACTGCTCGGGCACAAGCCGAGGCTTATGCAACCGAAAACCACGGCGGCTTTGAGGCGCGCGCGAAGGAACCGACCGGAAAACAGGTGAAGCGAGCGGCGAAGCTGGCAGAAATGCCGGAGAAGGAAACCTGTCCTGCGTAGGAGATTATTCCTATTGGTGTCAAGTCCCGGATACTCGCCAAAACTTTTACTCCCCGCATTTGCAGCAGGCGTGTCTGTCCGGAGATACGCGACTGGCGCAAATGCGGGGTAGTAAAAGTTTTTTGCTTCTTTTTTTCAAAAAAGAAGGCCTTGCTTCCTTCCGCT
>CAXTVW010000123.1:0-10240 GCA_964247675.1 uncultured Acetobacteraceae bacterium
AGCAAAAGTTTTTTGCTTCTTTTTTTCAAAAAAGAAGGCCTTGCTTGCTTCCTGCTATCAGAACACGCCCAGAAAGCTCGATTTCGGCTTGTCCTGGATGATCGGCGTAGCACCAGTCGTGGCCGGCTGACCCAAAGCCGCGTTCTGGCGGAGGCGCTGGCTTTCCTTGGCAGGATCCATCACGGTGCCGGGCGGCGGGGCGGACTGCCAGAACATCAGCCGGTCTGCCAGGCTTTGCGGCGGGCGGTCCAGCTTGGCCTCGGCGTTCACCGTGCCGCGTATGTTTGCCGGCGCCGCGGGGCCCGCTTCGGCCACCAGCGCCTGCTGGCCAGGCGTGGTGGGGCCGGTGCGCGTGCCGCCGCCCAGCGCGGTGCTGGGCGCAATGGCGGCTTCGGCCGCGGCGTCACTGCGCACGTTCTGCGGGCGGTCCGCGCCCGGCGTGGGCGAGTTCAATTGGAAGCTGGGCGGCATGGAGAGCGGTGCCTGGGTCTGCACGGTGAACTCGTCCGGCGCGTCCTTCACCAGGCCGAAGGTGCGTTCCACGTCTCCGCAGCCGGCTAGGGTGAGGGTGGCTAGGGCGGCGGCTAAAGCGAGCTGTCTGGACATGGTCATCCTCATAACCTGCGTTCACAGGAAGCAAGCAGTCCTTTTTTGAAGAAAAGGACCAAAAAACTTTTATTTCCGGGGGCGGGTGTTTCAGCACCCGCCGACAGGGAGCAAAAGTTTTTTGCTTCTTTTTTTCAAAAAAGAAGGCCTTGCTTACGCTTTAGGGGGCGGCGCCTGCAAGCGCCCCACAGGGCTCGGCAGCAAGCCCTCCAGCAGCAGCGCGGCCACGCCCACCACGATGGCCGAGTCGCCCACGTTGAACACGAACGGGAACGGGTCCCACCCCGCCCAGTGCACGTGGATGAAATCGACCACCATGCCGAAACGGGCACGGTCCACCACGTTGCCGAGGGCCCCGCCGGCGATGGCGCCGATGGCGCACGCGGTGAGCAGGGACTCGGCACGGCGCAGCCAGACGAGCAGGCCCACGACGACGGCTATGGCCACGGCCGCCAGGATGAGCTGGCCGCGCCCCTGGCCGGCCTGCAGCAGGCCGAAGGTGACGCCGTGGTTCCAGACCATGGCGAAATCCAGCGCCGGCGGAAGGACCGGGACTACGCCCCGCTGCGGCAGGTTCAGGATGTGGAGGATGGCGTATTTGCTGGCCTGGTCGGCGGCCAGGACGATTGCCGCGAGGACTATGCCGGCGAGGATGCGGGCGCGCTGGGTCATGCGTGCGCGGCCACCTGGTCCACGGCGTCCGTGCAGCGCAGGCAAAGCGTGGGGTGGTCGACGTTGCTGCCGACCTCGGTCAGCACGCGCCAGCAGCGGTTGCATTTCTCGCCCGGTGCGCGAGTGACGGCGACGGTGACTGGCGCTGCGTCGGTGTGGGACAGGGTGAGCGAGGACACGATGGCGATGTCCTGCCACTCGGCGGCGGGCAGCAGGCCGGCTTCGGCCGGGTGCACGCCGAGCGCCACGCTGGCCTGCAGCGAAGCACCGATCTCGCCGGAGGCGCGCAGGCCTTCGATGGCGGTGGTCACGTCGCGGCGGATGTCGCGTATGCGGGCCCAGCGCGCGGCGAGGGCGGGGTCGCGCCAGGTTTCGGGGATGCTGGGCAAGGTTTGCAGGTGCACGCTTTCGGCGTCGCCGAAGCGGACGGACCAGGCTTCCTCGGCGGTGAAGACGAGCACGGGGGCGAGCCAGGTGGCGAGGCAGCGGTGCAGCACGTCCAGCACCGTGCGCGCGGCGCGGCGCCGTGGGGCGTCCGGACGGTCGCAATAGAGCGTGTCCTTGCGTATGTCGAAATAGAACGCGCTGAGGTCTGCGCTGCAGAATGTGTGTATGTCCGGGTACACGCCGGTCCAGTCGTGGGTGTCGATAGCGCGGCGCAGCCGTGTGTCCAGCTCGGCTACGCGGTGCAGGATGTAGCGCTCCAGCTCCGGCATTTCCGTGGTGGCGATGCGTTCGTCCTCGGTGAAACCGGCGAGCGAGCCCAGCAGCCAGCGCAGGGTATTGCGCAGGCGGCGGTAGAGTTCGGCCTGCTGTTTGAGGATTTCGCGGCCGATGCGCTGGTCTTCGGTGATGTCCGCGTTCATCACCCACAGGCGCAGTATGTCGGCGCCGTATTCGTCGGTAACTTTCTGCGGCGCCGTGACGTTGCCCAGCGACTTGCTCTGCTTGCGGCCCTGCTCGTCCAGCGTGAAGCCGTGCGTGAGTATGGCGCGGAACGGCGCCTGCTGGCGCGACCCGATGCCCTCCAGCAGCGAGGACTGGAACCAGCCGCGATGCTGGTCCGAGCCTTCCAGATACAGGTCGGCGGGCCAGCGCAGGCCGCGGTCGATCAGCGTGAAGACGTTGGTGCAGCCTGATTCGAACCAGACGTCGACGATGTCACGCACCTGCTCGTAATCGTCGGCGTTGTAGTCGTTACCGAGGAAGCGCGCGGGCGGCGAGGCGTACCACGCGTCGGCACCCTCTTCGCGGAAAGCGGCGATGGTGCGGGCCATGACGCCTGGGTCGCGCAGGATCTCGCCGGTGCGTTTCTCGGTGAAGATGGCGATCGGCACGCCCCAGGCGCGCTGCCGGCTGATGCACCAGTCCGGACGGTTGGCGACCATGCTGGCCAGGCGGTTGCGGCCGGCTTCGGGCACGAAATGCGTCGCTGCGATCGCCTGCAGCGCGCGGTCGCGTATGTGCTCCTCGCCATCCATGCGGATGAACCATTGCGGCGTGGCGCGGAAGATCAGCGGCGCCTTGCTGCGCCAGGAATGCGGGTAAGAGTGGACGATGGTGCCCTGTTTCACCAGGCCGCCGGCGTCGGTGAGCGCCTCGCAGACGGGCTTGGCGGCGCGGAACACGTGCACGCCGGCGAAAAGCGGGACCCAGGCGAAATAGGTGCCGTCATCGGCGACGGTTTCAGGCACGCCGATGCCGTGCGCGCGGCACAATGCGAAATCGTCCTCGCCATGCGCCGGCGCCTGGTGCACGAAGCCGGTGCCCTGGTCGGTGGTGACGAAATCGCCTGCCAGCAGCGGCACGTCGAAATCGTAGCCCTGGCCGCGCAAGGGATGCGCGCACAGCACGCCGGCGAGTTCGGCGCCTTTATGCACGTGCAGCACGTGATGCAGGGTGATCCCGGAATCTTCCAGGAACTTCGGCAGCAGCGCCAGCGCAACAAGCAAGGACTCGCCAGGCAGGCACAGGCTCTCTTCGCTGACGGCATCGACCTGTATGCGCGCATATTCGATCTCCGCGCCATAGGCGAGCGCGCGGTTGCCGGGGATCGTCCAGGGCGTGGTGGTCCAGATGACGATTGCCGCACCCTGCAACGTGCCTGGCGTTATCACAGGGAACCGCACCCAGATGGTGGTGCTGGTGTGGTCGGCGTATTCCACCTCCGCTTCCGCCAGCGCGGTCTTTTCCACCACGCTCCACAGAACCGGGCGCAGGCCACGATACAGCGCGCCGTTGCTGGCGAAGCGGTGGATCTCCGACGCGATCGCCGCCTCAGCCGAGAAATCCATCGTGGCGTAACGGTTGGCCCAGTCGGCGGAGATGCCGAGGCGCTTGAACTCGTCAGCCTGCACGTCCAGCCATTTCTGCGCGTGCTCGCGGCATTCGGCGCGGAACTGCAGTATCGGCACGTCATCCTTGTCGCGGCCGGATTTGCGGTATTTTTCCTCGATCTGCCACTCGATCGGCAGGCCGTGGCAATCCCAGCCAGGCACGTAATAGGCGTCATAGCCCGCCATCTGGCGCGCGCGGTTGATCACGTCCTTCAGTATCTTGTTCAGCGCATGGCCGATATGGATGTTGCCGTTGGCGTAAGGCGGGCCGTCATGCAGGATGAATTTCTCGCGTGCCTCGCCCTGTGCGCGAAGCTGCGCGAACAGGCCGGTCTGCTCCCAACGCGCGAGGATCGCCGGCTCGCGCTTTGGCAGGTCGCCGCGCATCGGGAACGGTGTCGCCGGCAGGAAGACGGTGTCGCGGTAGTCTCGTTCGGTCATCGAGGGGTAGGTCCGTCGGTCAAAGGAAGGAAGGCCTTCTTTTTCGAGAAAAAGAAGCAAAAAGCTTTTGGTCCGCTGTCGCGGGAACGTTGAAGCGTGCGCCTCGATAACGCGCACCCGATGGAGACAAAAGTTTTTTGGTTCTTTTTTTCGAAAAAGAACTGCTTTCTTGTCTTCCGTCCGAAACGCGAGCCGATATCAGGCAATCGGCAGCAACGCACGATCCAGAATGGCGCGCGCCTCGTCGGCATCGGTCACGATCTGCGCGCGCAGTGCGTCGAAACTGTCGAACTTCTGCTCGGCGCGCAGGAACGCGTGTAGCGCCACGGAAATCTCCTGGCCGTAAAGGTCGCCGTCGAAATCGAACAGGTGCACCTCCAGCCGGCTCTGCGTCCCGTCCGCCACGGTCGGGCGGCGGCCGATATTGGCCACACCGCGATGCGTGGTGCCGTCCGCCAGGCGCACCATCACGGCGTACACGCCGCGGGCTGGCTCCAGATGGCGGCCGAGTGCGACGTTGGCGGTAGGAAAGCCGATGGTGCGGCCGCGCTTGTCGCCATGCGCTACCTCGCCGCGTATGGCCCAGGGGCGGCCCAGCTCGGCGGTGGCGCGTGCGGGATAGCCGTCCTGCAGCACGCGGCGTATGCGGGTGGAGCTCAGCGGCCCCTGCGCGTCGGTCAGCGGCGGCACGAGGGTGATGCCCATGCCCAGTTGTTCGGCGCTCGCAGCAAGAAGCGTCACGTCACCGCCGCGACGGTGGCCGAAGGCGAAATCCGGGCCGCAGGCGAGGTGGGCGGCGCCGATACCGCGGTGTAGCACGTCTTCGATGAAGCGCTCGGCGGTCAGGTGGGAAAAGGCGTTCGTGAACGGCAGCTCGTACACCAGTTTCACCCCCAGAGCTGCCAGTGCAGCCTGGCGCTCGCTCGGCAAAGAGAGGCGGAACGGCGGGTCGTCCGGCCGGAACAGTTCGCGCGGGTGCGGCTCGAAGGTGAGCACGGCAAGGGGAGCGTCCGGGCGGGCGGCGTGGGCGGCGCGTATGAGGTGGGCGTGGCCGAGATGCACGCCATCGAAGTTGCCGAGCGCCACGGTGGCGCCGCGCGCGTGGGCGGGCGTGGCTGCCCAATCGGTGATGACCTGCATGGTGGGCGGGTTGTCGGGCATGGGGTGGGGAAAGGCAAGCAAAGCGAGGAAGGCCTTCTTTTTCGAAAAAAGAAGCAAAAAACTTTTGTTCCTCCGACGCTGCCAGCGCTTCGGTGTTTCCTGTGGCGGCCAGCTGGTGCAGATGCGGGTTCTTTTTCCGGAGAAAGCTGGTTTTTTCTTTCGTAAGGATGCCGAATGACAGACGAAGACCTAGCCGCCCTACTGTTAGACGCCAGGCAAGGCACCCTGATAACCAGCGCCGAAGCGCCCACCGACGAAGCGCAAGCATATCGCGTGCAGGCCCTTGTGATGGCGGAGCTGGGCGAGATAGGCGGCTGGAAGGTGGGCTCGCCTGCCCCGGACGGACCGATCACCTGCGCGCCGATGCCGAAGGCCGGCATCCAGCAGGCGCCGTGCCGGTTCGATCCGGCGGTGTTCACGCAGCGCGAGGTGGAGTCGGAGATCTGCTTCGTGCTGGCAACCGACCTGCCGCCTCGTGCGGCGCCGTATAGTAGAGCCGAGGTGCTGGCCGCGGTCGGCACGTGCCGTCCTGGGATCGAGGTGCTGCAGTCGCGCTTTGCGGACCCGGCAGCGGCGGGTGCCTTGGCGATACTGGCGGATTTCATACAGACGGGCGGGTATGCCGTGGGTGCGCCGATCCTGGGCTGGCGGGATGCGGACTTCGCCAGCCTGCCGGTGACGCAGACGATCGCGGGCGGGCCTGAGCGGCACGCGGTGGGCAACCCGGCGGGCGACATGGTGCGGCTGATGATCTGGCTGGCCAATGTGGGTGCCAGTTGGGCGGGCGGGCTGCGTGCGGGGCAGGTGGTGACGTGCGGATCGTGGACCGGGAAGACGGCGGCGCCGGCGGGTAGCACGGTTACAGCGGCGTTTGGTGGTGCGGAGCCGGTGGTGGTGGATTTCAGGTAGCCAGGAAGGCAAGGCCTTCTTTTGAAAAAAGAAGCGAAAACTTTGTTCCCGCGCCTGCATCGAGGCGCTTTCCGGTTCTGCAAAAAGCGCGCACTGGCCGAATCAGGCAAGGCCATGGTGCAGGCGGAGGAGCAAAAGTTTTTTGCTTCTTTTTCTCAAAAAAGAAGGCCTTGCTTGCTTAAGACCGTATCAGCTTGATCCGCTTCCCAGCCACGCCCAGCGCAATACGCCCCTGCTTCAGCGCCAGCGCGTCCTCGCCGAACACGCCCAGGCGCCACCCATGCAAAGCCGGGATGTCCGGCGACTCCTCGCAGGCCAGCCGGTCGATGTCGTCCGAAGAGGCCAGCAGCTTAGGCGCCACGTCATGGCTGTCGGCCTTTTCCGCCAGCAGCACCTTCAGCAACGCCACCAGCGCGGGAGACGGGCGGGCGCCTTCGCGGGCGGCGCGGGCTTCCGGCAGGGCGTCCTCCGGCAGCGCGTTGGCTTCCTGGATGGCCGACAGCAAGGACTGCCCGGTCTGGCCTTCCGCGAAGCCGCGGGTGACGCCGCGTATCCGGCCCAGCGTGTCCACGTCGCGCGGCGCGGTGGCGGCGATCTCCAGCAGGCTTTCGTCGCGCACCAGGCGCTGGCGGGGGATGTTGATGCGCTGCGCCTCGCGCTCCCGCCAGGCGGCGATGGCGCGCAGGGCGCCCAGCATGCGGCGGTTCGTGGTGCGTGGGCGGAGGCGCTCCCACATGGTCTCCGGATCCGGACGGTAGGTGGCGGGTTCGGCCAAGGCGGCCAGCTCCTCGGCCACCCAGGCCGCGCGGCCTTCACGTTCCAGCCTGGCGGTCAGGCGCTCGTAGACGGTGCGCAAATGCGTCACGTCGGCGGCCGCGTAGGCCACCTGGGCGTGGCTCAGCGGCCGGGCGGACCAGTCGGAGAAGCGATGCGCCTTATCGATCTGGCCGCCGGCGAGGCCTGCCACCAGGCTGTCGTAGCCAACCTGGTCGCCGAAGCCGGCCACCATGGCGGCGACCTGGGTGTCGAACAGCGGGACCGGCACGGCGCCGAACAGTTGCAGGAAGATTTCCACGTCCTGGCGCGCGGCGTGGAACACTTTCACCACGCCGGGGTTGGCCAGCAGCGCGCCCAACGGGGCGAGGTCCAGCCCCGGCGCCAGGGCATCGACCACGGCCACGTCCGATGTGCCGCCGAGCTGGACGACGCAGAGTTCGGGCCAGTAGGTCCGCTCGCGCATGAATTCGGTGTCGACCGTCACGTAGGGTTCGCCCGCCAGGCGTTGGCAGAGGGCGGCCAGAGTGGGGGTGTCGGTGACGAGGACGGGGGCCGCGAAGGTCTCGCGGGGGGATCGGGTCATCTGATACTTTAGCCTACAGGATCAGCAAGAGACCAGCCCCCGAACCTGGCCGGAACGCCATGGTCCTCGGCCGGGCGATGTTTTCCCCTTGATCTCGGCACCGTATAACGGCGCCAACCCGAGCTGTCTGCCAAACCCGGCGCGCCAGATCGCCGCAAGGCGGGTTCGGCAGACAGCTCACCACGCGAAGGCTCTTCATGCATACTTATCGGACCCACACCTGCGGCGCGCTGCGCGCTTCCGACGCCGGCAGCACCGCCCGCCTGTCCGGCTGGGTGCACAGCAAGCGCGACCATGGCGGATTGCTGTTCATCGATTTGCGCGACCATTACGGCCTGACGCAGATCGTCTTTCCGCACGGCTCCGCAGCGCTGGCCACCGCGGACGCGCTGCGGGTGGAGTCCTGCATCACGGTAACAGGCGAAGTGGTGGCGCGCGAGGCGGCCACGCGAAACCCGCGTCTGCCAACCGGTGACATCGAGCTGCGCGCGCAGGACATCACCGTGCAATCGACCGCGGACGTGCTGCCCATGCAGGTGGCCGGCGCCGAGACCTACTCGGACGAGACACGCCTGACCTACCGCTACATCGACCTGCGGCGCGAGCGCACGCATACCAACATGATGCTGCGCGCGCATGTCATCGCCTCGCTGCGCCGGCGCATGACGGAGCAGGGCTTCACCGAATTCCAGACGCCCATCCTGACCGCCAGCTCGCCTGAGGGCGCGCGCGACTTCCTGGTGCCGGCGCGCAACCATCCCGGAAAGTTCTACGCGCTGCCGCAGGCGCCGCAGCAGTTCAAGCAATTGCTGATGGTGGCCGGCTTCGACCGCTACTTCCAGATAGCCCCCTGTTTCCGCGACGAAGCCAGCCGCGCGGACCGCTCGCCGGGCGAGTTCTACCAGCTCGATTTCGAGATGAGCTACGTGACGCAGGAAGACGTGTTCGCCACCATCGAGCCGGTCATCGGCGGCCTGTTCGAGGAGTTCGCCCGCGGCCGCAGCGTGGACAAACCGCCCTTCCAACGCATCGCCTATGACACCGCGCTGCTGGAATACGGTTCCGACAAGCCGGACCTGCGGAACCCGCTGCGCATCACCGACGTCACCGCGCATTTTGCCGGCAGCGGCTTCGGCCTGTTCGCCAAGATTGCGGCAGGCGGCGGCATCGTGCGTGCCATTCCGGCGCCCGGCGCAGGCCCGCGCCCGCGCGGCTTCTTCGACAAGCTGAACGAGTGGGCGCGCGCCGAAGGTGCGGGCGGCCTCGGCTACATCATCTTCGAAGCCGACGGCGCGAAAGGCCCGATCGCGAAGAACCTGGAAGCGGACCGGCTGGAAGCCATACGCACCGCCTGCAACCTGGCACCCGGCGACGCAGTGTTCTTCGCCGCCGGCGCGCACGAGACGGCCGCCAAGTTTGCCGGTGCCGTGCGCACCCGCATCGGCCAGGAGCTCGAGCTTATCGAGAAAGATGCTTTCCGCTTCTGCTGGGTGGTGGACTTCCCGATGTACGAGCTGAACGAAGAGACCAGCCGCATCGACTTCTCGCACAACCCGTTCAGCATGCCGCAAGGCGGCATGGACGCGCTGACGACCATGGACCCGCTGCTGATAAAGGCCTTCCAATACGACATCGTCTGCAACGGTATCGAACTGTCGTCCGGCGCCATACGCAACCACCGGCCGGACATCATGATACGCGCCTTCGAAATCGCCGGCTACACGCAGGAAGATGTGGAAGCGCGCTTCGGCGGCATGCTGAACGCGTTCCGCTACGGCGCGCCGCCGCATGGCGGGTCGGCACCAGGTATCGACCGCATGGTGATGCTGCTGGCCGAGGAGCCGAACATACGCGAGGTGATCCTGTTCCCGCTGAACCAACAGGGCGAGGATTTGCTGATGGGCGCGCCGGCGGGGGTGGATGCGGCGCGGCTGAAGGAGTTGTCTTTGAAGCTGGATTTGCCGCCTAAGGTGGTTAAGCAGTAAGGCAAGCAAGGCCTTCTTCTTTGAAAAAAAGAAGCAAAAAACTTTTGACTCCGCTGTCGCGGACCGTTCAACAGCCGCCGACAGGGACCAAAAGTTTTTTGCTTCTTTTTTTCAAAAAAGAAGGCCTTGCTTGCTTACTTTGCAGCTTCCCAAGCCGCCCGCCAGACATCCGGCAACGCCCGCCACGCAGCACTCGTCGCCGGGCCGGCGCGCGCGTTCGGCGAGGGGTGCACGCATTCGAACACGCGCACGCCCGCTCGCGCGCAGACGGGTGCCCCGAAACGCCTTGCGACTGCGCCGGAAAGCACCACGCAACGTAAGGATGGCAGCAGGGGTAACAGTGTTTCCAAAGCAGCCGAACCGGCCCGCGCTTCGGCCACGCGCACGCGCATGGTGCCGTTCCACCATGGCACGGTATTCCAGATGGCCATCCTTTCGCGCGGCACCGCGGCGGTTGCCATGCCTTCGCGTATGGCACGCGCGGTCTCTGTCGGATTGTCGCGCGATACGAAGCCGGAGCCGGTTGGCGGCGCTACCGTGGGGCCCGGTTTTTCGAGCACCAGCAGCAGCCGCGCGCCGGTCCCGCCATCGAGCGGATCAAAGTCCGGCACGAACAAGCCGGCTTGCGAGCGCAGCGTTTGCACGAAACCCGCGAGCGGCAACATGTGCGGCGCCGACAATAAACGCCGCCGTTCGATCCAATCCATAGAATTGTGGCTACCACGAACAGAACGCCTCAGAAAAAAGCAAAGCCCCGGCCAATGCGGGGA
>CAXTVW010000124.1:0-8408 GCA_964247675.1 uncultured Acetobacteraceae bacterium
CGGCATGTCCTTATGCAGCAAGGAAGCAAGCTGTCCTTTTTTGGAAAAAAAGGACCAAAAAACTTTTGTTCCTCCGCTATTCCGCCGCTCCGCATGTTTTAGATACGCCCGGCCGCTGCAGATGCGGGGAAGCAAAAGTTTTTTGGTCCTTTTTTTCAAAAAAGGACTGCTTGCTTTCTTCTTCTACCCAGGCCGCTTCATATCGAACCGGCTATCCGCCCGTAGCTCCGCGTAAGCCGTAGGCCCCCCGCCGCGCTGGATGATGCCCACGCCGAACGTGTCGAACACCCCGTCCACCAGTACGCTCTGGGCGATGTGCACGCCCACAACTTCGCCCAGCACCAGCCAGGACTGCGCCAACCCGCCCTGCCAGCCTTTCAGCTGCACGACGTCAGCCACGCGGCACTCGAAATTCACCGGGCTTTCCGCCACGCGCGGCACGTCGATCAGCCGGCATGTCGCCTGGGTCAGGCCACCCAGCGTGAACTCGTCCTGCCCGTAAGGCACCGGCGCACAGCTCGCGTTCATCGGCTCGGCCAGCGCGCGGGTGGCCAGGTTCCAGGCGAACACGCCGGTCTCCTGCACGTTGCGCAGCGTATCCTTCGCACCCACGCTGGCGAACCCGATGATCGGCGGATGGTAGTTGAACATGTTGAAGAAACTATAGGGCGCGAGGTTTACCGACCCGTTTTTCCCGCGCGACGAGATCCAGCCGATCGGGCGCGGGCCGATGATCGCGCTGATCGGATCGTGCGCCAGGCCGTGGCCAAGGGCGGGTTCGTAGAAATGCGGGTCAGTGCTCACGCGCCCGGCTAATACTTCCGAAGCAGCGCCACAAGCCGTCCCTGCACGCGCACCTTGTCCACCGGCAGCAGGCGCGGCTCGTATTTGGCGTTTGCCGGCTCCAGCGCGATGGAGTTGCCGCGCTTGCGTATGCGCTTCAGCGTCACCTCGTTCTCGTCGATCAGCGCCACCACGATCTGACCGGTGTCGGCCTTGTCGCCCTTGCGTATGATCACCGTGTCGCCATCCAGTATGCCCGCCTCGATCATCGAGTCGCCGGCCACTTCCAGCGCGAAATGCTCGCCGGCGCCCAGTATCGCCATCGGCACCTCGATGTGCACCCCGTCGTCGCGCAACGCCTCGATCGCCTGGCCGGCGGCGATGCGGCCATACAGCGGCATGGAGATGGCCGCCGCATCCTGCGCGGCGCGCACGCCAGGCAGCCGCGCCGAGAAATCCCCGCGTATCACGTTGGGCGAGAAACCAGGGGCGGCCGGCGCAGGCTTGGCGCCCTCGCGCCGGACGGGCAGCGCCTGGTGCGCCATGTTCTCCGGCAGCTTCACCACCTCCAGCGCACGCGCCCGGTGGTGGTGCCGGCGCAGGAAGCCACGCTCCTCCAGCGCCGAGATGAGCCGGTGTATGCCGGACTTGGAGCGCAGGGAGAGCGCCTCCTTCATCTCCTCGAAGCTCGGCGAAACGCCGGTCTCCTTGAGATGGCTGTCGATGAAGCTGAGCAGTTCGTGCTGCTTGCGGGTCAACATGGGTGGGCCTCGTGCTGTGTTTTCCGCCCCCAAATTGCCTTGGGCGGGTGAACAAACCGGCAACTCTACGGACGTTCTAATTTAGTTCCTGAGACTCCGTCAATAAGCTAATGATGAATCAGTGGTTCACGGGCGGGGAAGAAAGGCAGGCCTTCTTTTTTGAAGAAAAAAGAAAAAAACTTTTACTCCTCCCGCCTGCCCGAATGCGCGCGCTCGTCCTGCCAGGGCGCGCGCTTATAGGAACCAGACAAGGCCTTGGTGCAGGCGGAGGAACAAAAGTTTTTTGCTTCTTTTTTTCAAAAAAGAAGGCCTTCCTCGCCTACGTCAGATGCGCCAAAGCCAGGTATTCCTGACTCTGCATCTCCTCCAGCCGCGAAGCCGTACGCTCGAACGCCTGCGCTCCCTCGCCCCGGCGATACAACTGGTCCGGCGCCGCATCCGCCGAGGCCACCAGCTTCACCCTGTGATCATACAGCGCGTCCACCAGCACGATGAACCGCCGCGCCTCGTCGTAATTATCGGGCGAGAGCCGCGGCACGGCATCCAGCACCAGCGCGTGGAAGTGCGTGGCCAGGGCCAGGTAGTCGCCAGCGCCGAGTGCGGTGCCGCAGAGCGTCGAGAAATCGAATCGGGCGACGCCCGCGGCGGCCAGCGGCACGTCCAGGCGGCGGCCCATCACCAGCAGCCGGTCCGGGCCGGCTGGCGCGCCGCCGGTGAGTTGGCGGAACGCCTCATCCAGCCGGGCGTCCGAACGTGCGCCGGTGGGCACGTGCCACACCGCCATGCCGCGCAGCCGGGCGCGGCGGAAGTCGCGCTCGCCTTGCAGGACCAGCACGTCCAGCCGCTGTTCCAGCAGGGCGATGAAGGGCAGGAACGCGTCGCGCCCAGGCCGGCCGCGGAACAGATCCGCGGGCAGCGTATTCGAGGTGGCCACGACCACCACGCCGCGGTCGAACAGGGCGGCGAACAGGCGGCCCAGAATCATGGCGTCCACGATGTCGTTCACCTGGAACTCGTCGAAGCACAGCAGGGCGGCTTCGGCGGCGATCGCGTCGGCGAGCGGCGGGATGGGATCCGCGCCCTCGGGGTTGGTCTTCTTCCAGGTGTGCAGGCGGGCGTGCTGCTCCTGCATGAAGCGGTGGAAGTGCACGCGCCGTTTGCGGGCGACTTCGGCGCAACCGAAGAACATGTCCATCAGCATCGATTTGCCACGGCCCACCTCGCCCACGAGGTATAGACCGTTTGGCCGCCCGTCCGGCGCGCCCTCTGCGGGGCGCCGGCGGAGCAGGCGGGTCAGCAGGCCCGAGGATTGCTGGCCCGGCCCGGGATCGTAACCGCGCAGCTTCACCCAAAGATCCTGCAGGCGCTCGACCGCCAGGCGCTGCGAGTCGTCCGGGCTCAGGGCACCGGTTTCGACCAGCGCGCGCCACGCACCTAGCGGTCCGGGCGAGGCGGCCTGTCCGATGATCGACGCCGTATTCTGCATGTTCCGGGGGCAGTAGCCCGAGGCCAGTGGCACGGCAACCCGCGCCAGTCACATCAACCAATCGCGAGCATTAATCTTATTGAAGGTTGGTTACGTTACCCAGTGCAGGAAAGCATTCAGGCGTGCTTGCGAGGACGAAATGTCACGGTTCACCACTTTTGCCAGCACTTGGTTCTTTGCCGCAACCATCCTCGCCGGTCAGGCCATCGCTGCGCAGCCGCAGACACAAGCGCAGGTGCCGGCCCATAAAGCCTTTGCGCAGCCACCCGCAATCGGCTCGGCATGCATGAACAACAGCCGCCTGGTGTCGCACGTGGCCTACTTGCCGGTTGACCCGGCGGAGACGCTGCCTTGCGGCCATCTGCTGTCCACCGACACGGTGCTCACCGTGCATCACTGGGACAAGACCTAGCTGCAGCGCGGCCGCACGGCTTGCGGCCCTCGGGTTCGATGTGCATCTGGGTCGCATGAGCGACCTAGCACCTGACCTGCACCGCGGCGTCACAACAGTCCTGGATTACGCGGCCCTGGCTGCCACACCTGTAGCGGACACCCCGTTCAAGCATGTGGTGGTTCCGCATTTCGTGCGGCGCGAGGCCCTCGCCCGCATCTACGGGCAGCTTCCGAAACTGGAGCGTGGCGGATCATTCCCGCCGGAGGCACTCGCCCTCGGGGATGATGCATCAGCTCTCATGGTGGAGCTTGAGGGACCGGCTCTGCGGTCGGCGATCGGGGCAAAGTTCGGCCTGCATCTGGATGACGCCCCCACCATGCTGACGATGCGTCTCGCCACGCGGGAAAAGGACGGCCAGATCCATACCGACTCGGACGCCAAGCTTGTGACCGTCCTGCTATACTTGAATCCACCCAGCGACGCCTTTGCCAAGCAGGACGGCTGCTTGCGGCTGCTGCGCTCGGCGCATGATCTGGATGACTACGAAGTCGAGGTGCCGCCGACCGACGGGACTCTGCTGGTTTTCCCGAACGGGCCCAACACGTTCCACGGCCACCGGACGTATGTCGGTCCACGCCACTCCATCCAGCTCAATTACATGACGAACGACGCTCGTGCCCGTAATGAGCTTCGGCGTCATCGGCTGAGCGCGGTCCTCAAGCGTTTGTTCTGATGGCCGGCTGAGCGGTCTTGACCCTTGCCTGCCGGGCTAGGGCACGGGATACCTGCCTCTGAGGCGATCGTCTCACCGTCAAACCGTACACCCCTCTTTGCGGCAGCGACTCGAAACATGACCGCTTCTTTTCGGTTGCGTCACCACGTGCATGTCTCACGTGCAAAATCGCGGGGTTTATCTCAAAATTTAAACTTGAGTTCTCCTATAATTGGTTGTATCCCGCGTTCTGAGACGAATAAGGAAGATGGCCGTGACGATCAGAAGCATGCTCCGCACCAACAACCATGTCGCATCATACTGGGCCCGTGCGCTCGGGATTGCGACGATTGCAACCATGGCGTGCGCGGCTTCGCCCGCCCGGGCAGATCTGATCCAGAATGGCAGCTTCAGCCAGACCACGGCGACGACGACCTATAACGGCACCACCGTCGGCACGGAGACGACGAACTCCAACCTCACCGGCTGGCAGTTCACCGGCTGCAACACCAGCAATTGCGGCTTCTCCTTCCTTGCGACCGGCAATTTCGGTACGAACGGCTGGTATGACACGCAGGACGGTCACGAAAGCTACGCCGGCACCTCGCCCGGAACGATCCCGGGCAGCGGCAATGCTTTCCTCTCGGATGCGAATTACGAGACGCAGGCGATCTACCAGGCGGTAAGCGGCCTGAACGTCGGCGACACCTACACGCTCAGCTTCTCCCAGGCGTCGTTCGAGCAGCGGGGCTACACCGGTGGGTTTACCAGCAACTGGTCTGTCGGACTCGGTAACGGCACTTTCAACACCACGAACTACGCAGTTCAGCAGTCGAGCACGATGACCGTCGCTTCGGGCGGCGCCGCTAGCTGGACGCAGCAGACGATGACCTTCGTCGCCAACGCCACCAGCGAGACTCTGTTTTTCTTCGCTACCGCCAGCGCCGGCGCCAACCCGCCCTTCCTGCTGCTCGATGGCGTGTCGATGAACGACACGACAACGTCAACCACCGCTGCGGTGCCGGAGCCAGCAACGCTGGCGCTCACCGCCATCGGCGTGCTCGGCACGATGGTTGTTGCCCGCCGCCGCCGCGCCTGATACGATCCGGAGCAGAAACGACTGAGGTGACGCCACGCTGACAGCGTCACCTCAGTCGTCCCATCCGGAACACGCCTAGCTGGAGCCGACATGCACCCCCCGGCACTCGCGATGGACATGGCCAAGCTGGCCGCGAACCTGGTCCTGGTCATCGCCATCTTCGTGCCGCTGGAGCGCTTCTTCGCCGCGCGGCGCCAGAAGATCATGCGCCCCGCCTTCTGGACGGACCTCGGCTATTACGTGGTCGGCGGGCTGCTGCCGAAGCTGCTGCTCATCCTGCCGCTCTCTCTTCTCGCCTGGGCCGCGCACCACACGCTGCCCGGCGGGTACTTTGCCGCAGTAGCCAGGCTGCCCGTGGCCGTACGGCTGGCCGCCGCACTGGTGGTGGGCGAGGTTGGTTACTACTGGGGGCACCGCTGGATGCACGAGGTGCCCGCACTCTGGCGCTTCCACGCTATCCACCACGCCGCCGAACACATGGATTGGCTGGTCAACACCCGCTCCCACCCGATCGACGTGGTGTTCGGCCGGTTCTGCGGCCTGCTGCCGCTATACCTGACCGGCCTGGCCCAGCCGATGGGCAACCACATCGACACCGTGCCCCTGCTGTTCGCGCTGATCGGCAGCCTTTGGGGCTTCTTCGTGCACGCCAACCTGGCCTGGCGCTTCGGCTGGCTGGAATGGGCGGTCGCCACGCCCGCGTTCCACCATTGGCACCACACCAATGACGGCCCGGCGTTCATCGGCAAGAACTACGCCGCCATGCTGCCCTGGGTGGACCGGCTGTTCGGCTCGCATTACCTGCCGCGGGAGTTGCCCGGTTCCTACGGCATCGATGCCAAATTGCCGGCGGGGCTGGGCGGGCAGTTGCTGTATCCGCTGCGTGGTGAGACGTCCCAGGCAGCGCGTTCAAGTATGGTTGGCGCGGCTGAGTGAGATCAAGAAAGCAAGGCCTTCTTTTTTGAAAAAAAGAAGCAAAAAACTTCTGCTTCTCAAGCCTTTCCAGCGCGCGTTTCGTTCCGGAAGCTCCCGGATGAAGCAAATGCGGGGGAACAAAAGTTTTTTGCTTCTTTTTTTCAAAAAAGAAGGCCTTGCTTTACTCCGTCCCCACCCCCCGCGGATGCGTCCGCCGCCACACAGACAACAACTGCACCTGATCCACCGCCGTGTAACGTTGCGTTGTGGAAAGGCTCGCGTGGCCCAGTAATTCCTGGATCGCGCGCAGATCCGCCCCGCCCGCCAACAGATGCGTGGCAAAGGAATGCCGCAACGCGTGCGGCGTGGCATGCTCCGGCAAACCCGTCTGCCGCCGGAAATGCCGCAACGTCCGCTGCACCACGCCAGGGTTCAGCCGCTCGCCGCGCACACCGACAAACAACGGCGCCGCGGGATCGCCACGCTCCGGGTGCAGCGCCAGCCACGCCGCCACCGCATGGATCACCGCCGGCAACACCGGAACCAAGCGTTCCTTGTTCCCCTTGCCCGTCACAAGCAGCGGCCGGCCAGCAACAGGCGCCCCACCCACGGGCAGGGAAAGCGCCTCGGCGATACGCAAACCGCATCCGTACAGCAGCGTGAACAGCGCCACGTCGCGCGCCTGCACAAACGCCTGCTCCCCCGCCCGGCTCCGCTCTGCCGCCACCTCGCCGATGTCTTCCGCCACTGCCCGCGCCTGCGCCGCCGGTAGCGCGCGCGGGATGGCGGCCACGGCCTTGGGGGTTCCGATCAGGCCGGGCGCCACGTTCCGCACGCCATGCCGGCGCGCCAGAAACCGGTAGAAGCTGCGCACCGCCGAGAGGTGCCGCGCCCTTGTCCGGTTGCCGCGCCCCTGCGCCGCCTCCGCCGCCAGCCAGGCCCGCAGGTCGGCCTCCCGCAAGGCGGCGAGGTCAGCCAGCCTGGGTTCGGCGCCCAGGTGTCGGGTCAGGAAGTCCAGCAGGAATCCGATGTCGCGGCTGTAAGCCTCCACGGTCAGGGGGGAGGCGCGGCGTTCCAGGGCGAGCCACTGCAGGAAGGCTTGCTTGGCGGATTCAGCCATCAAAGGAAGCAAGCACTTCTTTTTTGAAAAAAAGAAGCAAAAAACTTTTGCTCCCTGTCGGCGCCTGTAGGACAGGTTCGCGACAGCGCAGACGAAAGTTTTTTGCTTCTTTTTTCAAAAAAAAATGCTTGCTTACGACAACCGCACCCCAAGCGCCCGCCCCAGAAAAACCCAAGCCTGCGTCATCGGCAAAGCCGAAGCATCCCGGCTCGCCAAGGCCAGCAGGCACGCCCCAGGTAGCGCAATCAGCAGATCGCGCTCCGCCAGCAGCGCCGCTTCCGCGTGAAGCAGTGCCGCATCGCCCGGCCTGTCCCGGAAAAGCAGCGGTTTGCCGCGCAGCAGGCCGCGCACCACCCCCAAAGGAAGCGTGCGCCAGCGTGGCCGGATCGCCTCGCAGCACAAGGTGGCGGCATCTATGCCCAACAGGCCAGGCCAGGCTTCTGTCACGCATTCGGCGGGGTCGGGCGCGTGCAGCAGCGCCAGCACCGCCTCCTGCACACGCTCGGCGATCCCCGTGCTGGCGCGGCCGGCGGCCAGCACGTCGGCCGCGCGCGTCTCCATCTCGGCGGCGCGGGCACGCGCCTGGTGCAGCATGGCGGCCATGTGGTCGGCGAAGATGCCGCCGTGCACGCGCACCGGCGGCGCTAGGCTGGCATAGAGCTCCGGGTTGTCGGCCAGGAAATTCGGATTTGCCTGCAGATAGGCGCGCACCTGCGCCGCATCCGGTGCGTCGGGCGAGGACGGGCGGGGGCTGGGGATCGGCTGGGGTTCGGCAGTTCTCATGCAACTACGCTACACAGTCTGCCGTGCTGAACGAACTCCTGTTTGCAACCGAGCGTGACGCGGCCCAGCCGCCTGGGCGCGTGCCGGTCCTGTTGCCCTACCCGTTTGCCGGTCCGTTCGACTACGCCGTGCCTGCCGGCATGACGGCGGAGCCTGGCGACATGGTTCTGGTGCCCTTGAACCGCCGCCAGGAGGTGGGCGTAGTGTGGGATGCGCCGGCCGGCCCGTCCGTCCCCGCCTCCAAGCTGAAACCGGTGACCGCGCGCCTGGATGCGCCGGCCATGCCCGCGCCCCTGCGTCGCTTCATCGACTGGGTGGCCGCCTACACGCTGGCCGCCCCTGGCGAGGTTCTGGC
>CAXTVW010000124.1:8508-10223 GCA_964247675.1 uncultured Acetobacteraceae bacterium
CCCGCCGGCCGCGCGTTCGCCGAGCCGGACCCGTCGCACATCCACCCGGCACTCTCCGAACCGCAGAGCGAAGTGGCCACAGCCTTGCGCGCGGCTGTTGCGGCCGAATCGTTCAGCGTGACGCTGCTGGACGGCGTCACCGGCTCCGGCAAGACGGAGGTTTACCTGGAAGCCGTGGCCGCATGCCTGGCGGCCGGTCGCCAGTCGCTGATCCTGCTGCCGGAGATCGCCCTGTCGGCGCAGTTCCTGGACCGCTTCGCCGCCCGCTTCGGCGTGGCACCTGCCGTCTGGCACTCGGACCTGCCCTCGCGCGTGCGGCGGACCACCTGGCGCGCGGTGGCGGACGGCACGGCGCGCGTGGTGGTGGGCGCCCGCTCTGCGCTGTTCCTCCCGTTTGGCGAGCTCGGCCTGGTCGTCATCGACGAGGAGCACGAGACCGCCTTCAAGCAGGAAGACGGCGTGGTCTACCACGCCCGCGACATGGCCGTGGTGCGCGCCCGCCTGTCGGACGCGCCCGCCATACTGGTCAGCGCCACGCCGAGCCTGGAGACGCTGGCCAACGTGGAAGCTGGCCGCTACCGCCACCTCCGCCTCGCCGCGCGGCACGCCGGTGCCCGCCTGCCCGACGTGGCTGCCATCGATTTACGTGATGACGCCCCCGAACGCGGCCGCTTTCTCTCGCCCAGGCTGATCGCCGCGGTGCACGAGACGCTGGCCGCCGGCGAGCAGGCAATGTTTTTCCTCAACCGGCGCGGCTACGCGCCGCTGACCCTGTGCCGCGCCTGCGGCCACCGGCTCGCCTGCCCGAACTGCACCGCCTGGCTGGTGGAACACCGGGCCCGTCGCGCGCTCGCCTGCCACCATTGCGGCCACCACGAGCCGATCCCCCCCGAATGCCCGATCTGCCACGCCGAAGGCACGCTGGCCCCGATCGGCCCAGGCGTGGAGCGCATCACCGAGGAGGTGGCCGCCCTGTTCCCCGACGCGCGCCGCCTGGTGATGGCCAGCGACACCATGCCCGGCCCGCACGCCGCCGGGGAGGCCGCGCGCGCCATCGAGCGGCGCGAGGTGGACCTGATCATCGGCACTCAGATCGTGGCCAAAGGCTGGCACTTCCCGCACCTCACTTTGGTGGGCGTGGTCGATGCCGATTTGGGCCTCGCCGGCGGAGACCTGCGCGCCGCCGAACGCACCTTGCAACTACTGCACCAGGTGGCGGGCCGTGCCGGCCGCGCCGAGGCGCCGGGCCGCGTGCTGCTGCAGACGTTCTCGCCCGAACATCCGGTGATGCAGGCGCTGGTGGCTAACGACCTGGCCGGTTTCTACGCGCGCGAATCCGAGGCCCGCCGACCCGGCCACTGGCCACCCTACGGCCGGCTTGCCGCCCTGATCGTCAGCGCGGAGACGGCGGAAGCGGCCGACCTGGCCGCCCGCGATCTGGGCCGCGCGGCCCCTTCAGGCGAGGGCGTGCTCGTGCTGGGACCCGCACCTGCACCTTTGGCCATTCTGCGTGGCCGTCATCGGCGCCGGCTGCTGCTTAAAACCCGGCGGGACATCGCGGTGCAGCCATTGCTGCGGCGGTGGTTGGAGGAGGTGCGCGCCGCGCGTGGCGTGCGGATCGATGTGGATGTTGATCCTGTGTCGTTTCTGTAAGGAAGACAGGCCTTCTTTTTTGAAAAAAAGAAGCAAAAAACTTTTGCTCCCTGTCGGCGGGT
>CAXTVW010000125.1:0-10188 GCA_964247675.1 uncultured Acetobacteraceae bacterium
AACGACTTACGTGCATTCAGCAATCCTAGATCCTCACCGGATCTGGGACAGCCCCAAAACTTTTATCCCCCCGCCTGCATCAAGGCGCGCGCAGGTCCTGCAGGGACCAACGCGTGCAGAACGGGCCAAGCCTCGATGCAGGCGAGGGAAGTAAAAGTTTTTTGCTTCTTTTTTTCAAAAAAGAAGGCCTTCCTTCCTTTACAGCCCCCCGACAACCCGGACAAAAATCGCCCGCACCCGCCCGCTCAGCTCACCCAGATCCGCACCATCCAGCGCGTGCCCCAGACGCGCCTCCACCGAAGCCGGAAGCACGGCCGGAACTGTGCGCCCCAGCGTGATGCGCAGCAGCCCCTGCACAGTGCGCCAGGCGGCATCGGCGCGTATCAGCAGGCTGGCATCCGCCGCCGGCAGGAACCCGTGATGCGCCAGGTTGGCCAGGGCAATCCGCGTGGTGGGCGAAAGCAGTTTGGGCGTGCGCGCGTGACGAAGCTGCAGCGCCTGGGCGATGAACTCCACCTCGATCAGCCCGCCGGCGCGGTGCTTCACGTCCCAGGAGGCGGGCGAAGCGGCAAAGCGCGGCGCTTCGGCAAGCTGGCGGCGCCGCATGGCGAGCGTGTCGGGGATGGCCAAAGCCGGGTCGCCCTGGGTCAGCGCGTTGGCTATGGCGGCGGCCACGCGGCGGCGCAGCCCGGCGGGGCCGGCGACAACGCGGGCGCGGGTGAGGGCGAGGCGCTCCCACGTCCAGGCGCTCTCCCGATGGTAGCGGGTGAACGCGGACAGGGAGACGGCGACGGGACCTTTGCCGCCGGAGGGGCGCAGGCGCATGTCCACGTCGTACAGCTTGCCGTCGCGCGTAGGCACGGTCAGCGCGGCCACCAGCGCGTGGGCGGCGCGGGTGAAGTATTGGCTCGGCGCCAGCGGCACGGCGCCGGTGCTTAGCGTGGCGTCTGCCGGGTGGTCGTAGATCAGCATCAGGTCTAGGTCGGAGCCCGCCATCATCTCGCGGCCGCCGGCCTTGCCGAGGGCCACCACGGCCAGACCGCCGCCGCGCAGGCGCCCGTAGCGGCGCGCGTGGTCGGCCAGCACCAAAGGCAGCAACTGGCTGATGGCGGCTTCGGCCAGCGCGGTGCGCGCCTCGCCCGCCATGTCCTGGCAAATCCGGCCGTCCAGCTCGGCCACCGCCAGGCGGAACTCCTCGCCGCGCACGAAGCGGCTGGCGATGGCCAGCGCCTCGTCCGGCGCGCGCGCGTCGCCAAGCTGGGCGGCGAGCGATGCGGCGGGTGCCGCGTCGATGTCCTGCGGCGCCACCAGCCCTTCCAGTGAAGCGGGCACGGCGGCCAGGTGGTCCGCCAGCGAAGGTGCGGCGCCCAGCACGTCGCACAGGCGGTCCAGCAGCGCCGGATTGTGGCGCAGCAGGGAGAACAGCTGCACGCCGGCAGGCAGGCGGTGGATGAACTCGTCCAGCCTGGTCCACACGGCGGCCGCATCCGGCTGGCGTTCCACGGACGCGGTCAGCGCCGGCAGCAAATCGGCCAGTAGCGCGCGGGCGCGTTCGGTGCGCAGCGCGCGCGGGCGGCCGGCGAGCCAGGCGTGCCAGGGCGGCGGATGGCCGGAGCCGGCTTGCGGCAGGCCAGGCGCCGGCGGCGGTGGCGCTCCCGGGCCCACATCCGGCGGTATACCGGGCTGTTCCAGCAGGCCGGAGAAGATGGCGTGCACCCGCTCCAGATGGGCGAGCAGGCACACCGCCAGGCATTCCGGGCCGGGATCTCCCAGGAACGCCGCGAAACCGGCAAAGCGGTCCGGCGTGGCGGGCAGGCTGTGCGTCTGCTGGTCCTCGACCATCTGCAGGCGGTGCTCCGTGCGGCGCAGAACGTCATAGGCGGCCGACAGCGCCGCCACGTGTTCCGGCGGCAGGTGGCCGGCCGCGCCCAGTGCCGCCAGCGCATCCTGCGTGCCGGGCGCCCGCAGCGCCGGGTTGCGTCCGCCCCAGACGAGCTGGAGCATCTGCGCGCAGAACTCGATCTCGCGTATGCCGCCTTGCCCCAGTTTCAGGTCGTGGCCGAGCAGACGCTGCTCCGGCGGGCCGTCCGGGCGCAGGGCCGCGTCCTTGTGACCGTCCATGCGGCGTTTCATCGCCCGTATGTCCGCGATGGCTGCGAAATCCAGGTGCCGGCGCCACACAAACGGCCGGATGGCGTCGAGGAACCGGCGGCCAAGTGCGAGGTCGCCTGCCACCGGCCGTGCCTTGATCATCGCCGCCCGTTCCCAGGTATGCGCGGCACCCTCGTAGTAGGCCAGCGCGGTGGGCAACGAGACCGCCGGCGGCGTGGAGGCGGGATCCGGGCGCAGGCGCAGATCCGTGCGGAACACGTAGCCGCCGGCGTCGCGCTGCTGCATCAGGGTCACGAGGTCGCGTGCGAGCCGGACGAAGATGGCGCCAAGCGCGTCTGCGTTATAGGCATGAAGCTCAGGGTCGAAGACGAGGATGAGGTCCACATCGCTGGAAAAATTCAGCTCCCGCGCGCCGAGCTTGCCCATGGCCAGCACGATGAAGCCGGAGCCGCGCTGCGGGGCCGCCGGGTGCGGCAGCCGCAGATCCCCCCGGTCATGCGCGGCGCGCAGCAGGTGGGCCACCGCCACGCGCAGCGCCCCTTCGGCGAGGTCCGACAAGGCGCCGGTCACCTGAGCGAGCGTCCAGAGGTCGTCGATGTCGGCCGTGGCCGCGGCCAGCGCCACGCGCCGCTTGGCGGTGCGCAGCAGTGCTGCGGTCTGCGCGCGGCCGAGCGTGGGCGAGACGTTGGTGAGAAGACCGAGAGCCAGGTCACAGGCGGCGTCCGGACCGGCGGCGAGGCAGTCGGGTTCCTGCTGGGCGAGCCTTGTGAGGTACGGGGAAAGCATAAGGGAGAAAGCAAGGCCTTCTTTTTTGAAAAAAAGAAGCAAAAAACTTTTGCTCCCACGCCGCCTAGGCGCGCGCACCGGTTGGAGGCACCCGGCCGCCGCAGACGCGGGGAGACGAAAGTTTTTTGGTCTTTTTTTCCAAAAAAGGACTGCTTCCTTCCTTGAAGCTTCTCTCCCATTTCGCGCACCTGGCTGCCGAAGCGCTGCTGGGCGTCCTCGCCGTCGCGGCACTCGCCGCCTGCGTGCTGTTCTGGCGGCTTGCCCAGGGCCCGCTGGACATGACCTGGCTGCTGCGCCGCGAACCCGCTTTGCTCAGCGCGCCCGGGACCGACCTGAGCGTGGGCCACGCCGCGATTGCCTGGGCCGGCGGGCAGTCCGCGCTGGAAGTCACCGCGCAGGATCTCGCCTCGAACGCCAAGGACGGCAGCCTGCGCGTGCACGTGACGAACGCGAAGGTGCTGCTCTCCGTCCGCCAGCTCGTGCTGGGACGGATCGTGCCACGCGCCGTCGAGATCGACGGCGGTGACGTCACGGTGCGGCGTATCGCTTCGGCGGGCGGGCACGGCGGCGGCGGCGCGCCCGACCTCTCCCGCCTGACGGAAAGCCTGCAGCACGTGCGGGTGCACGATGTGCGCGTGCGGGTGGTGGGGGCGGTGCCGGGCGTGGACCTGGTGGCGCCGCAGGTCGAGGTGGACCTGTCCCGGCTGGGCGATGGCGAGGTGGCCGGGCATGCGCAGGTGGCGCTGCTGGTGGGCACCGCCCAGTGCACGCTGGATGCGCAGGCGGAGTTGCGGAACGGCGGCGCGCAGATCACCGCCAGGACGACGCCGCTTTCCCCCGCGGTCCTGGCAGGCCTGGCCCCCGAACTGGCAGGGCTGTCCGCCGTGGATGCGCCGGTGCAGCTCGCCTTGCAGGCGACGCTCGGCCACGGCCTGCAGTTCAGCGCGGCGCGGCTGGACGTCACCGCCGGCGCCGGCACGCTTCGGGCGGCGCGCGGCAGCGTGAAGCTTGCCAGCCTGGCGGCGGTGGTCACGGCGCAACCGTCCGAGCTCCGGCTGGAATCGCTGCGCGCGGCGTTGGCCCCTTCCGGCCCGGCACACGGCCCGGCGCCCGTGATTACCGCCACCGCTTCCGCCACGCGTGAGGCCGGGCGCGTGCACGCGGTCTTCGGCATCCAGCTGGACGGTCTCCCGCTGGCGGACCTGGGCCAGTACGTGCCGGACGGCGTGGGCGGCGGCGCCCGGCCCTGGCTGGTCGAGAACGTGCCGGAAGGCCGGGCGCATGACGCGCAAATCCACGGCGCCCTCGAAGCCGCAGAAGACCTGTCCGGGCTGCATCTGACCGCGCTCACCGGTGGCATGGCCGCCGATGACGTGACGGTGTTCTGGCTGCGGCCGATCCCTGGCCTGACGCATGGCCGCGCCAAGCTCGTCATACAGGACCCGGACTCGATTACGGTGACGATGGACCGCGGCGGCCAGAACAACCTGGTCCTGGCACCAGGCTCATTCATCCACATGACCGGGCTGACGCAGAAGGACCAGTTCAGCGACATCGAGGTGGGCCTGTCCGGTTCACTGCCTGACGCGCTCGGCCTGCTGAACCACCCGCGGCTGCATCTGCTGGATTCCGGTGGCCTGCAGGTGATCGGCGCACAGGGCAAGGCATCCGCAAAGCTCAGCCTGCACGTGCCGCTGGACGCGAAAGTGACGATGGAACAGATCACCATCAGTGCCGCCGCCACGCTCTCCGGCGTGCATCTGGGCCGGATCGCCGCGGGGCGGGACCTCGATGACGGTGACATAAAGCTGCACGTGACAACCGAGGGCCTGTCCGCCTCCGGCACCGGCGTGGTCTCCGGCATCCCGGCCGAGCTTGCGGTGGACATGGATTTCCGCGGCGGGCCGCCAGGCCAAAGGTTGCAGCACGTCACCGCCGACGGGCACGCCACCGCCGCGCAGATGCTGGCTGCCGGCGCGCCGTCGGCGGCCGTACGCCTGCTCACGGGCGGTGTTGCCGGGCTGCATCTGGACTATGCCGGCCTGCGGGGCGGGACATCCACGCTGCAGATCGACTCGGACCTGACGCAGGCCGCTCTCGGCACGCCGGTCGGCTGGTCCAAGCCGGTGGGCGCGCCGGCGGCCCTTGGCGGGCGCGTCATGCTGGACCACGGGCGGCTGACGGCGGTGGACAACCTCCATGCGAACGGGCCGGGGTTGGCGATCGTCAGCCGCACCGAGATAGACGGCGCGCACCGCACGCTGGTGCTGGACCGCCTCGAGATTGGCCGCACCAAGGCGCATGGCCGGATCGGCTTCCCCGAGGCGACAGGCGCCCCTGTGCGCGTGGACATGTCCGGCCCGATGCTGGATCTGTCCTCGCAACTGAACCCGCAGGCGCCCGGAACGCCGGCGAGCGCACCGCCGCCGGAGGCCCCAGCCGCGGAGAAGCCGGGCCAGGCCTGGGCGGCGAAGTTGGCGTTCGACCATGTGCAACTGTCCGACAGGGTGCTTTCGCCCCTCACCCTGGATGCGGCCAGCGACGGGTTGCGCATCCTGCACGCCCATGCCCGCGCCGGCGCGCAGGGAGACCTGGCCGTGGACATCAAACCGCAGCCGGGCGGGCGCAGCCTGGCGATCTTCTCGGCAGACGCGGGTGCGGCCCTGCGCGCGCTCGGCGTGGCCGACAACTTGGCCGGCGGGCGGCTGGTCCTGGACGGCGCCTATGACGACACCAAGCCCGGCTCCCCGCTCGCCGGCACGGCCACACTGACCGAGTTCAACCTGCGCACCGCGCCGGCGATCGGCCGCCTGCTGCAGGCGATGACGCTGTATGGTCTGGTGGACGCGCTGCGCGGCCCCGGGCTGCACTTCTCCAAGATGGTGGCGCCGTTCGTCTGGCACGACCAGGTTCTGCATCTTGCCAGCGCGCGCGCGTTCTCCTCCTCGCTGGGCATCACCGCGCAGGGCGATCTGGACCTGCGCCAGCGCACGGCCGACATGACGGGCACGGTCGTGCCGGCGTATTTCTTCAACCAGCTGCTTGGAGACCTGCCTTTGGTGGGGCGGATCTTCTCGCCGGAGAAGGGTGGCGGCGTGTTCGCGGCGCGCTATTCGGTGCGCGGAAAGCTGAGCGATCCCAAGGTGGGGGTGAATCCGTTGTCTGCGCTGACGCCTGGGTTCTTGCGCGAGGGGTTCGGATTGTTCCGGCGGCGGACGACGGTTCAGCAGTAGAGAAAGCTAGGCCTTCTTTTCTGAAGAAAAGAAGCAAAAGACTTTTGTACGTACGCCGTTGCAGCGCCTTGCTCTCTCAGAGATGTTGGCGTGGCTTGTGGCTAGGACACCAGAAACCGTTTTCCGGTGTGGCGCAAAGCCGCCGCGTGCCAGAACAGAAATCCCGCGCCGCCGATGATCTCCACCAGCATCGCTACGGTGAGAGACAGGCCAGGCAAGCCGTACGCCAGGGCGGAGCCCAGCCTGGCCAGGCCGCTCAGCACGAGGGTGCCGAACAGCAGGCGAAACACACCCGCTTCGTCCCGCAGATGCGAACTCGCCCGCCACAGGATGACGCCGAAGCCGAGCCAGATCGCGCCCCAGAAACCGATCTGGCTGTTCAGGACTGGATCCGTCGCGACGCTCTGCAAATGCGCACCGGCCAGGTTGAGAAGACCCACGCCGTTTGTGACATCGGCAATCCCGGTGACGAACGGAATGACGCAGAGCGTCCGGACAGCCCATTTCAATCCTTGCAAGGCAATCTCTCCTCGATGCGACCGGATAGACAAGTGAGCGTGGAGCAACGGGGCTTGTAGCTCGTGTTGGGGCCAAGGCAGTGTTGACATCATGTCCACATCGGCCAGCCCGGCATCGCTCCTGCAGCTCCTGTGCTTCGTGCGTGTGGCCGAGGCGGGATCGTTTGCCGAAGCGGGCCGCCGGATCGGGATGTCCACTTCGGGGGTGTCAAAGGCGATCAGCCGCCTGGAGGCGGACCATGGCGTCCGGCTCCTCCACCGCTCCACCCATGCCCTATCCCTGACGGAGGAAGGCGGGCGCGTGCTGGATGACGCGCGCGATGTGTTGGAAGGATGCGAGCGGCTCGGGCTGTCGCTGTCGCAGGCGGCCGATGGCGGCCTGGCGGGGCGCGTCCGCATCAGCGCACCGCCGGGCTTCACGCGGGCCTGCCTCCTGCCTGTGCTGCCCCGCCTGCTCGACGCCCATCCGGAGATCCGTGTCGAAGTCCAGGCGAGCTACAAATTGGTCGATCTGGCCGATGAGGGCGTCGATCTTGCGTTGCGCGCCGGCCCGCTTGCAGGCCTGCCTGGTCACATCAGCCAGAAACTGTTCTCGTCGCCATGGTGCGCGTACGCCACGCCCGATTATCTCGCGCGTCGCGGCACGCCCGCCTGCCCGGACGAGCTGTCCGGTCACGACCTGATCGGCTTCCGCAACGGCAGCACTGGCCGAGCGGACGCCTGGCGCTTCCAGGATCCCGCAATCGGCGGCACGCACGGCACCGTGCGCCACGAAGCAAGTTTCCGCATTGTTTTTGACGACGGCTGCGCAGCCTACGACATGGCCTGCGGTGGCTATGGAATCGTCTGGGCGCCCGAGTGGCTGGCGCTGGCCGAACTACGCAGCGGGCGCATGAGGGAGGTCCTGAAAGAATGGCGCTCCAGGGAGACGCCTGTCTCCATCGTGCGGCGCGAACGCCGGCTCACGCCGCAACGGGTTCGAGTGGTGATCGACTTTCTTTGCGACGCGTCACGGGGATGGGAGGCGCCTGGAAAAGGGTGAAGGCAGGCAAGGCCTTCTTTTTTGAAAAAAAGAAGCAAAAAACTTTTTCTTCCCCGCATATGTAAATTGCGGATTTGTCTGGAGAGGACCGACTGCTGAAAGTGCGGAGCAGTTCTTGCCTAGACGAACAGACCGCCCCCGATGACGCCGCCAGGCGCCACGCCAGGCGGCACGGCAAACAGCCCGCTGGCCGTGTGCGTGACGAACTGGTTCAGCATGTCGAACTTCGCCATGCGCTCGAAGATCTTGCTGAACTGGGCGCGCGGGTCTTTCTGGTAGGCCAGAAACATAAGACCGGCATCGTATTCCATCGCCTGGCGCCAGGGCGGCCAGCGCTCGGCGGTGAAGCTCACGCCGTCATTGTAGCTGTAGCCGCGGCGAAAGATGCGGGCGCCGGTGGCCGCGGCACTTGCCAATCGTATGTGGGCGTTTTCCGGAATTATCGGGTTGCCGTCGGCATCCTCGGCGGCAAAATTCTCCGGATCGTGCTCCTTTTTCGACCCGATCGGGGCGCCGTCCACCTTGCTGCGGCCCATCGTCTGTTCCTGGAAGCCGACAGGCGTACGGTCCCAATGTTCCAGCGCGATGCGTATGCGGCGCGCGACGAGGTACGTGCCGCCTGCCATCCAGGCCGGACCCTCCGCGCCCGCCCAGACGACCGCGTCCATGTCGGCCGGCACAGCGGGATTGGCGTTGTTGCTGCCGTCGCGGAAGCCCATCAGGTTGCGTGGCGTCTGCGCTTCCGGCTGGGGAATGAAACCGGCCTGCACCCAGCGTATGTCCGCCACGCCGTAGGCCAGCCGCGCGAGCTGGCGGACGGCGTGGAACACCGTCTGCGGGTCCTCGGCACAGGCCTGGACGCTGAGGTCGCCGTCGCTGCGCGCGGGCTGCAACTGGTCACCGGTGAAATGCGGCAGGTCGGCCAGCGCCGGCGGGCGGTGGGCCGCCAGGCCGAAGCGATCCTGGCCGTCCTTGGTGAACAGAGTCGGGCCGAAACCGAACGTGAGCGTCAGGCGGGACGGCGCCATGCCAACCACGTCGCCGGAGTCGCCATCGGCCGGCTGGCCGGCGCATAGGCGTGCTGCGGCCACGGTCCAGCGCGCGAGCAAAGCCTGCACGTCCTGGCGCTTCGCCGTGGTCAGGTCGAACGCGGCGAAATAGGTGTGCGCTTGCTGCGGCGTGGTGATGCCGGCCTGGTGCGCGCCGTGGAACGCCACGAACGGGTCCGGCGTGTCGCGCGTGGCGTTCTGTGCTGCCGCCGGGCGCAACGCGGCCGCGGCGGCTGCCAGGCCGGCGGTCGCACCCAGGAAGCCGCGCCGCGAGGCCATCGGGCAGCCGGTCACCTGCCGCCGGCCCGCATCAGCGTGTTCACGTCGTCCATCACGTAATAGAACCCCTTGGCGTCCGGCGTCATGGCAATGCCGAACAGGTCACCGTTGCCCGGAGGCGACTGCGCCTGGTCGTTGTTGATCCATTGGGCATAGATTTGTTTGCCGGCGGCAGGATCAACCTCCACCAGCCGCCCATCTTTGCCGTTGCACACCAGTAGATGGCCCTGCGGAGAGAGCGCCATGGCCAGCGGCCAGGACAGCAGCCCGCCTTGCGTCACCACCCGGCCGGTGCCCGCACTGGTGGTGCGCGTCAGCGCATCCGGAATGGCCGCGATCAGGTTGTCCAGCCCGTCCGTCACATACAACGTGCCGTCGGGCGCCAGCACGATCCCCGTGGGCCCGAGCAGGAAGTTGTCGCGGTCCGCCCGCTGCGCGAAGCCGCTTCCCACGATGGTCTGGCTGGCCAGCACCGGCGGCTTGCCGTCCGGGATCGTCAGGCCGAACCGCACCACGATCGACTTCTTCACCACGACAGGCAGGCCGGTCGCCGGGTCCACCACGCTGGGCGACGGCACACCGAAGCCTGCCATGCTGACGAACAGGGTGGCCGAGCTGCCATTGTCGTCGATGCCCATGTTGCCCCAGGGGTCGTTGATGTTCGGACCCGCCCACGCCGTGACGAACTGCCCGCTAGAATCGAGCACCACCAGGCAGCCGTCACCCTTGGTGGCCGTGGTGCCGTCCCGGCTCGGGGTGCTGCCAACGATCACCCAGCCGGATTTCAGCACGGCCATGGCGGTGGACAGCCCGATGCCGCCCGGGCACTGCGGCAGATGCTGCGGCAACTTGGCGAACAAATACGTGTCCCGCGTGGACGGCCGGAAGCCCACGATTGTGGTGCCGGTGCCTTGCAGGTTGGAGATGTTGTTGAAGTTGTCGACCAGTACGTCGTCCTTGGCGATCCTCCCGGCGGTGACAGGAGAGACGACGACGGCGTAGGGGTTGAGGTCACCGTTGTCGGTGACCGTGGAGGTCAGGGTCGCGTGGCGATGCACGGTTTCCAGGAAACCGGCTGGCTGGTCGGCGTACGCGGCGGTGGCGAAAAGAAAGCAAGCAAGCAAGGCCTTCTTTTTTGAAAAAAAGAAGCAAAAAACTTTTGCTCCTGA
>CAXTVW010000126.1:0-10144 GCA_964247675.1 uncultured Acetobacteraceae bacterium
GCCGGTTCTTCCTGTCCTTGGAAGACGATTTGATGCGCATTTTCGGCAGCGACCGCATGGGCGGGATGCTGCAGCGGCTGGGGTTGAAGGAGGGCGAGGCGATCGTCCATCCTTGGATAAACAAGGCGCTGGAAAAGGCGCAGAAGAAGGTGGAGGCGCGCAATTTCGATACGCGCAAGAACCTTCTGAAATACGACGACGTGATGAACGACCAGCGCAAGGAAGTGTATGCCCAGCGCCGGGAATACATGAACAGTAACGACGTCTCCGAGACGATCGCCGGGTTCCGCCACGAACTGGCGGACGCGTTGGTGGGCCAGCGGATTCCGGAACGTGCGTTTGCCGAGCAGTGGGAGACTGCGGAACTGGCGGCCGACGTGAAGCGGCTGTTCAACCTGGACCTGCCCATAGAGGCGTGGGGCCGCGAGGAGGGGATTGCTGAGGAGGCAATACACACGCGGCTGACGGAAGCGATCGACAGTTCGGCGGCCAGCAAGGCGGCTAATTACGGTCCGGAGGTGATGCGCTACATCGAAAAAAGTCTGCTGCTGCAGATGTTCGACACGGTGTGGAAGGAGCATCTGCTCGCGCTGGACCATCTGCGCCAGGGCATCGGCCTGCGGGCCTACGGGCAGCGCGATCCGCTGAACGAGTACAAGTCGGAGGCTTTCGCACTGTTCAACAACATGCTGGACGATCTGCGCGAGCGGGTGGTCAGCACGCTGAGCCGGGTGGAGTTGTCGGCCGAACCGCCACCGTTACCGCATAGCTTGCCGGCGGGCATGGTGGAGAATTTTGCGGCGCCAGCCTTGGCAGGTGCGGACCAGTTTGGCGGCGCCGATGTCTGGCAGATGGGCGAGGCGGCTCTGGCGCCGTTCGACGCAAATGATCCCACGACTTGGGGCGGGACTCAGCGCAATGCCCCTTGTCCGTGCGGTTCTGGGAAGAAATATAAACACTGTCACGGGCGGATGGGGTAGTTTGCGCAGTCTCGCCCTAGACTAAGCCAGCACGCGCTACTCACGCGATAAACGACGTGTCAGTCGCCCGATGGAGCCGGGACCACCACCCACGATCTGGCGACGCCCTCTGCGTTGGTGTCCGAAATGGCCATGAACTTGCCGAAATGACTGATGGCGACATGGACGGTGTCGGTCAGCGGGAACGGTTTCAGCCGGGTGACCACGGCGTTTGCGTAGACAAACGCAGTCTGGGTGACACCCTTCGTGTATACGCCGACGACCCTGCCGTCCTGGTCGATCCCCTGTGTGGTCAGCGTGTCCGGGCGAACGGGCATGTCAAATATCGTGTAGTTGCCGTTCAGGTAGACAAAGCCATGCAGCTCGCCGCCTTTGTCCTCGTAGGAGCCGGCCACCTGATTTGCATCATTTGTCCAACCGCCGAAAGCGTGTATGGCGTTTGGTGGCGCGTAGTAGGGAGAGAGAGGTACTGACCATGCAGGGATGATGAACACAGATCCATAGATGGTCGCGCCGGCGGCTGTGCCCTTTGCGTTAACGCTGGCAACTGACGCGTTGAGGATAGGCAGGCTGTTCTGGCTCGACGACAGCCGACCTGTGAACGCGAGCGAGCTCCCGACGACCTCATCCACGTTGAAACTGTAGTTGTCATTCGTGCCAATAAATGGCTTGTAAAATTGTTGTGGTTGGCTGGCTGGCATGGTGCTTCCGTAAAGCGTATCCAAGTACGTCCCATCGCGCCACGCAAAGACTTCGATGGAGAGGTAGTCCGTCCCATCATTGGAGAAAGTTGCTGTTGGGTAGGTTCCAACGACCGATCCGCGGTTGTTGATGCTTGTGGGAGCCGGGATGTAGCCTTGTGGAAAGCTGGTGCTAGGCTGGCCGGCGAGCGCCATGGTAGAAACTGCACCGCGATGGCCGACAAAGCCCGCACCATAGGGCTGCGTTGGCGAAACGTAGCTGCCGACGGCTACGCCGGAGTCGTTGACGGCCGTGACCGACACGCTTATCGCGCCTGGGATGCCGAACGGGTGCATCACGAAAGACGGCGCTTGGGCCTTGGCGGATGCTGCCGCGGCGCAGAAAACAGCTATGGCCGGCAGGTTCGCACGCATAACCGTCTCCAGTTGGTTTCATAGTTCAATAACACCACCCGTACGGAATTGCGAACTATCTCTCGTGAATACGTTCGTACCCGCAAAGAAGTGGGTCGCTGGCAGCTATCACATGTCTGCCCAAAAAATAACCTGCGCAAAGCCCAGCGATCACCATCGAAAGATGTCGCATATTGCGCACCTCCACATCCACCAGTATCCGATGAGATACTGCTGGCGGCTGACAATCTGCTGATTCGTCACGGCACTGTCCTGGCGTGCCACGAACTTGCCGACCCGGTGGTGCTACAGCGCATTCCCAAGCGTATCAGTGCGGAACGAGGGAGACGGCGGAACTCGTGGCGAATTTGAAGCGTGTGTTCAACCTTGAGTAACTGTGGTGGAGGGGGGGCGCGAGGAGGGAATAGGTGAGGAGGCGATACACACGTGGTTAACCGAGGCAATCGATAGCGCTGCTGCCAGCAAGGCGCCAATTTTGGCCACGAGGTGATTCGCTATATCGAGAAAAGCCTGTTGCTGCAGATGTTCGACATGGTGTGCAAGGAGCATCTGCTTGGGCTGGATCTTGCGCCATGACATCGGGTTAGGCGCCTACAGGCAGCGCGATAAGATAACGAGTTCAAGGCGGAGTCTTTCGTGTTGTCGAATACGGTGCTGGATGACATGCGGGAGCGGGTGATCGGCAGTTGAGCCGCGTGGAACTGTCAGCCGAGCCGCCGCCTGTGCCGCGCGCGTTGCCGGTGAGCATGGTGAAGAACTTCGCGGCACCGGCGTTGGCGGGTGTCCAGTTTGGTGGCGACGTTTGGCAATGGGCGAGGCGGCTTTGGCGCCGTTCAATGCAGACGATCCAACGTTCTGTGCGGGACGCAGCGCATTGCGCCGTGCCCGTGCGGGTCGGGAAAAAAGTATAAGCCCTGTCATCGGCGAATGTCGTAGTGGGTGTCTGCGGAGCGGCGTGATTATAGCTTATCGGAAAGGCCTGCCTACCTTCAGCACCCAGATTCCGGCCTGCAAACCACGAAGAACGATCTCGTCTCCGTTAAATCTGTCGAGCTTCCGGAAACAGTAATGTGTCTACCATGCCGGCTGATACTTACTAGCAATGATCTCCGGCCCGGGAAATTGCCAAACGTCGACACGACGCCATTATCATATATGAAGCCACGTTGCGCAGATCCCGGTTGTACTGCATCCTGGTAAATACCCACGACACGTCCCGTGCTGTCGATCCCTTGAACGCTGACCCACATAGGTAGGTTCGGCAGGTCGAAGTTTGCAAAGCTACCCCCGGTGTAGATGAAACCGTGCATCACGCCTGTACCGTCGGTCGGTGGAAGCAGATTGTGAATACCGGTTTTGTCTTTTAGGAATGCCACCTCATAACTTATTCTGTATGGAATGGTCGGAGTTGGTCCGTACTGATACTCACCGGCGGACTGAAAGGCGCCGTTAATGCCGATCACAGTGACGGGCTCTTGACCAATCTTGATAATGGCTTGCTTGATGATCGATCCAGCCTAGCCGTTGAGTAATGTACTATAGTGGTGTGAGTTATAGTATTAAAACTGATATGATCGCCACTACCAGTGTATGGCGGCGGAGAAAGCATGATCGACGACGGTGCACTGGTATAGTTGCCGTTGCGCCACAAGAAGTCCTGGTGACCGTCGGAATCTCCGCAGTGCTGATGAAACACTGGGTGGAGTTGTCAACTGCTCCGAGCTCTCAACGAAGCCTGCACAGCTCGATGGGGCTCCAGGACAATAGGTGTCAACCAGCGTACCTTTATCGTTGACATCCGTCACGGACACGTT
The DNA here is from genome assembly GCA_964247675.1 of uncultured Acetobacteraceae bacterium. GTDB lineage: Bacteria > Pseudomonadota > Alphaproteobacteria > Acetobacterales > Acetobacteraceae > BOG-908. The sequence continues at coordinate 3,910 of CAXTVW010000126.1, forward strand.
CGTGACGCCGGAGATGGTAATTGGCTTCAGGACGTATGTGGCCGCCGAGCTGGCGACAGGCATGGCGATGCAGGCCAGCGCGGCTATGCACAAGGTCAAGCCCATGTCAGTCTACATGCCCAGAACGTAATGTGCCGCGAGGAAAGCCGGATGCAAGTAAAGCCCGTGACGCTCAGTCGATCTGCGCTGATTCCCAGATGATGACCTGTGCGAACGCATACGGCACTTCGTCGGTCATCGTCAGTGCTATCGCAGCGCGCATACCAGGGCGTGTCATTGCCTGAAGCCTTGCTAGCGCACCACCGGTCAGTGCCAGCGTTGGCTTGCCGCTAGGTAGGTTCACCACGCCCATGTCCGAGTGGAACACGCCCTGGCTAAAGCCGGTGCCCAGCGCCTTGGCACAGGCCTCCTTGGCGGCAAACCGCTTGGCGTAAGTACCCGCCTGCAAGCTTTCGGTTCGCCGTGCTGCGCGAGCGCGCTCTTGCTCGGTGAAAACACGCTGCAGAAAGCGGTCGCCAAACCGCGCCATCACCTTCTCAACCCGCCGGATATCGCAAAGGTCCGCCCCGATCCCGATGATCACCGAGCCCGCAAGCCTCCACAACGCGAGCCCCGCAAATTTAAAGTCTTTTGGTTCTTTGTTTCAAAAAAGAACTGCTTGCGTGCTTCTCTAAGCATGATCCCGCTCCACCTGAGTCAACCCGCTCACCGCCCGCAGCCCCGCAATCACCATCGACAGGTGCCGCAAGTCGCGCACCTCCACATCCACCAGTATCTCAATAAAATCCTGCTGCCGGCTCACGATCTTCAGGTTTGTCACCGCCCCATCCTGACGCGCCACCGCGTTCGTCAGGTTGGCGAGTGTCGCCGGCTCGTTTGCCGCAATCACGCTGATGCGCCCGGTATGCGTGTTGGCCTTGCCGCCTACGCCGGGCGCGCCGGCACCGGCCTCGTAATCCCAATCCACGTCGATGAAGCGCTCCGGCGTGGCGGCAAACGTCTCCAGCGTGGGGCAGCGTTTTGTGTGGATGGTCACGCCCTTGCCGGTGGTGACGATGCCTACGATCGGGTCGCCGGGCAGCGCGTGGCAGCAGCCGGCGTAATGCACCGCCATGCCGCTCACCAGGCCGGTGATGGCCATGCCGCTGTCGCGTGACGGCGGTTTGGCGGTTGCCGGGCGGGCGAGCAGGCCGGGCAGCATGCGCGGCCCGCGGGCGGCTTCCAGCATTTCCGGATAGGCCGCGTGTATCACGTCCTTCGGCCCGATCGTGCCGTTGCCGACCGACACGTAAAGATCATCCACGCTGGCGCACTTGAAGTTCTTAAGCGCGCCTTCCAGCACCTTCTCGGAACCGTCCAGCCCTTCCTGGCGGAACGCGCGCGTCAGCGACGTGCGGCCCTGGTCCAAAGTGTGCGCGCGCTGCTGGCCGGCAACGTAGCGGCGTATGCGGGCACGCGCCTTGCCCGTGACGACCCAGCGTTCCCAGGACGGCGAGGGCGTGCCGCCGCGCGCCGTCATGATCTCCACCTGATCGCCGTTGGCGAGTTCGGTGCGCAGCGGCATCAGCCGTCCGTTCACCTTGGCGCCCACTGTGGTGTCGCCGACCTGGCTGTGCACGGCGTAGGCGAAGTCGATCGGCGTGGCGCCACGCGGCAACTGGATCAGCTGGCCTTTCGGCGTGAAGCAGAAGACCTGGTCCTGGTAGAGTTCGAGCTTGGTGTTTTCGAGGAATTCGTCAGGCGCGGCCGAGTTGTCGAGGATTTCGAGCAGGTCCTGCACCCACGGGAAGTTCTGCGCTTCCTGCTCGCCTTCCTTGTAGTTCCAATGCGCGGCCACGCCGTTATCGGCGATGTCGTGCATCTCCTGCGTGCGAATCTGGACCTCTATCTTCTGGTTGCGCGGGTGGCGCAGCGTGACGCCAGTGTGCAGACTTTGGTAGCCGTTCGCCTTCGGCGTGCTGATGTAATCCTTGAAGCGGCCGGCGATCACCTGATAGGCGTTATGCACGGCGCCCAGTGCCATGTAGCACTGCTCGCGCGTGGGTACCACGATGCGGAACGCCATGATGTCGGAGAGCTGCTCAAAGGCCACGTTGCGCGTCTGCATCTTCTGCCAGATGGAGAACGCGCTCTTCTCGCGGCCAGACACCTCGCGCACGTCCACGCCGGCGTCGCGGCACACGGACGCCAGTTCGCGGCGCACCTCCTCGATCACGTCGGCGCCTTGGCCACGTAGGTAGTTCAGCCGCGCCTGGATGGTGTCGTGCGCGTCAGGTTCCAGCACGGCAAAGGAACGGTTTTGCAGCTCAGTCTTGAGCGAATCCATGCCGATGCGGGCGGCCAAAGGCGCGTAGATGTCCAGCGTCTCATGCGCGATGCGGTGGCGCCGCTCGGTCTTCTGCACGAAACCGAGCGTGCGCATGTTGTGCAGCCGGTCGGCGAGCTTGACGAGCAGCACGCGTATGTCCCGGCTCATCGCGAGGACCAGCTTACGGAAGTTTTCCGCCTGCTTGGTGCGGTCCGATTGCAGCTCCAGCCTGGTCAGCTTGGTGACGCCGTCCACCAGGCCCGCTATGGTCGCGCCGAAGCGTGCCTCCAACTCGCGCGTGGTGACGGTGGTGTCCTCCACCGTGTCGTGCAGCAGGGCGGTACAGATGCTGGCAACGTCAAGGTGGTAGCCGGCCAGGATCTCGGCCACCGCCACCGGATGGGTGATGTAGGGGTCGCCGTTGTCGCGCGTCTGCGCCTTGTGCGCGTCCGTCGCCACCGCGTAGGCGCTTTCGATCAGCGCGGTGTTCGCCCCTGGTGCATAGGCGTGCACGCGCTGGGTCAGCAGTGCTTCCCGCATCGCCAGGGTGCCGCTGCCGCCTTCCGGCGCACGGAACGGAAAAACGGGGGTGTTCAGTGCCGCCACAGCCGCCCCCCGGAAAAGCCTAGCGCCGGCGCCCGCCCAGCTCGGCCTCGATAGCCGCCTCGATGTCGTCCGGCGACAGCTCTTCCTGCGCCATGCCGGCGGCCTCTTCTTCGGAGGAGATGTCCTGCAACCCGAAGATGTTCTGGTCGGTCGGGATAAGGTCCAGCACCTCCTCGTCGGCAGGCTCGGGCTCGGGCGAACGGCTCAGAGACTTGATGAGGTCCTGCTCCAGCTTGGGTAGCTCGATCGTCTCCTCGGCGATCTCGCGCAGGGCGCAAACCGGATTCTTGTCGTTGTCGCGCTCGACCGTCAGCTCCTCGCCGCGGCTGATGTTGCGGGCGCGCTGGGCTGCGAGCAGGACGAGCTCGAAGCGGTTTGGGACGCGCTCTACGCAATCTTCAACGGTTACACGCGCCATACGACGGGCACTCCACAGGCTTGGCTGGTTTTTCGAAACCTTTATCGTAGGGGAACGGGGTTAAGGAAGCAAGGCAAGGCCCTCTTTTTTGCAAAAAGAGGCGAAAAACTTTCGCTTTCGAGGGCGCCGGCCTGCCGGGCGCGGTGGTTAGAGCTGCACGGTATCGTTCGGGGGAAGGGCCGCCAGCAGCGCCTGCACGCCTACGCCGCTCGCCGGATGCACCCACGCAGGCGCCACATCGCGGAGCGGATACAGCACGAAGCCGCGCAAGTGCGCCCTGGGATGAGGCAGCGTCAGCCCGGCGTCTTCGCGCACCAGCCCGCCGGCGTCGATGATGTCCAGATCCAGCGTCCTGGCTGCGTCCCGAACGCTCCTCTCCCGGCCGGCCTCACGCTCGATGCCTTGCAGCGCTGCCAGCAACGCCTCCGGGGTGAGCGTGCAAGCTGCCCGCAGCACGCCGTTCACGTAATGCGGCTGCGCCGATGGCGGCACCGGCGCGCTGGAAAACCAGCGGGACCGGACGACTCGCGAGACACCGTCCAGCACCGCCACCGCCCGCGTCGCCCGCTCACAAGCCTGTAGCGGCGAAGCACCATCGCGCGCAGGTAGATTAGCCCCGACGCCTATTATCACGAAAATGTGTTCTTCATCCTTGCGTTTCGGTAACGGATTGACCTATGGAATCACATTCAGGCCGGCAACCCATCGCGCCGGCTTCAAGGGCGTTTTGAAAGACCCATCATGCACTTCCTGCCCACCGAGCGAGTCTGCCTTTTCATCGACGGCGCCAATCTTTACTCGGCCAGTCGCAATCTCGGCTTCGACGTCGACTACCGCAACATGCTGGAGTTCTTCCGCAGGCAAGCTCACGTCATCCGGGCCTATTATTATTCTGCCGTGCTTGAGACGGAAGAATACTCGCCGCTGAAGCCGCTGACAGACTGGCTCGCCTATAACGGCTACACCCTGGTCACCAAACCGGCTCGCGAGTTCACCGACGCCACCGGCCGCCGGCGCGTGAAAGGCAACATGGACATCGAACTGGCCATCGACATGCTGGAACTGGCCGACAAGATGGACCATGCCGTGCTGTTCAGCGGCGACAGTGATTTCCGCCGGCTCATCGAAGCCGTGCAGCGCCGCGGCGTGCGGGTCAGCGTCGTCAGCTCCATTCGCACCACGCCGCCGATGGTGGCCGACGAATTGCGGCGCCAGGCGGACCAGTTCCTCGAGTTGGCCGAGATCGCGCCGGAGTTTACGCGGCGGCAGATGGAGCCCCGGTTGCGGGTGGGGCGCAGCGAGGTCTTGGAACCGCACGAGCATCTATGAAAGGCAGAAAGGGGAACGTTGAAGCGCGCGCTTCAGCAACGCGCACCCGACAGCAATAAAAGTTCTTTGGTTCTTTTTTCCAAAAAGAACTGCTTACTTCCTTGCCTTACGTTGTAAGCCCCAGGCGTGACCGAACAGCCGCCGCATGACTGCCCGCTCTGTCCGCGGCTCGTCGCCTACCGCCACGCGAACCGCAAGGAGAACCCGGCGTGGTTCAACGGACCGGTGCCGAGTTTCGGGCCGGAAGGCGCCTGGCTGCTGGTGGTGGGCATGGCGCCTGGCGTGCGTGGCGCCAACCGCACCGGGCGGCCGTTCACCGGCGATCATGCCGGCATCCTGCTATACGAGACGCTGCTGAAATCTGGCCTGGCGCGCGGCACGTATCTGGCCGATCCCGCCGATGGCTTGACCTTGCACGGCTGTCGCATCGCCAACGCGGTGCGCTGCGTGCCGCCGGCCAACCTGCCGACGCCAACCGAGGCAGCGACCTGTAACCGGTTTCTCGCGGCGGAGCTCGCGGGCTTGCCTGGCTTGAAAGCCGTCCTGGCGCTCGGCGTGCTGGCGCATGCCGCAGTGCTGCGCGCCGTGGGCGTGAAGCTCAGCGCCTGCAAGTTCGCCCATGGCGCCCGGCACAAGCTGCCCGGCGGCCTGGTTCTGGCGGATAGCTACCATGTGTCGCGCTATAACACGTCCACGCGCCGGCTGACCACGGAGATGTTCGAATCCGTGGTCGCCGGGCTGGTGGGTGCTACTTCTCCGCCATCGCCTTGATGTTCTGCAGACCTGCCTGATACAGGCCAGTCACCGCTTTGTCGGCCGCGGCCTCGTCGGCGCCGCCTGCGGGCTGGAAGTGGGATTGCCAGGTGACCTTCGATCCGGTGCCGTCCTTCACCACCGAAATTGTGGAGGTGTAGCCGGTCACTGGCAGCACCTTCGGGTCCACTTCCAGGATGGCGTAGCTGTAGCTGTGGGCTTTATGCGCGGTCAGCTTCTCCTTGACCGTGGGATTGCCCGGCGCCTTCAGCGTGATCACCCGGACGGAGCCGACCGTATCGCCTTTGTCGGCCGGGCTGCTGGCCGCCCCCGGTAGCCAGCCGGCGATTCCGTCGAACGGGCCCACCAGGGCCCAGACCGCTTTCGGGCTGGCTGTGGTGGTGACGCTCTGGGTGACTTCGGCGGCTTGTGCGGTGGCGAAGGAAGCAAGGGCGGCGGCGGTGCAGCCGAGCAGACGTATCATGGCGTAGTCCTCGTTGTTGTTTTACCCGGGCTAACGTCCAGTGAGTGAGCGGCTTAGTCAAATGACAGGCCGGGATGCGGTAAAGGAGGCAGAAAGCAAGCAGTCCTTTTTTGAAAAAAAGGACCAAAAAACTTTTGCTCCCCCGCATTTGCATCGATCCAGCGCGTCGGAGATGTCTGACGTGTTTCAGCAGCGGAGGTAGCAAAAGTTTTTTACTTCTTTTTTTTAAAAAAGAAGGCCTTTCTTCCTTAGCCGAGCAGCGCCTGCGCGCACGCCCCCAGGATGGCCTCCTCGTCCAGCCCATACTCGCGATACAGATCCACGATGTCGCCGCTCT
>CAXTVW010000127.1:0-10065 GCA_964247675.1 uncultured Acetobacteraceae bacterium
CAGGGAGCAAAAGTCTTTTGCTTCTTTTCTTCAGAAAAGAAGGCCTTGCTTCCTTCCTTCACCCCAAAACCCGACGCCCCCACCAGACAACCCCCAAAGCCGCCAGGCACATCCCCGCCATCCCCCAGAACGCCCCGGCCCCGAACCACCCGTAAAGCTCGCCGGACGCCGCGCTCACCACCGCGCCCGCCACCCCCATCGCCACGGTCGCGTAGAAGGCCTGCCCGCTCGCCGCCAGCCCGGCCGGCACCACGCGCGCGATCAGGCTCATGCAGGCCAGGTGCATCAGCGCGAACGTCAGCCCGTGCAGCGGCTCCACCAGCGCCATCGCCGGAAACCAGGCGGTGCACGCCGCCACACTCCAGCGCACGATGCCGGCGATCGCGGACAGCCCGAGCGCCCGCCCGGGTCCCAGCCTGGCCAGCAGAAGCGGCCCTGCCCACAGGAACACCACCACCTCTGCCGCAACCGACATCGCCCACAACACGCTGGCCTGTTGCGCGCTCAGCCCGGCGCTGCGCCAGCGGATGACCTCGAAGCCGTCATGCAGCGCGTGGCTGCCGCCGATCAGCGCCGCCGCCGCCATCAGCACCCGGAATGCCGGGATCGCCAGCAGCGTACGCGCCGCCGACAGGCCGCTCGCCGCCTCGCTGCCACCCCCCGCCCCGGCATCGGACGCGCCGGCCACCCGCGCCGGCACCAGCGGCGCCGCCCCGGCCGCCAGCGCCAGCAGCGCGGCATTCAGCCACACGATCACGCCAAGCCCGAACCGCCCCACCGCCTGCCCGGACGCCAGCGTGCCCAGGATGAACGCCGCCGACCCCGCCCCGCGCACCCAGCCATAGACGAACCCGCCCGCCGCTGCCGAGCCGAGCGCCAGCGCGTCCGCCAGCGGCGTCAGTGGCGCCAGCACGGCCGCGTGGCACACGCTGACAAGCAGCAGCAGCCCGACTCCGCGCGCCGGCGCATAGCCGCAAGCCACCACGGCGGAGGCGGCCAGGCACGCCGTCAGCACCAGCACGGGACGTTGCGTCCTGTCCGCCACCCATCCGCCCACAGGCCCGGCGACCAGGCGGATCGCGGTGCCAGCGGCCAGCACCACGCCGAGCCAGCCCGGCGAGATACCATCCTGCCGCAGCAACCCGGGCAGAAACGGCGAAGCCACTCCGAATGCGGCGAACATCGCGCCGTAGAGCAGCAGGAAGCGCGGCAGCGGACGTTGTTCTGTCACGTTGCCGCAAACGGGTATCTCACGCGCACGTTGCCGGCGCGCACCGAAACCTGGCGCGTCCGATGCCGCTGCGTGGCGCGTGGCACACACTGATATCGGCTCGCGTTGCGTTCCTCCTTTCGAAGAAGCAAGAAAGGCCTTCTTTTTTGAAAAAAAGAAGCAAAAAACTTTTGCTTCCTGCGCAGGTTCAACTGCTTCGTTTTTTCAAAAGGCACCCAGCTGCTGCAAATGCAGTGTAGTAAAAGTTTTTTGGTCCTTTTTTTCAAAAAAGGACTGCTTGCTTTCTGTTGTTTCCTACACATCGCGCGCGCCGGGACCACGGCGATAACAGCCGGCGCAAACTCCCCTACAAAAAGGCAGGCCGCCGTTGGCTAAGCCCGCCATAGCTTTCGTCCTGGCCACCCTGGGCATGGACGCGTTGGGCGTGGGCATCATCTCCCCCATCGTCCCGGCTCTGGTGGAGAAGCTCGCGCACCTCCCGGCGAACAAGGCCGCGCCCTGGGTGGGCGCGCTGATCGCCGCCTACGCCATGGTGCAGTTCCTTGCCGCGCCGCTGCTGGGCGCCCTGTCGGACCGCTTCGGGCGGCGGCCTGTCATCCTCGCTTCGGTCACAGGGTTGGGGGCCGACTACCTGCTGCTCGCCTATGCCCCCACGCTGTGGTGGCTGTTCCTGGGCCGGCTTATCGCCGGCGCCACCTCGGCCAACGTCGCGGCCGCCACGGCCTACATCGCCGACGTCACCCCGAAATCCGAACGCGCCCGCCTGTTCGGCCTGATCGGCGCCACGTTCGGTGCCGGCTTCGTCATCGGCCCTGCCCTGGGCGGCACGCTCGGCGCGTTCAACCTGCGCGCGCCGTTCTACGCCGCCGCGGCGCTCGCGTTGATCAACGTCGCCTTCGGGGTGTTCGTGCTGCCGGAGAGCCTCTCCCGGGAGAACCGCCGGCCGATCGCTTGGGCGAAGGCGAACCCGTTCACCATGCTCGCCAACATTGCTGGCAGCGGTGCCCTCACGCGCCTGACCGTCGCGTGGTCCTGCACCTGGATCGGCCTGGGCGCGCTGCAGAGCAGCCTGGTGCTGTTCACCGGCTACCGGTTCGGCTGGGGCCCGGTGAAGAACGGCCTGATCCTGGCCGTGATCGGGCTTTCCCAGGCAACGGTGGAGGGCCTTCTCCTGCGGCCGATCAACGCCCGCTTCGGCGAGCGTACCACCGCGATCGCCGGTTACGCCTCCGCCGTCCTGGGCTACGGCCTGCTCGCGATCACGCCGGCCGCCTGGACCATCGTGCCCGCCGTCTGCCTGATCGCGCTGGGCGGCCTCTCCACGCCGTCCGTGCGCGCCATGGTGGCCGGGCGCGGCGGCGAGGATACGCAGGGCGAGATGCAGGGCATCCTGGCCAGCGTGGAAGGCCTGACCGCGGTGTTCGCGCCTATCGCCACGGCGGCGCTGTTCTACGCGTTCACCACTCATCTGCTGCCGGTGACGTTTCCCGGCGCGCCGTTTGCGCTGGCCGCTGCGTCGGCGGCTGTGGCGGGTGTTCTGCTGGTAAAGATTTAAGCAAGCAGTTCTTTTTTGAAAAAAAGAACCAAAAAACTTTTGCTCCCTGTCGGCGGCAGCTTCAGCGTTCGCCGAAAGGGACCAAAAGTTTTTTGCTTCTTTTTTTCAAAAAAGAAGGCCTTGCTTCCTTCCTTTTATATTCCGAATAACCTAGCAGCGTTCCCGCCCGCCACCCCCGCAAGCACGTCCTCTTCCATCCCCATCGCCAGCAGATCCTGCACGCTCTGCCGCATCGGCCGGAACGGAAACGACGAGCCGAACAGGAGCTGGTCGCGCAGGAAGCCGGAAGCCGCCTCCGCGTATCGCCGTCCGCCAGGCGCGAAGAGATACATGTCGGGCGAGACGAAGACGTTCTCATGCCGGAATGCAACGCCTATCATCGTGTCGATGTTCGGGTAGCAGCCGTGGCAGACCACGATCGGCAGCGTGGGGAAAGTGCCGGCCACCACATCGATGCTCAGCGGATCGTTGAAGGCGAGGTCGGGCGTGGTCGGGCCGGACATGATGAACGCCGGCACGCCGAGTGCCACGCAGGCCTCGTAGAGCGGCATCAGCCGCTCGTCGCTGGCGCGCAGCGGCGTCTCGTAGAAACCGGCGTCCAGGTTCACCGCGCGCAGGCCCAGCTCGCGCACCGCGCGGTGGGCTTCGGCCACCGCCGCCTCCCGGCCGAGCGCCAGCGGATCCACCGACGCCACGCCGATCAGCCGGCCGCCGGATTGCGTGGACAAGGCGGCCACGTCGTCGTTGGCCACGCGCACGGTGGGGGTGCTGCGGCCGACGGTCACGCCGATGGCGATGCCGGCTTCGTCCATGCCGGCGAGCACCCGCTCCAGGCTGCCATACGCGGTGAAACTGTCGGGGTCCGCTGCGCCCACGCGCCGGTTCACCCAACGCACGAGGTCCTGGCCGGGGCTGCCGGCAACACCGCCGAAGAAGGGGTGCAGGAAGGGCGGACGCAGCCGCATGTCGATGATCTTGGGTGGGGGCGTGGTCATTCTGGTCCTACACGCGGATCGCGTTGGGTTTCGGCGGAGGAAGGAAGGCCTTCTTTTTTGCAAAATAGAAGCAAAAAACTTTTGCTCCTGTCGTTGTTGCGGCAGCCGTTTTACACGTGAGGCACTTGGGCCGCCGATGCAGGGGAAGGGAGCACTCGTTGTTTAGTCTTCTTTTGCAGAAAAGGACCGGTTGCTTTCTGGCTTGTTGCCAACCAGCACGCGACAAGCGGCGTCAAGGCGCCTGCCAGCAGCAGGACAGACGGCAGCCCGGCGCAGCATGCGATCACCGGGATGCCGAGAATGGCGTCGTCCGGATCGAACAGCCTGTTCACCGGCGCGCTTTCGGCAATCGGCGAAGAATGGTTAAGCAGCCAGAACAACGCAACGGTGCTGATGGCGCCGGAAAGACCCAGAACCAGCGCCCAGTCGCCCAGCCAGGTGTGGGCCGCCCCCACGCCGATCGCCAGTATGATCAGGGTGTCCGCGCTGCAATCGCCAGCCAGATCGAGAACGTGGCCCCATCTGCTGAAACGCCCGGTCTGGCGCGCCAACTCGCCATCCGCGCGGTCGAGCAGGGCAGACACGACGAACAGGCCGGACCCGATCCGGATCGCCGCGACCGATCCGGCCGAGAACGAAGCGGCCGCTAGCAGCGCGGTGGTTATGCGCAGCACGCTGACGTGGTTCGGCCGCAGCCTGGTCTTCGCCGCTTTTGCGACCAGAGGGCGTATGAGGCGGTGGATTGCGGTATTATGACTCACGGCGAACCATCACGAAAATCAGTGTAAATATCTGGCAAGAAAGCAAGCAGTCCTTTTTTGAAAAAAAGGACCAAAAAACTTTTGCTCCCCCGCATTTGTCGCAGCCGTCTACACCAAGAAACGGCAAATCCGCTGACGCAGCGGAGAGATAAAAGTTTTTTGCTTCTTTTTTTCAAAAAAGAAGGCCTTCCTTCCTTACCCTCGCTTCCGACGGGAAACCCAAGCCAGCAACGCCGGCTCGAACGTCAGGCTGGACAGCAACGTGCAAGCGAGGCTCACCAGCAAGAGCTTACCCATGCTGGCCGTACCGGGATGTTGCGAGAGGGCGAGCGAGCCGAACGCCGTCGCCGTGGTCAGCGCGGAGAACAGCACGGCGCGCGCGGTGGCCGAGCCCAGCGGCGTCCGCAGGCCGGCGCGCCAGTTCATCACGAAATACACGTTGAAGGACACGCCGACGCCGAGCAGCAGCGGCAGAGCGATGATGTTGGCGAAGTTGAGCGGCAGCGGCAGCAGCACGGCGGCGATCACCGTGAGCAGCGTGGAGAACACCAGCGGCGCCAGCACCAGCGCGGTATCGAGCAGGCGGCGCAGGGCGACGAGCAGGATGAGGGCGATGGCGGTCAGCGCGCCGATGGCGGCCAGGCGGAAGGCGGCCACGATGGTGTCCGCGCTGCGCACGATGGCCACCGCGGCGCCGCTGGATTCCGGCGCGGCCTGCGTCACCTGGGCCACGAAGCGGTGCAGCCCGGCGCTGTCCTGCGAGGCGGCGCGTGTGGGCAGCACCTGCAGCTTGGCGCGCCCGTCCGGTGCCAGCCAGTCTGCGGCGAGCACGGGCGGGATGTCGGCGCGCTTCACCGGGCCGGCGCCCAGCACCGTCTGCAACTGGCGGAGCTGCCCTGGCAGGAACCGGGTGAGCGCGGTGCCTGCGGCCAGGAGCTGGGTGTCGTTGGCTGATCGAAGCCGCTCCAGGTCCGCGGTGACCAGGGCGAACGGCGCGCCGGGCGGCATGGTCCGCGCGGCCTCCTGCATCGCGGGCAAAGCGCGGCCCAGGGCTTCGCGCAGAGCGGCGGCGTCGGGCGCCGGCTTGGCCTGCACCGCCAGAGTGGGCAGCAGGACAGAAGCGGCATCGGCGATCATCGGCAGCTTGGCGGCCTGGTCGGCGGGCACCAGGCTGTCCAGGCTGATCGTGCCCGCCACGGTCGGCAGCCTCTGCAGCCGCGCCGAGAGCGCGGCCACGTCGCCGATGGAAGGCTCGAGCATCTCGATGCTGTAGGGGTTGGTGACCGGGTCAGCGGCCAGGTCCGTCAGCGTGGTCACCGATTCGCTCGTCTGGTTCTTGGTGTGCAGCGGGTCGCCGTCGAACTGCAGCCAGGGCGCCAGGCCCGCGCCGAGCACGGCCAGCACACCGGCGCCGGCCAGGATCGGCTTGCGGTGCCTTGCGATGAAAGCGTCGGCCGGCCTGGCCCAGGCGAACCCCACCTCGCCGGCCTCCGGCGCCGGGCGGCACAGCGCGATCAGCCCGGGCAGCACGCTCAGCGTGCAGGCGAACGCGATCAGCATGCCTGTCCCGGCAATCAGCCCGAGCTGGGCCACGCCGGCGAAGGCGGTGGGGGTGAAGGCGAAGAAGCCCGCCGAGGTGGACAGCGAGGCCACCAGTATCTGCCCGCCGCTGCGCCGCCCGGCGGCGCCCAGCGCGGATGCGATGTCAGGATGCGTGGTGCTGGCCTCGCGGAAGCGCACGGCGAACTGGATGGCGAAATCCACCGCCAGCCCCACGAACAGCACGGCGAACGCGACGGAGACCAGGTTCAGCGTGCCCACCGCCAGCGCCGCGAAGGCCGCCGTCAGGTCCAGCCCGAGCAGCAGGGTGCCCATGATCGGCAGGATCAGCCGCCAGGAGCGCACGGCCAGCCACAGCCAGAGCACGACCAGCACCAGGCTCGCCGCCAGCCCGCTCGCCGCGCCGTGCGCGACGGTTGCGAACTCGTCATCATCCAGCGCCACCGGGCCGGTGATGCGCACGCGCGCGCTGCCGTCCTGCACGAACGGCAGGCCGGCGGCGGCGCGCCGTATCACCGCGGTCGCGCGGGCCCCCGGTTGCAGGGCGCCGTAATCCTGGATCGGCTTGATCAGCACGAACCGGTAGCGCCCTGCCATCGCCGCGGCAGGGCCGGCCAGCAGGTTCTGCCAGGACAGCGTCCTGCCGTCCTTGAGCGCGGCGTGGAAGCCGAGCAGCGCGGGTGCGAAGGCGGCGATGTCCGCATGCTGGCGCGTGACGCCCATGCCGATCAGCGACAGCGCGCTGGCCAGCCCGGCCAGGCTTGGGTCGGCCGCCAACTGGCCCAGGAAAGGCTGGGCATCGACGGTGCGGTCCAGCAGGTCCTCGAGCTTGGCCGTCTGCAGGTAGAGCAGGCCGTTCTGCTGCAGGAAAGGCGAGGCGGTAGGCTGGACCACGGAGATGAAATGCGTGGTGTCGCCGCGCAGCGCGCCGGCCAGGGACGTGGCGGTGGCGTCCGCCTCTTCCGGGATGGCGGCGTCGATCACCGCCACGAGTATGCTCTTGGTCTGCGGAAAGGCGTCGCGAAGCGCGTTCTGCCGCTGCTTCCAGGGCAGGCTGGCGGAGAACAGCGTGCCGGTGTCCGTGCTGACGCCCAGATCCGCGCGGATCGTCAGCAGGCCCAGCACCGCCAGCACCACGGCCGCGGCGGCCACCAGCCGGGGCCGGGCGCCGCACCAGGCGGTCAGGCGGCCGAGCAGGGCCGGCACGCTCGGCATGGGCTAGGCCGCCGGCAGGCGCTGCAGGCGCCAGGCGGTCAGCAGCATGATGGCGGTGGCGCCGACCGCGGCGCCGATCAGGATGGGGCTGAGCCAGCCCAGCCAGGCCAGCGGCGCCACCAGATACAGGGCGTCCTCCAGGTCGAACCCCCAGCGGCCGGAATAGGCCTTGGTGCCAGGCGGGCTGCGCCGCTCCAGCAGATGCGAGAAGACGCTGCCGAGCAGCAGCGACACGCTGGCGAGGAGCCCCAGCGGTATCGCCCAGACGCCCAGCCAGGAATGCCGCAGCCCGATCCCGACAGCGGCGAACAGCAGCGCATTCACCAGGATGTCCGTGTACGTGTCGTAGAGGTGCCCGGCCGGGCTGGACAGCTTGCCCAAGCGGGCCAGCTCGCCATCGGCACGGTCGAGAAAGGCGCTGAGTATCCACAGCCCGCCGCCCCACCAGGCGCCGGCCCGGGTGCCCAGGGCCAGGCCAGCGCAGGCCGCCAGGCCGGTGACCAGGCGCAGGGTGGTCAGGTGGTTGGGCCGGACCGCGGTGCCGATCAACGGCCGCACCAGCGGCCGCGCGATCACGTGGCTCCAGGACGTGCCGCTCACGATGCGGCGTCCTCGGTCACGCGCCGGCGGGCGTGCGGCAGGCGGCGTTCCATCCTGTGCCACAGCACCAGAGAGGGCAGGCCGAGCGCCATCTCGCGCAGCCGCTTCAGCAAAGACAGCGCGATGCCGATTTCGGGCGAGAGCTGAAACAGGCCGCAAAGCACTATGTAGCCGCCCTCCTGCACGCCGAGCGCCCCTGGCACGGCGAACCCCGCCGCCCGCAGCGCCTGGCCGAGACTCTCGATGACCAGACCGGCACCTATTCCCACATCGTGCCCCAGGCAATGCAGCGCCACGCAGATCTCCACCCCGCCCAGCAGCCACGACACCATGTGCCACGCCGCGCCAAGCAGCACAGGGCGCGGCCGGGCGTAGCAGCCGAGCAGCGCCGCGTGCAGCCCCGTCACCTGGCCGGTGCCCGCCCAGCCGAGCCGGGCGCCGAGCCGCAACATGCCGGCTTCCAGCACCCGCCCCAGGCCGAACCATTGCGCGCCCACGAACGCGACCGCAACGCAACACGCCGCCAACAGGCCGGTGACCACATAACCCGCCACCCCGCCACCACCCACCGTCAGCAGCAGCAGCGCCAGGCCGAGCAGGGTGAACAGGATCTGGGTGACCATCTCGAGCGTCAGGTCGGCCAGCGTGGTGGCGATGGCTTGCGGGAGCGCCATGCCGCTGCCCTGCAGCAGGCGGGCGGCCACCACCGGTCCGCCGATCTGCGCCACCGGCAGCAGGCTGTTCACCCCCTCGCGCACCAAACGCAGCATGACGTAGGCCGCACGCCCCGGCCGCAGGTCCGCGGATGCCGAGATGCTGCGCCAGCCCGCGGCAGAGGCTGCCACCTCCAGCAGGTGCATCCCTGTGACGGCCGCCAGGCCCAGCCACCCCGCCCGCCCAAGCAGCCCCGCCACGTGGCTGATCCCGTAACTGTGCAGCAGCCAGGCCGCCAGGCACAGCCCGGCCACGCCGGCCACGACCGATACCGTCCTCACGCAGCACGCTCCCGCTGCCGGCATTGCCCGGCGCCCGCCCGCCGGGCTACGCCCCCCGCATGTCCGAGACCACCGACCAGCCAACGCTGCTGCTCACGCCCGGCCCGCTGACCACCTCCGCCCGCACGCGCGCCGCCCTCGGCCGGGACTGGGGCTCGCGCGACGCCGCCTTCATCGCGCTGAGCGAATCCGTGCGCACCAGGCTGGCCGGCCTGGCGGGTGGCGCAGGCAGCCACGTGGCCGTGCCGATACAGGGCGCCGGCACGTTCGCGGTGGAAGCCGCCATACAGAGCCTGGTGCCGCGCGACGGCAGGCTGCTTGTGCTGGTCAACGGCGCCTACGGAAGCCGCATCGCCGACATGGCGGCCAGGATCGGCCGGCTGGGCCGCGTGCTGGAGGTGGCCGAGGACCAGCCGATCCAGGCGGACCAGGTGAGCGCGGCGCTCGCGGCCGACCTCGCGCTCACCGACGTGGCGCTGGTGCATTGCGAGACCACCAGCGGCATACTCAACCCGCTCGCGCAGGTGGCCGAAGCGGTGCGCCAGGCGGGCCGGCGGCTGATCCTGGACGCGATGAGCGCGTTCGGCGCCGTGCCGATCGACGTGCAGGCCACGCCCTGCATGGCGGTGATCGGCTCGGCCAACAAGGGGCTGGAGGGCGTGCCAGGCCTGGGCTTCGTCATCGCCGACCTGGCACACCTGCGTGGCTGTGCGGGCAACGCGGTCAGCCTCAGCCTGGACCTGCACGCCCAGTGGCGCGGCTTCGAGGCCAACCAGCAATGGCGCTTCACGCCGCCGGTTCAGGTGGTGGCGGCACTCGCGTCCGCGCTGGACCAGCTGGAGGAAGAGGGTGGCGTGGCGGCACGGCACGCCCGCTACCAGGCCAATTGCGCGATGCTGACCGCCGGGATGCGCGCGCACGGCTTCACCCCGTATATCGACGCTGCTGACCAGGCGCCGGTGATCGTGACGTTCCGCATCCCGCCTGGCGGGTGGTTCGACTTCGACCGCTTCTATGCGTTCCTGGCGGCGCGCAAGGTGGTGATCTATCCGGGCAAGCTTACGCGGGAGCCGAGTTTCCGCATCGGTTGCATCGGGGCGATCGGGGCTGCGGAGATGGCGCGGGCGTTGGCGGCGGTGGATGCGTTCATGGC
>CAXTVW010000128.1:0-10054 GCA_964247675.1 uncultured Acetobacteraceae bacterium
CGGGGGAGCAAAAGTTTTTTGCTTCTTTTTTTCAAAAAAGAAGGCCTTCCTTCCTCTCGAGGCCAGCATGAAAACCGTAACCATCCTCGGCAGCACTGGCAGCATAGGCAAAAGCACGGTCGATCTCCTCGCCGCAGCCCCGGACCGCTACCGCGTGCTCGCCCTCGTCGCCAACAGCTCCGCCGAGGCGCTGGCCGCCCAGGCCCGCCTGTTGCGCGCCGAAATGGCCGTCTGCAGTGACCCTTCCATGCACGCCACCTTGTCCGCCGCCCTCGCCGGCAGCGGCATACGCGTCGCCTGCGGCCAGGATGCCGTTCTTGCCGCCGCCCGCCTGGGTGCCGACTGGACGATGGCCGCCATAACCGGCGTCGCCGGCCTGGCCCCCACTTTGGCCGCCGCCGAAGCGGGGCGCACCGTGGCGCTGGCAAACAAGGAAGCCATCGTCTCCGCCGGAGACGTCATGCTGCGCGCGGTGGCCCAGGCCGGCGCCACGCTTCTGCCGGTGGATTCCGAACACAACGCCATCTTCCAGTCGCTCGCCGGCAGTGATCGCGCCGGGCTGGAAAAGATCATCCTCACCGCGTCCGGCGGCCCGTTCCGCACCGCCAGCCTGGAAGACATGGCGCGCGCCACGCCGGAGACCGCCCTGCGTCATCCCGTCTGGACCATGGGTGCCAAGATCAGCATCGACTCGGCCACCCTGTTCAACAAGGGCCTCGAAGTCATCGAAGCCGCCCGCCTCTTCAGCCTCAGCTCGGAAGAGATCGAGGTGCTGGTCCACCCGCAATCCATCATCCACGGCATGGTCTGCTACAAGGACGGCAGCGTCATCGCCCAGATGGGCGCGCCGGACATGCGCATCCCGATCGCCCACACACTGGCCTGGCCGGCGCGCCTGGCCACGTCCTCCCCGCGGCTGGACCTGGCGCAAATCGGCCGCCTGGAATTCCTGCCGCCTGATGAGGTCCGTTTTCCCGCCCTGCGCCTGGCCCGGCACGCCTTGCGCGAAGGTGGTGGCGCACCAACAATCCTGAATGCAGCCAACGAGATCGCGGTCGCCGCCTTCCTGGATCGCCGTATCGGTTTCCTGGACATCGCGGCGGTGGTGGAGGCAACGCTGTCGGCCATCGGCACGGCCGCCGCGGATACGCTGGAGACGGTCGTCGGGCTGGACGCGCAGGCGCGCCGCACGGCGGAAGGTATTGCGGCCAGCCGCGCCTCGGCGCGCGCTGCCTAGGAGAGTTCATTGTCCGAGATCGTCCACCTGATCCGCACGCTCGCCAGCTTCGCCCTCGTCCTGGGCGTGCTCGTCACCATCCACGAGCTTGGCCATTACGTGGCCGCCCGCTGGCGCGGCATCTATGTGGAGGCGTTTTCCATCGGCTTTGGCCCTGCGCTGGTGTCCTGGACGGACCGGCGCGGCACGGTCTGGAAGATCTGCGCCCTCCCGCTCGGCGGCTTCGTCAAGATGCATGGCATGGCCATAAACGTGGCCGACGAGAACGCCATTGACCAGACAATCACCCGCCCCGGCGAAGCCTATTTAGAGAAATCCGTGCTCTCCCGGTCCATCGTCGCCGCCGCCGGCCCGATCGCCAACTTCCTGCTCGCCTTCGTGCTGTTCACATGCCTGTTCGCCGCGATCGGCCAGCAGGTACCGCTGCCCGTGGTGGGCGAAGTCGCGCCGGACAGCTCGGCCGCGGACGCGCACCTGCAAAAAGGCGACTCGGTGCGCGCCGTCGATGGCCACCCCGTCGCGGCGTTCGAAGATCTGCGCAGCATCGTCGCCGCAAGTGCCGGCCGCACGCTGCAGCTCGACATCCACCGCGGCACGCAGGACCTGACGGTCCCCGTCACCATCAAGCCCGCCAGCCCCGGCGACATGTCGATCGGCCGCCTCGGCGTCAGCAGCGGTGACGTGAAGACGGTGGCCCTGAGTCCGGTCGGCGCTGTCGAGGCAGGCGCCACGCAGACGTGGCAGGTGCTGACGCAGACGCTTCAGGGTCTGGGCCACATCCTGACGACCGGCCACGGCGTTCGCGAACTCGGCGGGCCTATCGCCATCGCCAGCCTGTCCGGCAAGGTGGCCGAACTCGGCATTGCCAGCCTGGTCGGCTTCATCGCCCTGCTCTCGATCAATCTTGGCCTGATGAACCTGCTGCCGATTCCCATACTGGATGGCGGCCACCTGATGTTCTACGCCGCCGAGGCAGTGCGCGGCCGCCCCTTGCCGCCGCGCGCGCTTGATTACGGCTACCGGATCGGCTTCGCCATCATCGGCTCGCTGTTCATCTTCATCAGCTGGAATGACCTGGTTCACACCGGCGCAGTGCACTGGGTGACGCATCTGATCGGGTGAACCAGCAAGGAAACACCAGAAGCCGGCCTGTCCGAACGAGTCGCATCGATCAAGATCGCAGCCGACAAGCCGCAATCCAGCCAACTTTTCCTGCTGCTCTTGATAGCTGAGCTTTCTTGCCGTTGCGTCAGCAATCCCCCGCCAGATTGCAGACAGTACGCAAGCGTTTTCTGATCTGTTTTCTCAGAAAATCGCTACCTGCGCTTTCCCCTCGAAACCAACTGCAACGACCGCGAACCCCGCATGGACAGCGATCACGTTCCCGGGTAGTCCGCACCGGAGACGGCGGCTAGTGTCCGCCCATCCCGCCTTTGCCTGCCACACCGGGCAGCAAGGGCGGTCGCTCATCTGGGGGTTCCTCGTTGCACCGTTCACGCGCCGCACTGCTTGCCTCGATTTGCGTGCTGCCCCTCCTCGCCACCAGCACCGCCAGCGCCCAGGATGCGGGCCAAGCCGCCTCGCCTGACCAGCCGGCCCCGGCGCCTGCACCCAAGCCGGCCGCCCACCCGCATCGCCGCCCGCGCCCTGTGCACCCGGCCGCGCTGAGCGCGGCGCCAGGCAACCCGGCCGATGCCATCCAGAACATACGCATCGTCGGCAACGCCCGCATCGAGGAGGGAACCATCCTTTCCTACATGCTGGTCACGCCCGGCGACCAGTTCGGCAGCGACCGCGTGGACCGCTCCCTGCGCACCCTCTACGCCACTGGCCTGTTCAGCGACGTGACCATCCAGCGCGACGGCTCCAGCCTGGTGGTGCATGTCCGCGAGAACCCGCTGGTCAACAACATCAGCTTCGAGGGCAACCACAACGTCAAGGAGGACGACCTCCGCAAGGCGCTGGAGCTGCGCCCGCGTGCCGTCTTCACCGTGCGCATGGCCCAGCAGGACCGCACCAAGCTGCTCGGCGTCTATGCCGGCAAGGGCCGCTTTGCCGCCACCGTGGAGCCGTTCATCACCCGCCTGCCGCAGAACCGGGTCAACGTGATCTTCAAGATCGTCGAGGGACCCGAGACCAAGATCAGCCGCATCGTTTTCGTCGGCAACCACGCCTTTTCCGAGGACGACCTGAAGGGCGTGATCGACAGCCGCGAGGAGCGCCTCTGGCGCTTCTTCAGCAGCAGCGACCAGTTCAACCCGGAACGCGTGAACTTCGACCGCGAGCTGATACGCCGCTTCTACCTCGAGCACGGCTATGCGGACGTGCAGGTCACCAACACGGTGGCCGAGCTGTCGCCGGAGCGGAAGGCATTCTTCCTTACCTTCCAGGTCAGCGAGGGCGAGCGCTACCGGGTGGGCAAGCTCACGGTGAAGAGCAACGTCCCCAAGGTGGATGCCAAGCCGTATATCGGCCTGGTCAAGGAGGAGGAGGGCGGGTTCTACAACGGCAACCTCGTCGAGAAGAGCAGCGACGTCATCCAGGACGCCGTGCGCAAGGCGAACGCCAACCCCTTCCTGGTGGTAAACCCGCGCATCGCGCGTGACCGCAAGAAGCACGTGGTGGATCTGGAATTCGACATCGCGCAGGGCCCGCGCACCTATGTCGAGCGCATCGACATAAGCGGCAACACGGTCACCCGCGACCGCGTTATACGCCGCGAGTTCCGCTTCGCCGAGGGCGACCCGAACGACCCCGCGCTGGTGCGCCAGACCAAACAGCGCCTGACCGACCTCGGCTATTTCAGCGACGTGAAGGTGACGCCGGTGCCCGGCTCCGCGGCCGACCGCGTGGTGGTCAACACGGAGCTTACCGAAAAGGCGACCGGCGAGCTCTCGCTCGGCGGCGGCTACTCGACCACGTCCGGTATCCTCGGCCAGGCCGGTCTGCGCCAGCACAACCTGATCGGCACCGGTATCGACGCCGGCATCAACGGCACAGTCGCCGAACGCCAGAGCCAGGTCGACATCTCCGCCACCGACCCGTATTTCCTCGACCGCAACCTGGTCGCCGGCGGCGACATCTTCTTTCTGACCAACAACAACCAGTACGTGTCGGACTACAGCGAGACGCGCTACGGCATCTCGGCGCGCCTCGGCTACGCCTACAACGACCATATCAGCCAGGCTTTCAACTACACGGTCAGCGACCGTGACGTGAACAACATCAGCCAGTACGCCAGCGTCTACGTGCAGGACGAGGCCGGCTACTCGCTGCTGTCCCAGATCGGCCAGACATTGTCCTTCGACTACCGCGACAGCCGCGTCGCCCCGCACACCGGCTTCATCATACGCGTCGGCAACGACCTCGCCGGCCTGGGCGGCGACGAGCACTACCTCCGCTCGAAGATCGACACGACCTATTTCCTGCCGCTCGACGTCTTCACCGGCAATTCGCTGTGGGGCATCTCGTTCAGCCAGGGTGCCGGCTACCTGGACAACTTCCAGAGCAAGGAGCGCATCATCGACCGCTTCTTCCTGGGCGGCGACAACCTCCGCGGCTTCCTCGATCAAGGCGTGGGGCCGCACTCAGTGGCCTATTCGACCTGCCTGACGAACCCGCCCGCCGGACCGCCAGGCGGCTGCCCCGGAGCTGAAATCTTCTACCACGGCAGCGACAGCATCGGCGGCAACTTCATCTACACGCAGAGCACCGAACTGCACTTCCCGCTGCCCGTGCCGGCCGATTTCGGCCTGACCGGCCGCACCTTCATCGATTCCGGCGGCCTGTCCGGCCTGAACGTGCCGCCGAACGCGGCCACCAGCTGCCTGGCCACCCTGCCGCGCGTCCACGGCCACATCGTGGACGACCACGGCAACTCGATCAGCCAGTGCTTCTATGATGGTGGCGGCATACGCGTCTCGGCCGGCGTCGGCATCTCGTGGAAGAGCCCGTTCGGGCTGATCAACATCGATTTCGGCATACCGCTCGTCAAGCAACCCTACGACCAGACGCAGGTCTTCAAATTCGGCTTCGGAACGAGGTTCCAATGATACGCACACGCCTTTTCAACGCCGCGGCGATCGCGGCGCTGCTGGTCTCGCCTGCCGCCACGCTGCCGGCACACGCCCAGAGCAGCCCCGGCTACTTCATCCCGCCCACCCCTGCGGCACCGCGCGCGGCCGCACCCACCCGCACGCCGCGCACCGCGCGCCCGGTGCCGGTGGCCGCCGCCCCGCTGGCTCCCGAGCCGGAACAGGTGCCGGACGACCAGGGCCAGCAGCAGCAGCAGCAGCAGCCGATGCCGCCGCTGCCCACCCCGCCTGTGCCCACTTTGCCGGCGCTGCCCAAGGTTGCCTCGCCGCCCACCGTGATCATCGGCGTGCTCGGCGTGCCGGACGTGATGCGCCAGTCCAACGCCGCGCAGATCATCCAGCGCGTGATCGGCGCCCGCAAGGAGAAGCTGCGCGTGGATCTGGAGCACGCCCAGGCCTCCTGGCGCGCCATGGAGCAGGGCTTGCAGGCCGACGCGCCGAAGCTCTCGCCCGATCAGGGCCGCGCCCGCGAGCGCGCGCTGCGTGACCGCGTGAACGCGGACCGCCGCGTCCTGCAGGAGCGCAACCGCATCATCGCCGAAGCCGGCCAGGTGGCGCTCAACCAGATCGAGAGCACGCTCGTCGCCGTCATCCGCCAGGTGGCCGAAAGCCACAACATGAACGTGGTGCTGCACCGCAGCCAGGTGGCGCTGAACATCCCCGAGTTCGACATCACCGACCAGGTGGTGGCCCAGCTCAACAAGCTGATGCCAACCGTGCAAATCCCCGAAGACGGCATCGACCCCGCCAAGCTGCCCAAGGACTGGGGCACCCCGCCCGCGCTCGCCGCGGCCACCCCCGCCCAGCCCACGCATTGAGGCCGGGACCACGTCGGACACGGAGCACATGATGAAGGAGGGTGCCGCGCAGCCTTCCCTGCTCGGCGACCCGCGCTTTTTCGAGCGCGCGGGCCCGTTCTCGCTGGCCGAGCTCGCCGCGGCCTCCGGCGCCACGCCGGAGCGGGCGGACGTGCTGGCCGGCCGCAAGCTCACCGGCGTGGCAGCCTTGCAGACCGCCACGCCGGAGCAGGTGGCCGTGCTGCACAACCCGCGCTACGTGACGGCAGCGGAGCAGACGCAGGCGGGCGCCGTCGTCATCGGCCCCGCGCTGGCCGGCAGGGTGCCACCAGGCTGCGCCGTCATCGTCGCGGCCGATCCCCATCTCGCCTGGGCGCAGATCTGCCGGCTGTTCCACCCGGAGGCGCGGGCCAACCCCGGCATCCACGCGACCGCGGTGATCGATCCCACGGCGGAGATCGGCGCTGGCGCGGAAGTCGCCCCCTACGCTGTGATCGGCGCCCGCGCCAGGCTCGGCGCCGGCTGCCAGATCGGCCCGCACGCGGTGATCGGCCAGGGCGTCGAGATGGGGCCGGGCTGCCGCATCGGCGCCGGCGCCAGCGTCAGCCACGCGCTGCTCGGTGCCCGCGTCTACGTCTATCCCGGCGCCCGCATCGGCCAGG
Organism: uncultured Acetobacteraceae bacterium; assembly: GCA_964247675.1. Taxonomy (GTDB): domain Bacteria; phylum Pseudomonadota; class Alphaproteobacteria; order Acetobacterales; family Acetobacteraceae; genus BOG-908. The sequence continues at coordinate 6,791 of CAXTVW010000128.1, forward strand.
AAGGTTTCGGCTTCGCGATCACGCAGCAGGGCTTCGTCACCGTGCCGCAGCTCGGCCGGGTGATCCTGCAGGACGACGTGGAAGTCGGCGCCAATAGCACCATAGACCGCGGCGCCTCGCACGATACCGTCATCGGCACCGGCTCGCGCATCGATAACCTGGTCCAGATCGGCCACAACTCGCAGCTCGGCCGCAACTGCGCCATGGCCGGGCAATCCGGCATGGCCGGCTCCTGCACGCTGGAGGATTTCGTCCAGATTGGCGCCCAGGCCGGGCTTGGCGGCCACCTTCGCGTGGGCGCGCGCGCCCGCATCGGCCCACAGGCCGGCGTGATGTCGGACGTGGCGGCGGGCACCGACGTGATCGGCAGCCCGGCCTTGCCGATACGCGAGTTCTTCCGCAACGTGGCCGCCTTGCGCCGACTGGCAAAACGCGGGAATTCAGCGCCGGGCCCAGGCGCTGCCCAGGGCAACGCGGACACGGATGGGCAGAAGGCGGCAGGCTGAAAGCGATGGACGGTACGGCACAGGACAGCAAGGCGGACCCGGAGCTGCCCGGGCAGACGCCAGCATCGGATGAGATCGCGGCGACCATCCCGCTGGTCGACATCGTGCAGATCATGCACGCCATCCCGCACCGCTTCCCCATGCTGCTGATCGACCGCATGGTCGATGTGGTGCCGCATGTCTCGGCCGTAGGCATCAAGAACGTCTCGGTAAACGAGCCGTTCTTCCAGGGCCATTTTCCCGGTCATCCGGTGATGCCCGGCGTGCTGATCATCGAGAGCATGGCACAGACCTCGGCGGCGCTGGTCGTGCTCTCGCTGGGGCCGCAGGCTTCCGGCAAGCTGGTCTATTTCATGACGATCGAGAGTGCGAAATTCCGCCGCCCCGTCGTTCCCGGCGACCAGCTGCGCATCCACGTCACGCGCGAGCGCCGGCGCGGCGGCGTGTGGAAGTTCTCCGGCGTGGCGAGGGTCGATGGCGTATCGGTCGCCGAGGCCACCTACTCGGCCATGATCATGGACGAACCGCCAGGCGGGGCTTGATGGACAGCGTGATCGACGTGCCTGCGCCGGGCCGCGTGCACCCGACTGCAATCGTGTCGCCCGGCGCGCAGGTGGCGGCCGACGTGGAGATCGGCCCCTGGTGCAGCGTGGGCGAGCGCGTGGTGATCGAACCGGGCGTGCGCCTTATCAGCCACGTCGTGATCGACGGTGACACGCGCATCGGTGCGGACGCGACACTCTACCCGTTCTGCACCGTCGGCCTGCCGCCGCAGGACCTGAAATATCGCGGCGAGCCGACCCGCACCATCATCGGCCCGCGCACCCAGATACGCGAGCACTGCACGATCCACCGCGGCACCGTCACCGGCAGCGGCGTCACCCGCGTGGGCGCGGACTGCCTGCTGATGGCGGTGGTCCACGTGGCGCATGATTGCGAGCTGGGCGATGGCGTGATCATCGCCAACAACGTCGTCATGGGCGGTCACGTGACGATCGGCGACGGGGCGGTAATCGGCGGCTCCGCCGCGCTGCACCAGTTCGTGCGCATCGGCCGGGCAGCCATGATCGGCGGCGTCTCCGGCGTGGAGGCCGACGTGATCCCGTTCGGCACCGTGCTCGGCAACAGGGCGAGGCTGACAGGCCTCAACGTGATCGGGCTGAAGCGCCGCGGGGTGGACCGCGCCGGCCTGCACCGGCTGCGTGCCGCGTTCCGCCTCCTATTTGCCGATGGGACCGCGGTGTTCGCCGCGCGCCTGGCGGAAGCGCGCGCGATGGCTGACGACGCGCTGGTGGCCGAGATGCTGGCGTTCATCGACGTGCCGAGCCGCCGCGGTCTGGTGCGGGCGCGGCTGGACGAGGAGCAGGCGTAAAACAGCCCGGCCTTCTTCTTGGGAGAACGCAAATCTTTGACTCCGTCGTCGCGGAAGCGTCACCAGCCGCCGACAGGGAGAAAAAGTTTTTTGGTCCTTTTTTTCCAAAAAAGGACTGCTTTCTTCCTCTTGATCAGTGAAGCACCGGCCGAGCCGGCTCCTCCAGCGGCTCTTCCACCCCGTTGGAGCCGCTCTCGCAAGCAGCCATCTCAAGCGCATCCTCGATGGCCGAAAGCGTGCGCAACAATTTCAACGAGGCCGCCTCGGCGGCCAGGAATTTCAGACAATGCAAAATGCCGTTGACGCTGGGAGCAAGGCCGAGATCGTTCTCATCAACAGCGGTAAAATCGCTCATATCACAACTCCGTGATCACACAGACAGTGTTAATTCGCAACGGAACCAAACGCAACCGGAATTTCGTTATTTGGACCGGCGTCGCAAAAATTGTTTCTCGGACCGACTATGTTGCCCGACACTTAACCGCCTGTGCGGCCTGACCGGGGCGGAGACATGAATTCTGAGGGCCCGCTCGGCATCCTGGCCGGTGGCGGCCCGTTCCCCGGTCAGGTCGCAGCCGCCGCTTCCAGCGCCGGGCGAGGCGTCTTCATCATCGGCTTCGAGGATTTCGCCGAACCGGCGGTGATCGCGCCCTACAAGCACGCGGTCGTCCGCCTGGGTGCGGCCGGCCGCATGCTGTCGCTGCTGCGCGCGGAAGGCTGCCGGGACCTCGTGCTCGTGGGCCCTGTCCGCCGCCCCTCTTTGCTCGACCTGCGGCCCGATGCCGAAGGCGCGCGCATCCTCGCGCGCATCGGCCGCAGCGCCTTTTCCGGCGACGACGGCCTGCTCGCCGCCGTGGTCCGCGTGCTCGCCGAGGAAGGCTTCCGCATCATCGGCGCCCATGAGGTGCTGACATCCGCCCTCGGCCCCGCCGGCCAGGCCGGCCGCGTCGCCCCGGACGCCCAGGCGCTGGCCGACATCGAGCGCGGCATCGCCGTGCTGCGCGCGCTGGGCCTGGCCGACGTCGGCCAGGCCTGCGTGGTGCAGGCCGGCTGCGTGCTTGCCGTGGAAGCCATCGAAGGCACCGACCGCATGATCGCGCGCGCCGCCGAGCTGCGCCGTCCGGGGCCGGGCGGGGTGCTGGTGAAACTGGTCAAGCCCGGCCAGGACAGGCGTGCGGACCTGCCCACGATCGGGCCGCGCACGCTGGAGGCGGCAGCCGCGGCGGGGCTGCGCGGGGTGGCGTTCGAGGCCGGGGGGACGCTGGTGACGGATATGGCGGCTTGTGTGGCGGCGGCGGACGCGGCGGGTGTGTTTTTGGTGGGGGTAGAAACTAAGTAAGTAAGCAAGGCCTTCTTTTTTGAAAAAAAGAAGCAAAAAACTTTTAC
>CAXTVW010000129.1:0-10040 GCA_964247675.1 uncultured Acetobacteraceae bacterium
CCGTGATGTAGGCCATGTCGAAGGGCGGGTCCTGCCGCATCAGGATCACGTCCATGGTGGCCAGGTCCAGCTTCTCGACCGGGCCGAACGTGTAATGCGCTCCAAGCACGCGTTGCACCTGCACCCGGCGGGCAGTTGCTGTAAGGCGCTCCACCCTTTGCGCACCGAGCCCTGCCTTGCCCTCGCGCAGGGCCATGTTGCGCACTTCATAGTGCCACAGCGCATGGCCTCTGGCCTGGGCCTCGAGCATCAGCGCAAAGGTGCTGTCACCGTCGATGTTGATCGTCGCCAGCGGATCCATCTGAACGGCCACGCGCAATCCAACGCCAGCCCGCATGCCCAAAGCCATCTCGCCGTTCCATTCTATCGCCGCTCGCGCCATGTAGCAGCAAGTGCGTCGTGGGCAAGAACGGCGAAAGCGGACCCGGAATCAGTGCAGCCGGAACGCGTCTATCACCCGCCTCACACGGCTTTGCCCGTCGACGAGCATGACATCGAACCGGACCCCGGCCTGCCCCCAATCCGGATGGTTTCCCAGCACTATCTCCGCCGCCTTCATCAGCCGCATCTGCTGCTTTGCTCCCAGTGCTGCTGCAGCCATGGCCAGCGTCGGACGAGCCTTCACTTCCACGAACGCCAGAAGCCCCGCCTTTTCCGCAATCGCGTCTATCTCGCCTGCCTTGGTTCGCACGCGCCGGCCGAGTATCTCCCACCCGTCCGCCGTAAGGGCTTGGCAGGCGCTCTGCTCAGCAGCAACACCAACGGCGGCGTTCGTCATCCAGCATTCTCCCCAAAAACCATCCCTACGTTAACCAACCATCTCCTAATTTTTTCCTAACATCCCTTCGCGGGAACGAGGAGCAGCATGCGACGCGGCGCCCTGGGCTTTCTCATGGCCACAGTCACGCTAGACATCCTGGCACTGTCCGTCGTCGTGCCGGTGCTTCCCCGGCTGGTGCTTTCTTTTGAGGGCGGAAGCGCTGTCTCTGCCGCCCATGTGCTCGGCGTGTTCGGCACAGCCTGGGCTTTGATGCAGGTTGTGTTCTCGCCTGTCCAAGGCGCGCTGTCGGACCGTTACGGCCGCCGACCGCTGATACTCGCGTCCAATTTCGGGCTTGGACTGGACTACATTCTGATGGCCGTCGCTCCGGGGCTGGGATTGCTGTTCGTTGGCCGGATCATCTCCGGCATCTTCGCCGCCAGCTTCTCCACCGCTACGGCCTACATTGCCGACATCACACCGCCGGAGGCACGCGCCGCCCGGTTCGGCCTGATCTCGATCGCCTTCGGCTTCGGCTTCGTCATCGGGCCCGCGCTTGGCGGGGTGCTCGGCGCCGTCGATCCGCGCCTGCCGTTCTGGGTCTCCGCCGCATTCAGTCTCGCGAACGGCCTGTTCGGACTGTTTGTCCTGCCCGAATCCCTTCCGGCCGACCGTCGCTCAAAGCTGAGCTGGCGCCGTATGAACCCATTTGGAGCGCTCGCGATCCTGCAACGTGGCACCGGGCTGGCGGGGCTCGCGTCGATCACCTTCCTCTTCGGCTTGGCACAGAACGCACTGCCAACCCTCTGCGTGCTCTACACCACCTACCGTTACGACTGGGATCAGCAGGGGGTCGGCTACATGCTGGCAGGCTTCGGCGTCACTGCGGCGGTGGTCGGCGGCTTTCTCACCGGCCCTGTCGTCCGCCGCATCGGCGAACCGCACGCGCTGCTGGTGGGATTGGTGTTCGGCGTGGCCGGGTTTGCCATGATGGGTGCGGCCACCACAGGCGCGTGGTTCCTGGCAGCCATTCCGGTGCTGTCGCTGTGGGGTTTCATCACGCCGGCGCTCAACGGCCTGATGAGTCGCCAGGTCAGCGGCTTCGAGCAGGGCCGCCTGGCCGGCGTGAACAGCAGCCTGATCGCGCTGGCAAGCACGATCGGACCCACGCTCTATACCGAAAGCTTCGCGCATTTCGTGGCGAAAGGCGGCCATGTGTATCTGCCGGGCGCGCCGTTTTTTATCGCGTCGCTGCTGCTGGTTGGCGGAGCTGGGTTGGCGGTGCGCGTGACGAGAGCACGATGAAGGAAGGCCTTCTTTTTCAAAAGAAGCAAAAATTTTTGTTCCAGCGCATCTGAGGCGCCTCGGCTTATCTGGAGGCACGCGACTGTTTACGGGTGGATCTGCCCAGTCAGCGCATCGACATACTCGAGCGTATAGTTCACCGGGTAATCCTCACCTTCCACGTCCGCCCCCAGTGGCGGCGGTTTGAAGTCGCGATAAAACGTCACCCAGGCCGCGTTCAGAAGGATTGAGCCGGTTGAGGTTATCAGGTGCATCTGCGCCACGTGACCGTCACGCGCGATGCGCAGGCTGAGTGTGGCGCTGCCCAGATCGGCGCCTTTCAGCATGGCCTGAATGTCCTCCCGGTGTGACTCCACCCACGCCACAAGTCGCGCGTCGTAGTCGCCGCTCACCTTCGTCCCGGGCGGATGGCTGATCGTATCGGTCAGCCGTCCGACCTGCTGCGTCGGCGCGGCGGACAGGTCCATCGCCGATCCGGGCCGTCCGGCCACATGCGAATGATGCTGGTTGTTGGCCAGTTCGAACGGAACGACGTGGGCGAACGGGTTGTCGTGGCGCTGCTTAACCGCCGAGCCGTAATGGATAGGCGGCAGCGGGATGGCGTCTTCGGACGGCGCCTCCACCGGCGGCGGTGGCGCATCCGAGTCACCCAGGCTCACGCGCGGCTCGGACACTGCGGGCTTCGTCTGTGTGTCGGGGGCGGCCGATTCGTATTCCACGGCAAAGCTGGGTGCGCTCTGTTCCTCGGCCGGCGGCGAGCCCTTGGAGAGCAGCAACAGGCTGCCAATCAGCCCGGCATGCACCAGGGCCGAGGCCGCCGTGGCCACCCAGGCGGGCCTGTCCTGCTCGGATTCAGCCGGCCGGGCCTGTGCCACCGGGGCGAGCTCGTAGCCCTCCGCAACCCGCTCGAAGGCGGAACGCCGTGCACGCATGGAGTCAGCGCGTCACGGTCGGAACGGATCTTCGACCACGGCCATGTCCGTGCGGGCAAACTCCAGGATCAGCATCCAGCCCACGCCAAGCAGGACCGGCCCCAGGAAGATCCCGAGCGCGCCGAACGCCAATACGCCGCCCAGCACGCCCAGCACCGTCAGCAGGAACGGGATCTTCGCCCCGCGTGCGATGAAATACGGGCGGATGACGTGATCCGACCCAGACACGACCACCACGCCATAGACCAGGAGGAACACGCCATGCCCGGTGTTGCCGGAAGCGAGCAGCCACAGCCCCGCCGGTATCCAGATGAGGGGGGCGCCCACCGGCAGCACGGCGAGGAACGCCGTCACCGTGCCGAGCAGCACGACCCGCGGCACCCCTGCCAGGCTCAGCCCGAAGGCGGTGAGGAAGCCTTGAATGATCGCCGTGCCGAGGATGCCGTAGACGGTGCCGCGTACCGCCCGCGTTGTGGTGGCCAGCAGATGCGGCCCGTAGCGCCCGGCGATGCGGTTGACCAGCGCCTGCAGGCGCGGACCTATCTTCTCGCCCGACAGCCAGAGGAAGAAAGCCACGAACAGCGCAACGAAGAACTGCACCAGCCCGCCTGCCACGCTGAGCAGCAGCGACAGGCCGCGCTCTGCGAACGTGCCGAGATACGGGGTGAAGAACGCCGTCATGCTCGACAGGTCGGCGGCCCAGGCGTTCCACGTGTCCGTCAGCGTGCCGCCGGCCAGCGGCACCGCGTAGAGCCAATGCGGCGCCGGCGGAACGGCCGCCATCCAGGCCTCCAGGGAAACGCGCAAGGCTTTCACATCGGCAGCGCCACCCGGAATGGCCAGCGCAAGCGGCAGCACGATGACCAGGGCGGATAGCAGGACCATGACCAAGGCGGCCAGGATGTTTGGCAACCGGAGATTGTATCTGATCCAGACAAACACCGGCCAGGTCGTATAGACCAGGATAGCTGCCCAAAGCACCGCTGAAAAGAATGGGTACAGCACCAGTCCGCACCCGAGCGCGATGCCTCCGATCAGCAAACCCATCAGCAGACGTTCGGCGATCATGCGGTTTCCAGCGATCGGGCGCCGAGCCCGTTCCCGCCCTCAGGGCGGCCATCCCAGGGGCCTTACGCGCGGCGGTGAAGGCTGGCAACTCGCGGCGGCCGCAAACAAAACATAGAATATGTGTAAAAATTAGAGCAAAGTCGCTTCAAATGGGATGGCGCAGTTAACGAGACTGTGTACATTCGTATCCGGGAAGCAGAGTCGGCCTGCATGGCGGCGAGCATCGCGGAATTCCTTCGGTCCGGCAAGAACGCCGGGCGGCAATAGACGGGGACTGTGCCGAGTATGCGATTTACCGAAATAGGACAGCAGTTACGCGCCTATCGTCTCGAATCCGGGCTTCGCGCCGAAGAGATCGCGGCCAGGCTGGGCGTCTCACGGGCTGCCCTCTACCGCTACGAAAAAGGCGAGGTCATCAAACTCGACACGGTCAACCGTCTGGCCGAACTCCTGAAGATCTCGCCGTTGTCGCTGCTCGGCATCGGTGTGGAATACTACAACCGTCCGATCGGGTTTTTCGAGCGCCTGCGCCAGGTGGAAGAGACCGCCGACCAGATCCTGCAGGTCAGCTTCCCGCTGACGTACCTGACGTCCTCTGACGAGCTGGATGCGCTCGAAGCCGAACTGTTCGCCGAGGCCGCCAATGATGCAGGTGCGGACCGTGTCTCCGCGCGCGCCACCGCCGAGCAGGTGTTGGGCATACTTGCCGAGCGCAAGCGCATGTTCCGCATGCGCAGGCCGAGCATTATCGCCATGCTGTCGATTGGTGCCATCGCCCGGTTCCTGCAGCAGGGTGTGGGGCAGGGCATGGCGCGGTCGGAGACGCTTCGGCAACGAGCCCGCGCCGTCGCCCGCGGTGAGATGGAGAACATCGCCAACCTGATGGAGGCCGAGCCGATGGGGCTGCAGTTCGGACTGCTCGCATCGGGCGAGCCTTCGGGGCAGTTCCAGCTGCTACGCTCTCGCGACCGCGCGATGCTGGCGATCAATCCGTTCCGATCCGATACCATACCGCATGCCCAGGCGGGCGTTGCAATGATTACCGGGGCGGAGGAGGCGGTGGCGGCACATCAGCGTACCGCGGAGGGCATGTGGCGCGAAGCGGTAAGGGGGCCGGCGGCGGCGCAGCAGCTTCGGGAGATCATTGGCGTCAGTAAGTAAGCAAGGCCTTCTTTTTTGAAAAAAAGAAGCAAAAAACTTTGACTCCGCTATCGCGCCGCGTTTCGGCAGCCGCCGACAGGGGCAAAGTTTATTCGCGTCTTTTCCTTAAGAAAGAGCTGCTTTCTTCTTTAAAGCCCTTGAGAAACCAAAGCCTCCGCAATCTGCACCGCATTCAAAGCCGCGCCCTTGCGCAGGTTGTCCGACACGCACCAGAACCCCAGCCCGTTCGGCACCGTAGGATCACGCCGCAGCCGGCTGACATACACCGCATCCTCGCCAGGGCAGTCCGCCGGGGTGATGTAGCCGCCGTCGTCGTGCCCATCCATCACCACAACGCCCGGCGCGTTGCGTAGCAGGTCACGCGCCTCGCCGACGTTCACCGGCTGCTCGAACTCCACGCTGATAGCTTCGGCATGGCCGATGAACACCGGCACCCGCACGCAGGTGGCAAACACCGCGATGTCGGGATCGAGTATCTTGCGTGTCTCGACGGCCATCTTCCACTCTTCCTTGGTGCTGCCGTCGTCCAGGAAACGATCGATATGCGGGATGCAGTTATACGCGATCGGTTTGGGAAACACCTCTGGCTTGACGGGATCGTTGACGAAGAACGCCTTGCTGCTGTTGAACAGCTCGTCCATGCCTTCCTTGCCGGCGCCCGACACGGATTGGTAGGTGGACACGACCACGCGGCGCACGCGGTAGCGGTCATGCAGCGGCTTCAGCGCTACCACCATCTGGATGGTGCTGCAGTTCGGGTTTGCGATGATGCGCCGCTTCGTGTGGCGGGCCAGCGCCTGCGGATTCACCTCCGGCACCACAAGCGGCACGTCCGGCTCCATGCGGAACTGGCTGGTGTTGTCGATCACGATGCACCCGGCGGCGGCCGCGCGCGGGGCATGTATGGCCGAGACCGCGGCGCCGGGGCTGAACAGCCCCAGATCGAAACCGGCGAAATCGAACGTCTCGGTGTTGCGCACGGTCAGCACCTGGCGCTCGCCGAAGCTGATCTGCTGGCCGGCGGAGCGGGGCGAGGCCAGCGCCACGATCTCGTCGACCGGAAAAGCCCGCTCGGCGAGCGTCTTGATGATCTCGCGCCCGACCGCGCCCGTGGCGCCCACCACCGCTACCCTGTAACCCATAATCACCTCCAGAAGCGGCGGAGGTTAAGGCAGAGCGCGGCTGGCGCGGCAAGACGCAAGACCGGTTTTGCCCGCGCCGTCGGCGTTTTCCAAAAGCCGGCCGCTTGCTCTAAACCCTGCCGCATGTTCACCACCGCCCAAGCCTGCGAGCTAGACCTCCTGCTGCGCGCCGCCGCGCGGATAGAGATAATGCCGCGGTTCCGCAAATTGGGCGCCGACGGCATCCGGACGAAAACCGGTCCTCTCGACCTGGTGACCGACGCCGACACCGCCGCCGAGACGATGATCACCAACGGCCTGCACCGCCTCCATCCCGGCTGCCTCGTGGTCGGCGAGGAGGCCACCGCGTCCGACCCCGGCCTGCTTGACCGGTTGGCCGGCGCGGAGCTCGCCTTCACCGTCGATCCGGTTGACGGCACGTCCAATTTCGCCGCCGGCCTGCCGCTGTTCGGCACCATGGCGGCGGTGATCGTGCAAGGCGCGGTGGTGGCGAGCGTCATTCACGATCCCGTCGTGGACAGCTCATCGATTGCGGTGCGCGGCGAAGGTGCCTGGGAGCAGGCTGCCGACGGCACGCGGACCGCGTTGCGTGTGGCGCCCGCCAGCAAGCTGTCGGAAATGTCCGGCGCGGTTTCCTGGCGCTATCTGCCGCCGCCGCTGCGCACGAAGGTGCTGCCGAATTTGGCCAAGCTGGCGCAGGTTTACGATTTCCGCTGTGCGGCCCACGAGTATCGCATGCTCGCGGCCGGACATTGCAACATCCTGGTGTTCAACCGGCTGATGCCCTGGGACCACCTGCCAGGCTGGCTGCTGCACAAGGAGGCCGGCGGCTATTCGGCGCGCTTCGATGGCAGCGCGTATGTGCCGGGCGTGATCGATGGCGGACTGATCTGCGCGCCGGATCAAGCGTGTTTCGAGGCGGTGAGGGAGGGACTGTTGAAGTGAGGCAAGCAGTTCTTTTTTAAAAAAAGAACCAAAACCTTCTTTCTCCGCTGTCGCGGAACTCGCACGATAGGTTCGCGACAGTGAAGCAGAGGTGGTCTGTTTTTTTGACCCGGCGATGTTCCGGCTTATGTTCGGGCCGCCGCGCCTGGGCGCCCAAACGCAGTTGAGGCAAGCCGGCGACTCCGCCTACAGCGTGCTGGCCAGCCGGGTTGCGGCCGAGACGCCCGAAGGCGGGAACCGGGAAGCGCGCGTGCTGGGTTGCTGGTGCCTGGTGCACGGCCTGGCCGTACTGTTCCTCGATGCTTCTCCGGAGGACGTTACGCGGAGCGTTGCGGATGCGCTGATGGCAAGGGGCTCTGACCTGAAGAACAAGGCCTTCTTTTTGCACAAAAGAAAGTTTTGCTACTCCGCTGCTGCCGATACTTCGACGTGTCCGGATAGCACCGACTGGCGCAAATGCGGGAAGTAGAAGTTTTTTGGTCCTTTTTTTCAAAAAAGGACTGCTTGCTTCCTTACTGCCTCACGCGTCCTGCCCAATCCCAACATACAAGTTCTCCAAAGCGTCAGCCGCCAGTACGCAAGTCAGCTCAGGCTCCATCCGGAAGCAGCGCACCACCTGGCTTGCCTGGTCGCAGATGAAGCGCGGCTGGAACGCCGCAAGCCGGTGCCGCCCGTCGCGCGTCAACTGCTCGACCACGAAGTCGAACGCCTCGTCGCGCAGGAACAGCCCGGACGCTGCAGCGGCGCGATCGAAGATCTGGCGGTATTCGAAGATGTCCGGGCCGAGCATCTGTATCTTGTAGGGTATGCGGCGCAGGAACGCGGGATCCATCAGGTCGGCGGGTTCCAGGTTGGTGGAGAAAATCACCAGCTCATCAAACGGCACGCGGAACGTGATGCCGGTGTTCAGCTTGAGGTAGTCCACCCGGTTTTCCAGCGGGATGATCCAGCGGTTGAGCAGGTCGACCGGGGCCACTTTCTGGCGGCCGAAATCGTCGATCAGGAACACGCCGTTCAGCGCCTTCATGTGCAGCGGCGCGTCGTAGGTCTTGGTGGCGGCGTCCCAGCGCAGGTCCAGCATGTCCAGCGTCATCTCGCCGCCCGCCATGGCGACCGGACGGCGGCAGGCCGCCCAGCGGCCGTCGAACGCCTCGATCTGCACGCCGCCGTTCTGCAGGCCGGCCTCCGATCCTTCCGTCATGAACGGCACATGCAGGCTCGGGTCGTGCATGCGGATGATCTGTCCGCTCACCTCGATGGCATACGGGATGAACACCGGATCGGTGAACAATTGCGCGATGCGCGTGCCAAGGCTCGTCTTGCCGTTGCCGGGCGGCCCGTAAAGCAGGACCGTGCGCCCGGCGCTGACCGCCGGCACCAGGCGATGGATCGTCTGTTCGGACAGGGTCAGGCCGTGGAACGCTTCCCGCAGCGCGGCCGCGTCCAGGACCTCGTTGGTGATCGGCTGCTTGCTGATCTGCGCCTGGAACGCCGCCAGGCTCACCGGCGCCGGGCCCATATACTGGGTCTGTTCCATCGCCTCGCCGGCGGCCGTGCGGCCCGCGTCGCTCAGCGCATAGCGTATGTAGCGTACGATGCCGCTGTTGATGGAGCCGAGCACATGCACCAGCTTCTGGGCGATCGCGTCGTCGATGATCTCCTGGACCACCGTGTGCGCGAGGTGGATGCGGTGGGCCATCTCAGGCACCGTCTCGCAGGACGCAGCGCGCATGAATTTCAGGATCATGCCGAGCAGCAGGCCGCGGCTGACGCCTGTCTCGGCCACCGTGCGCGGCATGATCGGCGTCTCGTCCATCACGGCGAAAAGCTGCTCGGTGGTCATCAGGCCGAGGGCGATCAGGTTGTCGCCGAGCCGCCCGCCCTCCATGCGCTGTCGTTCAATGGCCGTTTCGATGTCCGTGCTGCGAACGAGGCCACGCATCAGAAGAATGTCGCCTAGACGCATGTCACTACCCTGGCTTGAAATGAGCCCATGGATCACACGCTAGACGGTCTCAGCATCACGGAAAAGTGAATAAACAATGATCCGGTTGCAATCCGAAAATAAGCCGGGTCACCGGCGGTTGTGCGTCCAAAATACCACAGGTCCCATGCGGGTCCGGTCAGGTCGTATGCCAAACCCTGTCGCGTAGCGTGGGGACTGGTCCGTCCCTGTCGTGATGCGACAGCCAGCGCTGCAACTGTCGAAGCACAGCGCCGGTCGCGGCAGGGATCTTGGCCGCGAGCGCGTCCTGCACCGAATACCAGCGCGGCTCCTCCAGCTCCTGCGAGCCGGCCGGCGTGCCGCTGGTCAGCGCGTCATCGACGATGAAGAAATGCGCGTCGAACCGTATGCTGCGGTCGGGCGGCGTGATGGCGCGGCAGAGATACTCGAGCCCGTCCAGCGCCGGCGGTTCGCCCAGGCTCAGGCCAACCTCCTCGGTCAGTTCGCGCGCAGCCGCGATTGCGAGCGCGTGTGCCAGAGCCGGGGTGGCAGCGCGTTCCAGGCGGGCACGGGTGCGCGGTGAAAGCGGCGTGGCGGCATGCGCATGGTGGTCGGTCGCGTCCACCGCGCCGCCTGGAAACACCAGCATGCCCGGCATGAACCGGTGGGCGTCCGAGCGACGCGCCATCAATATCTCGGTGCCGCCGCGCAGCACGATCAGGCTGGCGGCGTGTCTGGGTTCGGTGATCATCCGGGTCGTTGTGCTACTGTTGAAAGCGAAG
>CAXTVW010000130.1:0-9905 GCA_964247675.1 uncultured Acetobacteraceae bacterium
ACCAGCTTGTTGATCGTCTCGATCATGTGGACCGGGATGCGTATGGTGCGCGCCTGGTCGGCGATGCTGCGGGTGATCGCCTGGCGTATCCACCAGGTGGCGTAGGTGCTGAACTTGTAGCCGCGGCGGTATTCGAACTTATCGACCGCCTTCATCAGGCCGATATTGCCTTCCTGGATCAGGTCCAGGAATTGCAGGCCGCGGTTGGTGTATTTCTTGGCGATCGAGATCACCAGGCGCAAATTCGCCTCGATCATCTCCTTCTTGGCGCGCGCGCTGTCACGCTCACCGCGGCTGACGGTGGCGTACACGCGGCGGAACTCGCCGATCGGCAGGCCGGCGTCGTTGGCTATGGCGCCGATCTGGTTGCGCACGTCGGCTACCTGGATGAAGTGCTTGCTGGCGAACGTCTTCCAGCCCTTGCCGGGCAGGCTCGCCACCGTCTCCATCCAGTTCGGGTCCAGCTCGTGGCCGCGATAGCGCGCCAGGAAGTCGTCACGCGCCACCTTGCTGGTCTCGGCGAAGCGCAGGAGCTGGCCCTCCAACCCGTTCAGCCGCTGGGTGAGTTGCTTGAGCTGGGTGACCAGCTCCTCGATGCGGTTGTTGTGCAGGCGCACCTGCTGCACGCGGCCGACCAGCTCCTCGCGCAGCTTCTCGTAGCCCTTCTCGGACTTGGCGTTCATCTCCTCGCCGCTGGTCAGCGTCTCCAGCCGCTTGTTCTGCATCTTCTGCAGCTTCTTGTAGAGGTTCTCGATCTCCTCGAAAGTCTCGAGAACTTCCGGCTTCAGCTTCTCCTCAAGGGCGGAGAGCGAAAGGCCGGCGCCTTCACCGTCCTCGCCGTCTTCGGACTCTATCTCGGGCGGCGGCGGCGGCGGTTCCACGTAGCCGGGCTCGGCGGCGTTTGCCGCGGCCGCGGTCTCGGCGGCCTCGGCCTCAACGGCGGCGCCCACGCCCTGGGTGGCTTCGAGATCGACGATGTCGCGCAGCAGCATCCGGCCGGCCTTCAGCGCCTCGTGCCAGTTGATGATGGCGCGGAACGTCAGCGGGCTTTCGCACAGGCCGCCGATCATCATGTCGCGGCCGGCCTCGATCCGCTTGGCGATGGCGATCTCGCCCTCGCGCGAGAGCAGCTCGACGGAGCCCATCTCGCGCAGGTACATGCGCACCGGGTCGTCCGTGCGGCCGAGGCTCTCCTCGTCGACGTTGCCGCCGGCTTCGGTCTGGCCCTCGCCGTCCTCCGACCCTTCGGCCTTTTCCGGCTTGGCGACGGTGTCGCCGTCCTCGTTGTCCTCGTTCTCCACAACCTGGATGCCCAGCTCGCTGAGCAGGGACATGATGTCCTCGATCTGCTCGGAGCTCATCTGCTCCTGCGGCAGTGCCGCGTTCAGCTCCTCGAAGGTGATGTAGCCGCGCTCGCGCCCCTTCGCGATCAGCCGCTTGAAGGCGGCCGACTGCGTGTCCAGCAGCGAGGTGTCGGCATCGGCTTCGGCTGTTGCCGTATCGCCAGAGGTGGCCTGTTTTGTCGCCATGTCGGTCGGTCACTCCGTAAGGAAGCAAAGGCCTTCTTTTTGCAAAAAAGAAGCGAAAAACGTTTTGCTCCGCTGTCGCGGACCTTTCCGGTTAGCCGCCGAAAGGGAGCAAAGTTTCTCGGCTCTTCTTTGCAGAAACGGACTGCTTGCTTTCGTTCTGTTCAATCATCATACGCGTAGATTTCTTCCTCGGCATCAGCGTCCGCACTACCCGATTGCTCACCGCGCCGAAGCCGGAACAACGCGAGGCAGAGCGCGTTGAACCGCGCCAGGCAGGCAACGTCATCCGGATTTGCGACGTAGGCACGGCGGGCAGCTTCCACGGCGTCGTGCAGGCCGTCGCGGTGCATGAGCCCGTAGAAATGCCACCATCCCGCCTCAGCTTCGGCCGGCTGCGCCTCCGGCCGGCCACAGGATGGGGTCTCCTCCAGGATACGTGCCAGTTCCACCGATAACCCGAAAGTGTCCAGGTGGCGCGCGAGTCCGGCCGAGTCAAGCGGGTGATCGTCGGTAAACTCGTGCGCGAAATACGATAGCATGCCGGCCCGGACAGCTTGTAGCGGCGGCGGCAACGTCAACGACCCGTAGGCCTCTTCAAGGTCATGCGCGAGTTGGGGGTGGTGCAGCAAAATCGCGGTGAGCTTGCGGGCGCGGCTTACGTCGGCCGCATCTGCCACCAGTTCGGGGCGGACGGGGCGCAGGGCCGGCTTGGCTACGCCGCGCTTGGTGGAGGCGAAATAGCGGTCCAGCAGGGCGCGGCGGTATTCGCTGGCCAAGCCACGGTCCTTGATCGTGGCCGCCGCTGCTTCAAGCCTGCCACGGAACGCGCTGCGCTGTTCCGGCGTGGTGAAACCGCCGGCGCCGCGCAGCAGGTCGAACAGCGCCTCGTTGAGCGGACGGGCGGCGTCCAGCACGGCGGCAAACGCCGCGGGGCCGCGCCGCCCCACCAGCGTATCGGGATCCTCGCCGGAGGGCAGGGTGGCCAGGGTGATGCTCTTGTCGGGCGCGATGGCCGGCAGCGCGGTCTGCGCGGCGCGGGCGGCGGCGCGGCCGCCGGCGGCATCGCCGTCGAAGCAGAGCACCGGCGCCGGCGAGAGGCGCCACAACTCCTCGAGCTGCTCGGCCGTCAGAGCGGTGCCGAGCGGCGCCACCGCGGCGCCGAACCCTGCCTGGTGCAGGGCGATCACGTCCATGTAGCCTTCGACGGCCACCACGGCCGCGCCCTTGCGGGCCGCCTCGCGCGCCAGGTTCAGGCCGTAAAGCGTGCGTCGCTTGGAGAACAGCGGCGTCTCCGGCCCGTTGACGTATTTCGGCTGGCCGTCGCCCAGCGTCCGGCCACCGAAGCTGATCATCCGGCCGGTGCGGTCGCGTATGGGAAACATCACGCGGTTGAAAAACAGCTCGCCACGAATCGCGCCGTCCTCGCCGGCACGCAGCAGGCCGGCTTCCAGAAGCTGCGGCTGCGTCACCCCGCCGCCTGCCAGCGAAGCCGCCAGCGCGCCGCGGCCCTCGCCGGCCCAACCGAGGCCGAAACGGGCGATCGTCTCGTCGGTCAGCCCGCGGCCGCGCAGATAGGCCAGCGCCGCGGCCCCGGCGGGGGTGTGCAAGGCTCGCGTGTAATGCGCCTGCGCCGCGTCGAGGACGCCGTGCAGATCCAGGCGCTGCCGCTCGGCGGCTTCGGCGGACGGGCTCGCCTTGGGCAGCTCCAGCCCCGCCTCGCCGGCCAGCGACTGCACCGCTTCCATGAAGCTGGCGCCCTGCGTCTGCATGACGAAGCTGATCGCGTCGCCATGCGCGCCGCAGCCGAAGCAGTGATAGCCGTCCTCATAGACGTAGAAGCTGGGCGTCTTTTCGCCGTGAAACGGGCAGCAGCCTTTCATCTGGCGGCCGCTGCGGGAGAGTTTCACACGTCGGCTGACCAGGGCGGCGAGCGGGGTGCGTGCGCGGAGTTCTTCCAGGAAGGCGTCGGGTAGCTTCATGGGCAAGCAAGGCCTTCTTTTTTGAAAAAAAGAAGCAAAAAACTTTTGCTACTGCGCAGGCTCAGCTGCTTCGGCGCATGCAGAAGCACCCGGCTGCCGCAGATGCTAAGTAGTAAAAGTTTTTTGGTTCTTTTTTTCAAAAAAGAACTGCTTTCTTCCTTCGCTTCACCCAAGCCGCGCTTTCACCAACGCCCCCGCGCGCCCCATGTCCAGCGCCGCGCCATGAGCCGCCTTCAGCACCGCCATCACCTGCCCGGTCTGCTTCACGCTCGTGGCCCCGGTCTGCGCCACGGCGGCATCCACGGCGGCGGCCAGCGCCGCCTCGTTCATCTGCTGCGGCAGGAAGCCGTCGATCACGGTGATTTCGGCCATCTCCTTGGCGGCGAGTTCCGGACGGTTGCCCTTGGTGTAGAGCTCGGCCGCCTCGCGCCGCTGCTTGACCATGCCGCGCAGCATCTTGGTGATCTCGTCGTCGCTGATCGGGTCGCCGGGGCGGGCGGCGATGTCGGTGTCCTTCAGCTTGGCCATGATCATGCGGATGGTGGAGGTGCGCGGCGCGTCGCCGGCGCGCATGGAGGTTTTCATCTCTTCTGTCAGGCGGTCACGCACGGCCATCATGTCGGGTCCTGGAGGGAAAGAGCCTGCTTAGCACGGCGGCTGCGGCGTGCGTAAGCAACGGCTTCAAGCGCCGGCATCGCGGCCGGCGCGGCGCAGGGACCGCCGCAGCCTGGCGCCGTCCGGTATAAAACCAGTTGCTTCGCAGAAGGCCAGCAACCCGGGTGCTTCGGCCGGCGCCCGTATCCCGACCTCGTGGCAGCCGGCAGCGCGGGCGGCCTGCGAGGCGGCCTTGAGCAGCAACCGCGCCAGCCCGCGGCGCCGCTCGGCAGGCCCTACCAGCAGCGTGGTGACTTCCGCTATGGGGTGGTCTGCGGCCAGCCCGACATACCAGTGCAGGACGATGATGCCGCTGGGCGGTCCCCACTCCAGTGCCAGCAACGCGCTTCCCGGCGCGCGCTGCAGCCGGTCCATCCGCGCGGCCAGGGTGGCGGCGGATACAGGGTGGCCGGACGCGGCGAGAAGCTCGGCCAGCCCGGGCGCGTCGGCTGGCGTGGCGTTACGTATTTCCAGGCCGTGGCGGCTGCTCATGCCGGGCCGGTCTCAACGAGGAAAGTGGGCAGGCAGTCTTTTCGGGGACGAAGGCAGAGCGACCTCCAGCTCTCGCATTTCCGGCTGCCGGGTGCTCCTGGCGGTTGAGAGGGCGGACACGGGCCGTTAACCGTGGTCGCATAGGCTGAGGCGGTGCAGCACAGCCCTTTCGAGCAGATGCCCACCATCTGCCCACCCCTACGCTCACGCCCGTTGGTTTGGCTGACCACGTCGCCCGTGGCGCCAGCGGATGTCGGCGACGAGCTGCGCGCCAGCCTGTTCAACCGTATGACCTCCCTGTTCGCCAGCGCGATGCTCGTGCTTGCGGCTGCCATATCCGTAGCCGTGCGTCATCCGCATGTCCCTTACATCGCCTGGGCGGTTCTGGATGCCTCGGCCTCTCTGGCGCGTCTTCTGAGCGTAATCAGCATCCTGCGCTTCAGGGCCCGCCATCCGGGCCAGGCGATGACCGGCAGCATGGCGCCGGACATCTTCATCTTCTCCGGCCTGCTCTGGTGCGTCGTGCTGGGATACGGCTCCGGGCTGTGCCTTGCCAGCGGGGATCTGGGCATAAGCGTTGTCGGCTCCCTGCTTGCTACGGCCACGGTGGGCGCGCAATGCGGCCGCGTGCCGGGTGCGCCACGCTTGCTCATGACCCAGCTTGTGCTGGTCTGCCTGCCGCTCAGCGCCGGCGGGTTTTGCTCACCCGACGCCTTTCTGAAATGGGGCGTCATCGTGATCCCCGTCTATATGTTCGCCATCGCCAGCATCAACCGCCAGCTCCATTGCGATTATGTCGAGATGATCGTCGGGCGGCATGAAAGCCGGCTGATGGCGTTGCGCTGTCCGCTCACCGGGCTGGCGAACCGCCGCGCGTTCGACCGCGCGCTGGCCACCGCACTGGCCAGTCCGGCGCGGGCCCGCGCTACGGTCGTGCTCAGCCTGGACCTGGACGGGTTCAAATCCGTCAACGATGTCAGTGGCCATCTTGCGGGAGACCTGCTGCTGCGGCAGGTGGCCGAACGCCTGGTCCGTCACGTGCCTGCCGCCGGCCTGACGGCACGCCTGGGCGGAGACGAGTTCGCCATACTGACGCAGGGCGCTACCGGCGACGGGGCGGAGCAACTGGCCTGGTCGGTCTTGGCGGCCTTGCGCGAGCCGTTCCTGATATCAGGCAGCACAGCCAGCATAGGCGCCAGCATCGGCCTGGCCCGCGCCTCGGCGTTCTCCACGCCGGACCGGCTGCTCGGCGAAGCCGACGCGGCGCTGTATGCGGCCAAGCGGAGTGGCAAGAACCGCTACTGCTGGTTCAGCGAGGACGAGGGGGCGGCCGATCCGCCTGCTCCGGGTACGGATCCTCCAAGGTCCGATGCCGGCCGCGCCACGCACAACACGCCGATGGTGCTTTCAGGCAGCGGCACAGGCCGCTGACGCCGCCGCCCTGCCGATACAATCCCGTAGCCTTTCTTCCTGTCCCCTGATCCGCCCGGAACAACCACCCGTCCCAGCAGTTTGCCCGTCCATGACGGCACTGACGCGCAACACCGCCCCGCTGGGCCTGCTCTCGCCCAAAGTGGTGCCGGAGGAGAAGCCGCAGGCGCTCGGCCTGACCATGATGCTGGGCATCGCCGGCGTGGTTCTGGCCGCCATGCTGTCCTCGCTGGACCAGCGCCTGGCCAGCTCGGCAAGCGCGGACCTGCTGGGCGGGCTTGGCCTCGGCCTGGACGAGGGATCGTGGGTGAACACGGCGTACACGGTCGGCGATATTGCCGTGGTGCCGCTGACGCCCTGGCTTGCGCAGATTATCAGCCCGCGCCGGCTGGCGGCGGCTGAGATCATCCTGTTCGTGGTGGCCGCCGCTTCCTGCCCGCTGGCCGCCGATTATCACGGGCTGATCGCGCTGCGTTTCCTGCAGGGCTTCGGCGAGGGTGGGCTGGTGCCGCTGATGCTGCTGACGCTGCTGCAGCTGACCCCGCCGCGCCACAGGCCAGAGGCCTTTGCCCTGTATGCCGTGGTCAGCACGCTGGTGCCGCTTGTGGCCGAGTCGCTGGCCGGCGTGGCGACCGACCTGTTTACCTGGCAGTCGCTGTTTTGGTTCAGCGCCACGCTCGGCCCGGTGGCACTGTTCCTCGTGCTGGCCTTCCTGCCCGTGCAGCCGGCGAAGTGGGAGAAGTTCGTCCACGTCGATTACTTCGGCATGGCCTGCCTGGTTGCGTTCTGCTGCTGCCTGGTGACCGGGCTCAGCCAGGGCCAGCGGCTGGACTGGTTCGATGACCGTTTCATCGTGGCCATGTTCGTGGGCGCGGCGATGGCGCTGCTGGGCTTCGTCGTCAGCGAGTCGCTCACCGAGCACAAGCTGCTGGACCTGACGCTGTTCCGGCGGCCGAATTTCAGCATCGGGCTGTGCCTGGTTGCGGTGTTCAACATCGGCCTGCTCGGCGCCACCTACGTGGAGCCGCAGACGCAGATGCTGATACGGTCGCTCAAGCCGATACAGATCGGGGCGTTGTTCCTGCTGTTGGCCTTCCCGCAGCTCGTCATAGCGCCGCTGGCTGCCTTGCTGATGCGCTTCCTGGACGCGCGCCTGCTGGTGGGCTGCGGGTTCGCGATGGGCGCGCTCGGGGCGTATCTCTGCACCTACATCACCTCGGCCTGGGCAGGGACGGACTTCCTGGCGCCGCTGGTGCTGCAGGCGTGCGGCTGGCCACTGGCGTTCACGCCGCTGGTTTTCCTGACCACCAGCGTGCTCAAGCCGGAGGACGCGCTTTCGGGCGGCACCATGTTCAATATCGTGCGCACGCTGGCGATCTCCGCCGGGCCGGCGATCGTTGGCGCGGTGATCACGGTGCGCGAGCGGGTGCATTCGGACTACCTGGTGCAGCATCTGGTGATGGGCCGGCAGGCGATCGACACGCGGGTGGCGGCGGCCGGGCTCGGCGCGCTGGTGTCGGCCGAGCGCGCACAGGCCTACGTGCTGGCGTTTGCCGATGCGTTCGGGTGGATCTCGGTGCTGCTGGTGGTGGGGATTGTGCTGGTGGTGTTCGAGCGGGAGGCGCCGGTTACGCGGAAGATCTAGGCAAGGAAGGCCTTCTTTTTTGAAAAAGAAGCAAAAAACTTTCGCTTCCCCGACGTTGCCAGCGCTTCGGTCTTTCAGGATGCGGCCGACTGGTGCAAATGCGGGGGAGTAAAAGTTTTTTGCTTCTTTTTTTCAAAAAAGAAGGCCTTCTTTCCTTGCCGGAGTCATTCATGAAACGTCTCGCCGCCGCCCTAGCCGCCCTGGCCCTGTCCGCCGCGGTGCCCGACTACGTGACGCAGGCCATCGCCAGCAAGGACCGCCCGGCCGAGGACGTGGCGCGCGACACCAACCGCCACACTTTGGCGCTGCTCGTGTTCTCCGGCGCCAAGCCGGGCGATCGCATCGTCGATTTCGTGCCCGGCGGCGGCTTCTTCACCCGCCTGTTCAGCGACATCGCCGGCGCCAAGGGGCACGTGTTTGCGGTGATACCGCAGGAGTTGAGCAAGACGCCGAAGATGGTGCTGCCGACCGAGGCGATCGTGAAGCAGCCGGCGTTCGCCAACGTCAGCGAGGAGATCGAGCCTGTGGCCCAGACGGGCGCCGCGGCACTGGCGTCCGGGCCGCTCGACCTGGTCTGGACCAGCGACAACTACCACGACATGTATGGCTTCTTCGGTGCGCAGAAGGCCGCGGCGGCCGATGCGGCGATCTTCCGTGCGCTGAAGCCAGGCGGCGTGTTCGTCGTGGTGGATCACACGGCGCTGCCTGGCGCCAGTGCGACGGCGCCCAAGACGCTGCACCGAATCGATCCGGAAACCGTAAAGGCGCAGGTGCTGGCGGCCGGGTTCGTTCTGGATGGCACTACGGACGTGCTGGCCAATCCTGCCGACACGCACACGCTGAAGGTGTTCGACCCTGCCGTTAAGGGTCATACGGATCAGTTTGCATTTCGGTTTCGTAAACCCAGCAAGTAAGCAAGCAGTTCTTTTTTGAAAAAAAGAACCAAAAAACTTTTGCTTCCCCGCCTGCCGCACCGCGTGTTGACGGTCTGCGGACACGCGCGTCGGCAGATGCGTGGGAGCAAAAGTCTTTTGCTTCTTTCTTTCAAAAAAGAAGGCCTTTCTTTCTGATGCAATCCGAACTGGCGCAGCTACGCGCCTGGCTGGTGGATGCCGCCCTTCCCCTCTGGCTCGCGCACGGTATCGACCACGCGCGCGGCGGCTTCTTCGAAGCGCTCGACCTGCGCACGCATCGCTGCGCAGCGCCGTTCCGCCGCCTGCGTGTCGTCGCGCGGCAGATCGTCGTGTTCTCCCAGGCGCACGCATTGGGCGTGCCCGATGCCGCGCAGGCCGTAAGGCTGGGACTGCATTTTCTTGAAACGCACGCCGCCCTGGAAGACGGCGGTTATGCCTGGCGTTTCGACCTGGCGCACAAACCGGTCGACCACACGCGCGACCTGTACGACCATGCGTTCGTGCTGCTCGCACTTGCCAGCGCCGCAAAGCTTGTCGGGGTGGAAGCGGTGCGTCCGCAAGCATTGGCACTGCTGTCCTGGCTGGACGCGCGGTTCACCCATCCGGCGGGCGGCTACCTGGAGAGCCTGCCGCCGGCGCTGCCCCGCCGGCAGAACCCCCACATGCACCTGCTGGAGGCGTTGCTCGCGGCTGCTGCCGCATTCGGTGACGAGGTTTTCGCGGCGCGGGCGCAGTTCCTGGTGGACCTGTTCGCCGACCGCCTGTTCGACACGCGATCGGGCGCACTGCCAGAGTTTTTTGACGACGCGCTGGATCCTGTTCGCGACGCCAGTGTGTTTCTTGTGGAACCCGGTCATCATTGCGAATGGGTCTGGTTGCTGCACCAGGCGGAAGCGCTCGGCCTTGCCGTGCCGCAGAAAATCCCCGCACGGCTGATGACGTTTGCGGACCGCTACGCCATCAACCCGGCCACAGGCGCGCTGTTCGACGAGCTGAACAGCGACGGCTCCATACGCGCCGGCGGGTCCCGCCTGTGGCCGCAGACGGAACGCCTGCGCGCGGAGTTTCTCCGCGCCGACGCGTCCGAAGCGCGGCAACTGCAAGCCGTCCGCGCGCTGGCGGCGCATGTGCGCCCTGACGGGTTATGGCATGAGCGCCGCCTGGCGGATGGGTCGTTTGCGGATCTGCCTGCGCCGGCAAGCAGCTTGTATCATCTGACGGGGGCTATCCTGGCGGTGACATAGGCAAGGCCTTCTTTTTT
>CAXTVW010000131.1:0-9861 GCA_964247675.1 uncultured Acetobacteraceae bacterium
CAGGGAGCAAAAGTTTTTTGGTCCTTTTTTTCAAAAAAGGACTGCTTGCTTTCTTCTCAGACGCCCGTCTTGCGTGTCTTCGTGTCGTAGGCGGAACCGCCAGGCTCGCCGGGCAGCTTGGTGATCTCCACGTCCTCGCGGCGCACGGTGTCGCGCACCGTCTCGGTGCGGTCGGCGGATTCCTTCTTGATGCCGATCTCCTCGACGACGCGCGCGGTCTTCGAGACGACGGCTTCCTCGCCCGACTCCGTCACCGCGATCGTGCGGTCGCTGAAGCTGTCGGTCACCGGCCGGTTGTCGGTGACGGGGCGGCGCTCGATGGTGACCTTCTCGTCGTGCAGACGGACCTGCTCCTCGACGGGGGTTTCCACGACGAAGCGGCGGATGCGGGTGGTGCCGCGGTTGACGACGCGCTTGCCGACAGAGAGCGTCTCTTCGGAGAGCTGGATCTTCTCGCCGTCGGTCGGCCTGGCGCTGGACGTCTTGGCACTGGCGGCCTGGGCGTCGAAGGCGCGGGCATCGGCACGCGGCACCGTGTTTGCCGCCGGCAGCGGGGTCGAAGCGGTCTGCGTCAGGCCGTAGCTGCCGGCGCGCTCGTCGATGTCGATCGGCTTGTGGGCCTCGAGGATTTCCATAACGGCGGCCACGTGCTCGTCGGGCACCTTCACCGTGACGGCGGCGGAGCCGCTGCTGACGCTGCGGTCATAGACCGCGGTATCGTGGTCGGGCTCGCCGCCGAAAAGGCTGGACCAGAATCCGGTGTCCTCGGTGCGCGGCGCCGCGGTGGTGGAACGGCCGGCGTAGCTGCCTTCCTGGGCGTGGCGGTGGATCGCGCTTTCCGGAACATTGGCCTGCAGGAGGTCCTGCACCGCGAGTTCGGCGTGGGCCGGCGTGTCGTAGACGGCAACGATTGTCTGTTCTGCCATGGTGTGATCCCTGTTGTTTTATGAAAGGCGTGTCAGAGCCTGGGAAGTAAGCAAGCAGTCCTTTTTTGAAAAAAAGGACCAAAAAACTTTTGCTTCCCCGCACCGGAAACGCCGGCCGAACCCGGAAAAGCCCGAAGTGCCGCAACAGCGGAGGAGAAAAAGTTTTTTGCTTCTTTTTTTCAAAAAAGAAGGCCTTGCTCGCCTTCCTGCCCGCACCCCTCGCCAACGGCGGGCCATCCGCCGCTTGACACCGCAGTTAGCGAGCCTTTTTGACTGATACAACGAATGTTTTGAGGGACTTAGCAGGCTTCAGCCGGGTCGGTTTGCACTAGGCGCGCATGACATCTGCACTAGCGCTTTTTCGCCCGGACGGTTTTCGCGGGCGTTGTCCGTGGCTTGGCGGCGGCGCCCAGGCCGCGTTCGCGCGCCCACACGATGACCGCGCTGCGTTTGCCGATGCCGAGCTTGGCGTAGATCGCGGACACGTGATTCCGCACGGTGTTCCGGCTGATGCCGAGACGGCCGGCGATCTCCGCGTCCGACAGGCCCTGGGCCACGTGCGACAGCACCTCGCGCGCGCGGTCGGGCAGGCCGGACACTTCGGGTATCTTGCCGGCGGGCCGTCCGGTGCCGGTGACCGCCGCCATGCGCTCGACGATCTTCTGGCCCAGCCAGCTCGTGTCCCGCATCACCGATTCCACGGCCGCCAGCATGTCGGTCTCGGTGCGCTTGCGCTCGGTGTTGTCCACCATCAGGCTGAGCACGCAGGGCGCGCCGTGGATTTCCACCGTTTCCGCCGACATCAGGAAGTCACCGAGCGAGCCGTCCTTGGCGCGGAGCTGCACGTCCACGCCGCGGAGGTTGCCGCTTTCGCGCAGGCGGCGCTGCAGCTGCTCGCGCGCTTCGCCCTGGCCCCAGAGCTCTAGCTCCGCTTCCTCGCGGCCGATCACCTCCTCGCGGTGCCATCCGGTGGCGGCGGTGAAGGCCGTGTTGACGTCCATGACGCGCAGCCCGTCCAGCGCCAGGATCGCCATGGGGCCTGGCGCCATGTGGAAGGCCTTGGAGAAGCGTTCCTCGCTGTGCCGCAGGGCGTGCTGCGCCAGATGGCGGGGGTGCAGGTCGGCGAAGGTGAACAGCATGCAGCGCTCGTCGCCGATCTCGATCGGCTGGCCGCCCAGGAGCACGGTGCGTTGCGCGCCGTCCGGCAGCTCGAGGCAGCCCTCCATTTGCGGTATCGTCTCCCAGGCGTGCAGCCGGCGCACGGCGATGTCGCGCTTCTCGGCATCCTTGAGCACGTCGAATTCGTGGACGGACCGGCCGACGAGCTGGTCACGCCGGAAGCCGGTCAGCTCCATGAAGCCCTGGTTCACCTTGACGTAGCGCATGTCCGACAGCCGGGCGATGATGGCGGGCGCCGGGTTGGCGCCGAACGCGCGCTCGAAGCGTTCCTCCGCGTTGAAGCGTTCGGTCTCGTCGTCGATGATCAGCACCAGGCAGTCGCGCCGGCCGCGTGCGTCGGTCAGCACGAGCGTGCGTGTCTGGTGTATCCAGCGCCGTTCGTCGCCGGGGCGGGTGACCTCGATGACCAGCTCGCTGAACGTCTCGCCCGCCAGCAGGCGGTCCATCGGATACTCGCCTGCCGTAAGCTTGTGTTTGTTGCGATACGTCAGGATGAAACGCTTGTGGTACTCGGCGACGGTGCGGCCCAGCTCGGCCAGGTCCGTGACACCGTGCGTCGCCAGCGCGCGTTCGTTTGCCCAGGCGATCGTCTGGTCGGGGTCTATGAGGATGACGCCCTCGTTCAGCCCGGCGATGATCTGCTGGAGCTGGGTGCGGTCGGCGGCTGGGGGCGGGATGATTTCGTCCATGCTGCTTCTATAGCGATGTGCGTTTGCGCTGCCTCATGGAAAGCGGGCAACCCGTTCCTGCGAGGATTTTGCCTCCGCCGGATGCGCGTTGGGAAAACGCACTCTTCAGCGTTCCCGACAGCGATTGTATGCAGGAGATGCCGTGCGGCGCGGTTGCGCGGTCAGAAATCCACCGTCACCTGCAAGCCGAGTATCGTGGCATTCGCGGTGCGGGCGGTGGCATTCGGCCGGACGACATATTGTATGTCGGGCATGAAATGCAGACCGGTTGCGGGGATGTAGTCGTAGCGCATCTCATAGACCGTCTCGTGCGACTGGATCCCGGCGGGACTCAGCGTGAGCGTGTTCAGTCCGGTCGAAAGCGCCTGGCCCATCCCTGCTTCGGTTTCCTGAACGGTGGACAGGAAGGGGCTGATTTCCAGCCAGGTCGCCTCGACGCCCACATTGTCGTTTGGGCGCCCGGGAATGATGCCGCTTGCAAGGATGCCGCCATAGGCTTGCTGGTTCAACACGGACGTGTGGCGGTCCTCGTGCGTGTAGCCGGCAAGCAGTATGATGCCGTCCGTGCCGTTCTTGCCGGTGCGCAGGATCATCTGATCGAGCGCGACATAGTACGTCGCCTGACCCTGATCGCCGCGGCCGGTCTGCCCGGCTTGGGTTATGGCGGCACCGGATTGATTAACCCGCAGGTCGGGCAGGCTTGAGGTGTTCCAGGTGAAGCCGAATTTGTAATGGCCTACGAGCTTGTCCGGGCCGAACTGGGGGAGGAACCCGAACTCTACCGGGAAATAGCCGCCCGAAGTGTCGCCGGTGGACCAGTCCCAGCCCGAGCGGCCGCCGGACTGGCCGCGGACCTGATAGAGGCCGGCCTGGAGATAGACGAGGGGGAAAGGCTGCACCCGTATGCGGCCGCCCCAGGTCGCGGAAGGAAAGATGGTGAATCCGCTTTCGAGGGAAAGCGAACGCGGCGAGGGACAGACCGACAGCGAGACGAACTCGCAATACAGCGGCGACTCGTCGAAATCCTGGCCTACGTCCAGGCGGCCGGCCTCGATATCCACGGCGCCGTCCCAGAGGCGCTGTTCGGCGTAGAGATACGCCAGATGGGCGACTACGTCGCCGCCGGAGCCGTAGATCTGCTGCACCTGGGTGATCTGCTCGCCGAGATAGTCGGCGCTGGCGCTTCTGCCGGCGCGTTCGACGACGGCGATGTGGGTGGTGAAGCCGGCGAGGCCGGCGAGCTTTCCCCAGTCCACGTCGGCCTGGAGCGCTATCTGATGGGCGTAATCGGCACCTTCGCGCCTGCCGCCGGATACCACGCCCGCGGTCTCCGAGAGGTAATCCAGCGTGATGTCGAAGCCTGCGTCGAGGAGGGCCGGACGCACGCCATTCCAGTCACCGAACAGGTGGGTTTCGGGAAGCTTATCGCCGCTCTCGACCTGTATCTGCGACGCGGTCGGTTTTTGCGCGGTGTCGGCGTTTTGCGCGCAAGCGGGCGCCGCAGCGAGGGCAAAGGGGACGGCCGCGGCAAGGATGCGATTGATGGAGGGGATCCCAGATATCTTCGGCAAGCGGATTGCGTTGGCACGGAGACTGGCGGGTCAGGGACGGCAGGCAAAGCAGGTCCTGGTTCGGGTTATACCCGCATCGGCATCAAGACATAAAGCGCGCTCTCGTCGGTCGCATCGCACACGATGGTCGGCGCCGATCCGTCGGCGAAACGGAACTCCACCTGGTCGGTGATCTGGTCGGTGATGTCGTTCAGGTAGCGCGCCTGGAAGCCGATCTCCAACGGCCCTGCGGAGTATTGCACGCGGTCGCCGTCCAGCTCTTCCACCGCGGTGCCCTGGTCCGGGCTGGCCGCCGATAGCGTCAGCACGTCTTTCTGCAGCGCCAGTTTCACCGGACGCGAGCGCTCGCTGCTGATGGCGGCCACGCGCGCCACCGCGTCGGAGAAGTCCTTCTTGCCGACACGCAATATCTTGTCGTTGTCGCGCGGGATCACGCGGTCGTATTCGGGGAACGTGCCGTCGATCAGCTTGCTGGTCAGCGTGATGGCGCCGACGGTGAACTGTATGCGCGTGTCCGACAGGCCGATCTCCACGCTGCCGCTCTCCTCGTCGAGCAGCTTGCGCAGTTCGGCCACCGTCTTGCGCGGAACGATCACGCCGGGCATCGAGCCCGCACCGTCCGGCAGGTCCTCTTCCACGCGGGCCAGGCGGTGGCCGTCGGTGGCCACCGCGCGCAGGCGCTTGTGGCCGTCATTCTCCACCGCGTGCAGGTAGATGCCATTCAGGTAGTAGCGCGTCTCTTCCGTGCTGATGGCAAAACGGGTGCGGTCTATCAGGCCGCGCAGCACGAGGGCGGGCAGGTGGAAACGGTGCGGCAACTGGCCGGCCGTCATGGCCGGGAAATCCTCGACCGGAAGGACCACCAGGGCGGTGGCGAACCTTCCGGCGCGCAGGGCCAGTTGCGCGTCTCCGCCGGGGTGGTCCAGCTCCACCTCGGCGCCGTCCGGCAGCTTGCGTACGATGTCGTAGAGCGTGGCGGCGGGCGCGGTGGTGGCCCCGTTGCGCGTGGTGGTGGCGGCCACGTCCTCGACGACGGCGATCTCCATGTCGGTGGCGGTCAGGCTGAGTCGGCCGTCGCGGACGGCGATCAGCACGTTGGCCAGGATGGGGATCGTGTTGCGCTTCTCGGCGACGCTCTGGATGTGGGCCAGCGCCTTGAGCAGCGTGGCGCGGTCGGCCTTGAGCTTCATACTTGGGGGTTCCTGGGTCGTCGGGGGCAATTTACGAGGGGTGCGGCGAATCGCGCAAGAAAGGAAGCAAGGCCTTCTTTTTTGGAAAAAAGAAGCAAAAAACTTTTTCTCCCGGCGCCTGCCTCGCCGCGCGTCCTGGTCCTGCCAGTGTGCGCATTGGCAAGACCAGGCGCGCGCCGGGGCAGGCGGGGAAGCAAAAGTTTTTTGGTCCTTTTTTCAAAAAAAGGACTGCTTCCTTGCCTAGCCTAATGCGTCGGATACACCTTCGGGTAATTGATCGCATCCGCCGGCCCAGGCTGGCTAGGCGCGCCCACCTTGCCGCACGCGGCAAAGGCCAGCACAAGCAGCAGCGCCAGCGCCTTCACGACAGCCTCTCCAGCCAGCGCGCCGCCTGGGCGGCCACGTTGTCCGGCGCTGTGCCGCCGTGGCTGGTGCGCGAGGCGACGGACGCGTCCACGCCCAGCACGCCGAATACGGACTCGGTTATCGCCGGCTCTTCGGCGCGCATCTCTTCCAGGCTCAGGCCAGACAAATCCACCCCCTTGCTCTCCGCCTTTGCCACCAGCCGGCCGGTCACGTGGTGCGCCGTGCGGAACGGCAGGCCGGCCACGCGGACCAGCCAGTCGGCCATATCGGTGGCGGTGGCAAACCCGGCGCCGGCTACCGCGCGCATGCGGGCGGCGTCCGGCTGCATGTCCCCCACCATGCCGCCCACCGCGGCCAGCGACAAGGCCAGCGCTTCGGTGGCCTCGAAGACGGGCTCCTTGTCCTCCTGCATGTCCTTTGCGTAGGCCATCGGCAGGCCCTTCATGACGGTCAGCAGGGAGACGAGCGCGCCGGTGGTGCGGCCGGTCTTGGCGCGTACCAGCTCGGCGGCGTCCGGATTGCGCTTCTGCGGCATGATGGAGCTGCCTGTGGTGAAGGCGTCCGACAGGCGGATGAAGCCGTAGGGGGCGCTGCACCACAGGATCACTTCCTCGGCGAAGCGGGAGAGGTGCACGGCACAGATCGCCACGGCCGAGAGGTATTCGAGCGCGAAATCGCGGTCGCTGACGGAGTCCAGCGAGTTGTCGGTGGGCGCGTCGAAGCCGAGCGCGCGGGCGGTCATGGCGCGGTCGATGGGGAAGCTGGTGCCGGCGAGTGCGGCGGCGCCGAGCGGGCAGCGGTTCAGGCGGGCGCGGCAGTCGGCGAGGCGGCCGCGGTCGCGGGACAGCATCTCCACGTAGGCGAGGAGGTGGTGGCCGAGGGTGACGGGCTGGGCGGTCTGCAGGTGGGTGAAGCCGGGCATCACGGTGGCGGCGTGTTCGGCGGCGCGTCGGGCGAAGGCGGCCATCACGGCGGCCAGTTGCGCGTCCAGGGCGTCGATGGCGTCGCGCACCCAGAGGCGGAAATCGGTGGCGACCTGGTCGTTGCGGCTGCGCGCGGTGTGCAGGCGGCGGCCGGCATCGCCTATGCGCTCGGCGAGGCGGGCCTCTATGTTCATGTGTATGTCTTCCAGCGCGTCTTCGAAGGCGAAGCGGCCAGCTTCTATCTCGGCGGCGATGGCGGCCAGGCCGGCGTCGATGTCCCCCTGGTCGGCCGGCGCGATCACGCCCACATGCGCGAGCATGGCGGCATGGGCGCGCGAGCCGGCGATGTCCTGGCGCCACAGCCTGTGGTCGAAGCCGATGGAGGCGTTGATGCGCTGCATGATTTCGGCGGGTGCGGCGGCGAAGCGGCCGCCCCATTGGGCGTTGGCTGGCGGTTTGGTTGGTGTATCGGAGGACATGGGGTGGCTTTGCTGACACGCCGCACGCTGCTGGCGGCGACCGGGACCGTACTCGCGGCAAGCGGGCGCGGCAAACCGGCGGAGGCGCAGGAGCCGACTGCGCCGCAGGTGGACATGCGTCCGCTGTCCGACATCGTGCGCGCGGACCCGCCGAAGGCGCTGCCGCCGGCGCGCTTCACCACGCTGGACGGCGCAGCGAAGACGCTGGGCGACTACGCCGGCAAGCCGGTGGTGGTGAATTTCTGGGCCACCTGGTGCATCCCGTGCGTGGCCGAGTTGCCGGAGCTGGACCGTCTTGCGGCGTCCGGCGTACTGGTGCTGGCCATCTCGGCGGATCGCGGCGGTGCCGCCACCGTGCGGCCGTTTGCCACGGCGCATCACCTTGACCACCTGACGCTGTTGCTGGACCCGGGCAACGAGGCGGTGAGCGCCCTGGGTGTGGCCGGTTTCCCGACGACATTGCTGATCGGCGCCGACGGCAAGTTGCGCGGCACGATGGAAGGGCCGGCGGCGTGGGGGGACGCGGCGCAGGCGATCGCCAAGCTGACGGGATGAGGCCGGGCGCCGGCCGCAGGCGGGTGCTGCTGGGCTTGGGCGCGCTCTCGCTTGCCGCGGGAAGCCTCTACACCGGCAAGACGGCGGCTTTCCTGGGCCACGCGGACCGGACCACTGCCGTGGTGCAGGATCCCGGCCCAGGCGGCCGACACCCTACGCTACGGTTCACGCTGCCCTCCGGCCGACACGTGCAGATCGTGGCCGGTGGCGTGTTCAAGCCGGTGCATGCCGGCGATGCCTTGGACGTCGTCTATGACCCGGCCTCACCGGTAGCGAGCGCCGCTTTGGATACGGTGGCGGCGCTTTGGACGCCGGCGGTCCTGCTGTTTGCCTTGGGCGGGAGCTTGCTGGTGGTCGGCGTTCTGGCTTTTTAAGGCAGGAAGGCAAGGCCTTCTTTTTTGAAAAAAAGAAGCAAAAAACTTTTGTTTCCCACGCGGTGTTTGCGGGTTTTCTTTACCTGAGGCTTGCGACTGGCCGGGCTTGACCAAGCTGTCGGTCCTCCGGCGCCGCTACTGGTCGCGGTCGTTTGTCACGTGCCAGGCGAAGCAGGCGGCGAGCGGGGCGGGGATGCCGGTGGCGTTGGCGAGAGTCCAGGCTTGGATCTCAGCCTGCTCGGTAGGGGCGGCGCCGCCGCTCCAGCGGGTCACGAAGGGCTTGGCGGCGGGATCACCTGCAAAGAAGAAGAAGGTTTCGTCGCTGTTGCCGGTCTGGACGTACAGGATGCGCCATTCCGCGAGGTGGAAAGATTGCAGCACCTCCACCGATCCCACGTGGAGGTCGGCCGCCACGGCGCGGCCGTAGGCTGTCTTTTGCGGGGCGGTGAGGCTGCGGTCGATGCCGGTGCAGGGGGTCGCCGCGTGGCAGCCGGCGAGCGTTGCCAGAAGCACGGGCGCTGCGAGCAGGGCGGTGCCGACGATGCGGTGCATGCGGCTATTTCCCGACATAGCGATACCAGGTCGGCTTGCCGTACCAGGCGCTTGCGCCGGCACCGAAGACGGGGCCGCCGGTATGGGACGCGCTCCACACGTTGCGGCCGGGGCCGGCGCTATCGTCATAGATAACCACATGGCCGGGATACCAGCCGACGTCGCCGACTTGCGGTGCGCCGGTAACGGCGACGAACTTGGAGGATTTCGGAAAGCTGAAGCTGAACATGTGGCCGATATCGATGCCGGCCTGCGCATAGATGCCCGACACCGCGCCTGAGCAGTCGGCGCCCGCCTTCGTCATGCCGCCAGGCACGTAAGGGACATTGGCGGCGGCCCAGTCGCGGGCGGCGGCGGTGATGGCGGCCTGTTGTCCAGGTGTCATGGAACGTAAGCTTCCACCTATTCTCCAGGCACCGCCAGTGTCGATCCTTCGACCAGCCCAGCCGCCTCACCGTCAGGCCTGGCTGGGCAAACGCTGGCTTCCTTCTACACCGACCCCGCCACATACGCCCGCAGGCTGTCCACCTCCTGCGCCTGGTCATTGAGCTGGGCCTTCACCACGTCGCCTATGCTGACGAGCCCGACCAGTTGCCCGGCCTCGATCACCGGCAGATGGCGGATACGGCTGGCCGTCATGAGCGCGAGGGCCTCGCCCGTGCCTGTGGTGGGCGGAACGGTATGCAGCTGGGTGGTCATCAGCTGGGCGGCGGTCATCTCCAGGCAGGCGGCGCCACTGCGGGCCAGGCAGCGCACGATGTCGCGCTCGCTGACGATGCCGAGTAGCTGGCCGGCGGCGTCGCGCACCAGGACGGCGCCGATGCGGTGCTGGGCCAGGGCGGTGGTTACGTCCGAGATGCGGCTGGTCGGCGCCACGGCGGCGATGTCGGTGCCTTTGTGGCGCAGGATGGCGGCTACGGTCATGACTGGGCTCCCTCGTTGGCAGACCGGGGAGCTTGGGCTTTTCGGATGGGCGATTGCAAATTGTTGGTGTGCAATGCGGTGAAGTAAGAAAGGCCTTCTTTTTTGAAAAAAAGAAGCAAAAAACTTTTGCTCC
>CAXTVW010000132.1:0-1377 GCA_964247675.1 uncultured Acetobacteraceae bacterium
AAAAGTTTTTTGCTTCTTTTTTTCAAAAAAGAAGGCCTTCCTTGCCTACATTCCCCCAGCAGACCGATTACTGAACCGCGCGTTCCCCAAACCGGTGCCGATCGTCATCACGCCCCAGCGGTCCACGTCCCGCATGAAGGGCACTTCGCTCAGCCCCTGCACAACGGCGTCGTTGTGCATCAGCACGGTCACTTCATGCCCATCGATCACCGGGATCGCTTCGCGCAGAAGCTGGGGCAGGTTGAAGCTCTTGTGTTCCCAGTCGCCCGGCAGGTTCTGGCCGCCTTTCTCGATCGCGCCGTCCGCGCGTATCAGGCCGGGGCAGCCGATGCCGATGAAGGGCGCCAGCCGCAGGCCGCGCTTGCCGGCGCGCTTGATCGCCGCGCGAAGCATGCCGACCATGCGCGCGATTGCGTCCTTACGGCTCGGCGTTTCGTCCGCGTGCCGCCAGAGCTCGGATTTGATCACCTTGCTGCGCGACAGGTCCGGCGCGCGGTCCTGGTTCAGCTCGACGATGCCGGTCCGGATGTTGGAGCCGCCGATATCGACGGCAAGTATGCTGTCGTGGTCTGCGAAGATCCAGGACGGCGCCAGGTGCACGCAGCCGAGCAGGCCTGCCTCGTCCGGATCGTGCCGGATCGGCTGCACCGCGATATCAAGGCCCCCACCCTTCAGCAGCCCGGCCGTGCGCCCGATTGCCAGTTCGCCGATCCGGCTCGCCCGCAGCCCGCCGCCGACGACGATGCGCTGCGTCTCCCGCCACTCCTTCAGGCGCGTCAGGCGCCGTATCACGGCGGCGAATTCCTGCGCGAAATCCTCGATGGTTCCCAACACCACGCCGGCCGCCAGCGGATCGCCGCAGGTGATCAGCTTGTCGAGTTTCTTCTTGCTGATGTCGGCGCTGGGTGTCTCGCCGATCGGGTCGTGATCGGTTTGCGCCACGCGCTCGCGCCCGTCCGCGAGCAGGGCGCGGAACGCGCGTCCGCTGGCGCGGTCGCCGATGAAGCCGTGGTCGTCGCGCAGTTCGGCGTTGTAGGTGTCGATGTGGACCGCCGTCAGCCGGCCGGCGCCGTGGCCGGCGAGGCCGAGGCTGTTGGATTGCACTGTGGTCAGCATGGGCTGCGCCTTGGGTCAGGAAGAAACACGCGGGTTAGTCCGGAAAACCAAAACTGACCTGTCGGAGAGGATCGTTGGCCGTCGAAGCGAACGAAAACCATCGCCAAGCGGATTGTCGGCGGTCGTCCGTCATAGAACGGGAAATCCAGCCTGCGCCAGCTCTCGCGGTCGGCAAAGTTGTAGGCGCCGTCTAAGCCGAATGGATTCACGGCATTGCCGTCGGCATAGGCCAGGTAGTGGCAATCGGCGGCTTCACGGTGG
>CAXTVW010000132.1:1477-9855 GCA_964247675.1 uncultured Acetobacteraceae bacterium
TTTTTTTCAAAAAAGACGGCCTTTCTTCCTTCCTCCATGAACATCCTCAGCATCCAGTCCCACGTCGCCTACGGACACGTCGGCAACAGCAGCGCCGTCTTCCCCTTGCAGCGCCTGGGCGCCGAAGTCTGGCCCATCGACACCGTCCAGTTCTCCAACCACCCCGGCTACGGCAGCCACACCGGCGCCGCCACCCCGCCGGACACGATACGCGCGCTGATCGACGGCATAGAGGCCCGCGGCGTGTTGCCAACCTGCGACGCCCTGCTCTCCGGCTATATCGGCGACCCAGGCACCGGCGCGGCCATCCTCCACGCAGCAACCCGGCTGCGCGCCCACAACCCGGCCGCCCTCTGGTGCTGCGATCCGGTGATCGGCGATGACGGCCCGGGCGTGTATGTCCGCCCCGGCATCGCACCCTTCTTCGCCGCCGAAGCGGTGCCGGCCGCCGACATCCTAACGCCCAACCAGTTCGAGCTGGCCGCGCTCACCGGCCAGGACTGCTCCACGCAGGACGCGGCTGTTACCGCGATGCAGGCACTGCGCGCCCGCATGCGCCAGGCCGGCCCGCGCATCGTGCTCGTCACCAGCCTGCGCACGCAGCAGACGCCGGACGGCGCGCTGGACCTGCTCTGCGCCGGCCCGCACGGCCTGCATCAGCTACGCACGCCGTTGCTCCCCATCGCGACGAACGGCGCCGGCGACGCGATCGCCGCGCTGTTCCTGTTCCACGTCCTGCGCACCGGCGCGCCCGCCGCCGCCATGGCGAGCGCCGCCAGCGCGATACACGGTTTGCTGAGCCGCACGCTGGAGGCGGGCAGCCGCGAGTTGCTGATCGTCGCGGCGCAGGAGGAATACGTTAGTCCGTCCAGGGTATTCACGGCCGCTGCGCTGTAGCAGTCCCGGGCGTCTGGGCTGGGCACTGTTTCGCAAGCAAGAAAGCAGTTCTTTTTTGAAAAAAAGAACCAAAAAACTTTTGTCTCTTTCGGGTGCGCGTCGGGGAGGCGTGCGCGTCAACGGTCCGCGACAGCGCAGATAAAAGCTTTTTGCTTCTTTTTCTCGAAAAAGAAGGCCTTGCTTCCTTCACTGCCCCAGGAGAGCCCAGGCGCACTTCGCCCGGAAAACACCGCTCTCCGCCCTCTTCAATCTTCCGTGCTGCCCTCATTCAGGTACCCGTCCGCCGCTTTTTCGCCGCGTTGCAGCGCTATTCAGTTCATGCCGGGCGAATGGTCCGGCAGTCTGGCCGAAAGTTAGCCGTCATGCCGCTCACGAAAGTCTATCGACGGGTCCTTGGGTTGCTGGCGGAGAACCGCCGCACGATCGCGCTGCTGGTGCTCGGCAATCTGGGCGTCGCCGCGCTGCAGTTCCTCGATCCGCTGCTGTTCGGCCACGTCATCGGCCTGCTCGCGAAGACCGACAGCATCCCGCGCGCCCAGCTGTTCTCCGAGGGCGGCCACCTGGTCGGCGCCTGGGTGCTGATCGGCGCCTGCGGCATCGGCGTGAACATCGCCGTCGCCATGGGGTCCGAGCGGCTGGCGCACCGCACTCGCCTGGGCGCCATCAGCCGCTGCTTCGACCGTGTGCTGGCGCTGCCCTCCTCCTTCCACGCCGGCGTGCAATCCGGCAGCGTGATGAAGACCATGGTGTCCGGCTCGGACTCGATCTTCGCCCTCAGCCTGACCTTCTTCAAGGAGAACCTGGCCACGTACGTGGCGGTGGTCGTGCTGCTGCCGTTGAGCGCTTTCCTGAACTGGCGTCTGTCGATGGTGCTGGTCGCGCTCGTTACCGTGTTCGCCAGCGTCACCCTATTCGTCATACGCCGCACCCAGACCGGGCAGCGCCGCGCGGAAGCGGCGCACTCCGCACTCGCCGGCCGCGCCCAGGATGCGCTTTCCAACGTGGTGGCGGTGCAGTCCTTCGGCCGCCTGCAGGCTGAGGCGCGCGCCTTCGGCGAAATCGTCGAGAACGTCATGCGCCACCAGTTCCCGGTGCTGAACTGGTGGGCGCTGGTTACGGTGCTTACCCGTGCGTCCAGCACGCTGGCCGTCATCACCATCGTTGTTGCCGGCGCCATGCTGCACCTCCACGGCAAGGCGAGCGTTTCGGACATCGTCTCCTTCATGGGCTTCTCCACCCTGCTGATCGGGCGCCTGGAAGCGGCGGTGAACTTCGCCAGCAACCTGTTCATGCGCGCGCCCGGCATCGCCGATTACTTCACCCTGCTGGACACGCAGAGCAGCGTGCCGGACCGCGCGGACGCCGCCGAGCTGGAGGTGACCCACGGTGAAGTGGCCTTCGAACAGGTGAGCTTTGCCTATCCCGGCGGCCCCGCCATCCTGTCGGAGGTCAGCTTCGTCGCCCGCCCCGGCACCGTCACCGCGCTTGTGGGCGCCACGGGTGCTGGCAAGTCCACCGCCATGCACATGCTGCAGCGCCTGTGGGACCCGCAGCACGGCGGCATCATCATCGACGGCCAGGACCTGCGCGACGTGTCGCTGGACAGCCTGCGCGACAACATCGGCGTGGTGTTCCAGGAGAGCCTGCTGTTCAACCGGTCGATCAAGGAAAACCTGCTGGTCGGCCGCCCGGATGCCACCGACGCGCAGATCGAGCACGCCTGCCGCCTGGCCGAGGCGCATGACTTCATCATCCGCCAGCCGCAGGGCTACGAGACGCTGGTGGGCGAGCGTGGCGCCACACTCTCCGGCGGCCAACGCCAGCGCCTGGCCATCGCGCGGGCGTTGCTGAAGGACGCGCCGATCCTGATCCTGGACGAGGCGACGAGCGCGCTCGATGCCGCCACCGAGGCCCGCGTGTCCCGTGCCATGGCGAACCTGATGAAGGGGCGGACCACCTTCGTGATCGCGCATCGCCTGTCCACCGTGCGCGACGCCGACGAGATCCTGGTGTTCGACGGCGGACGCATCGAGGAGCGCGGCACGTTCGAGGGCCTGCTGGCGGAGCGCGGGCGGTTTGCCGAGCTGGTGCATAGCCAGCTGGCGGAGGTGAAGTAGAAGGCCCGGCAGTCCGCTCCGGACGGGACAGCGAAGCGTTTTTTTTAACTGCCGGGCCTGTCCGCTCGACACCCGGCAGTATGCAGTTCCAACGTGTGCTTGGACGAAGGCGTCGGGACCTTAGAAGTCCGCTACAAACGCCTCAGGTGGCCGTGGCCACCAGGGCCACCTTCATTTGCCGGGCCTCTTCCATCACACGAGCCGTGTCCATCATGATTTCGTGCCTGGCGCACAGGACGAGGAGCCGGTCGGCCATGACCATGAGGGTCTCGCGCGCACAGGCGGCGGCGTTGTGCAACCCGTGCGCGTCCAGGTCGGCGATGCGCTCTTCCTGACGTGCGATCCGTTCGTCGGCCGCCAGTATGTCCAGGAAGGTGCGGTTGATTCGGTCCACGCGGTCCATAGCGCTATCCTGCTATCTGACATAAATACAACGCCTAGAAGCTTTTTGCGTCATTTGCCAAGTCAAAGGTTCAGCAGCTTCGCGCGCCTGTCCCGGCTTTTGCCGGTAACGGATCTGCCGTGCGACTGCGCCTGCGCCTTTTGCTGCGTAAGCCTCCCCAAACGACCTCACACCATTGTGCCCTGCCTCACAGTATAGCCGGCGCCAAAAGCTCTTGCATTTCAGTCCTAACTCTGACTTTCGTAACGACACGACATCTTGCCTGTCGAACCCGCACGCGTGTCCCGCCGGCGGACAGCTAGATCCAAGGCATTTCTGCAAGGAGTAGCGCGGGTTGGCAGGCGATAGCGACGATACACCCAAGACGCTCAAGGTCGTTCTTCAGCCGAAATCGCCCAGCCGGCTGAGGGATCTGAGCGGCGACGCGATCGTGACGATGGCGCCAGACGGCAGCGTGACCGGCTGGAACGCCGGCGCGCAGGAGTTGCTTGGCTGGACACCGGCCGAGGCGCTGGGCCGCCACGGCAACTTTTTCAGGACGACCCAGGACCAGAACGAGAGCGCTTTCGCGCAGGCCTGCGCGAAGGTCTCCAGCGAAGGCTGGATGATCCACCGGCACTGGCACTTCCACCGGGATGGGTCCCTGGTGTGGGGCGAAGGCCATTTCGGCCCGGCCGGCCCTGGCTTGCCGGGGTTCGTGCTGGTGATGCGCGGGGAAACCGGGCACCAGGCCGAGATCAAGGTGCTTCAGGAGACGGTCGAGCATTTCCGCACCCTCGTCGAGGGTATTCCGCAACTGGTCTGGCGGTCCTGCGAAAAGGGGCAATGGACCTGGGCCTCGCCGCAATGGCTCGCATACACCGGGCAGACCCAGGAGGAGACGCACGGCCTGGGCTGGTTGGATGCCGTCCACGTGGCGGACCGGGCCGCCGTGCTGCTGGCCTGGGACGTGGCCAGGGAAAATGGCCAGGTCCTGGCGGAGTTCCGCCTGCAGCGCGTCAGCGATGGCGCCTGGCGGTGGCACCAGACCAGGTCCATGCCGGTCAGGGCTGCGCCAGAGCCGGGAACGCCGGACGGGCGCATCCTGGAATGGCTCGGCACGACGACGGACATCGAAGACATCAAGCAACTGCAAACCCAGCAGTCCCTGCTTGTCGCCGAGCTGCAGCACCGCACCCGCAACTTGCTTGCCGTGGTCAGCGCCATCGCCCGGCGCAATTTCGGCCAGTCAGCGGGTAGCGCCGAGTTCCAGCTCCGTTTGGCCACGCTCGGGCGGGTGCAGGGGTTCCTATCGCGCGCGGATAGCTGGTCACTCGATCTCAAGGAGCTGGTGTACGCCGAGTTGCGCGCCGCCGGCGACGGCGAGTCCCGCAAGGCGCTTGTGGAGGGACCGGTCATTGAGCTGCCCGGGGAGAAGGCGCAGCCGGTGGCGCTTGCGCTGCACGAGCTGGCGACCAACGCGGCCAAATACGGCGCGCTGGCGCAGTCCGGGGCCGGGCTTTCCGTCACCTGGCGACTGGAAGGCGGCGACGCCGATGACGAGCGCCAGCTCGTGCTTTTCTGGTGCGAGAGCGGGGTCGTGATGCAGATGGACGCCCCGCGGCGCCGCGGCTACGGCACAGAGCTGATCGAGCGCGCCTTGCCTTACCAGTTGAAGGCGAAGACCGAGCTGGTGTTCACCCCGGACGGCGCGCGGTGCACGCTGCTGCTGCCGCTTGGCCCCGCGGTCCCGGCCCGCGAGGGACGGCGGTGACACCGGGATCGGGCCTGTCCGGGCTGACCGTCCTCGTCGTCGAGGACGACTACCATTTGGCCGAAGAGCTCTGCCTGGGGCTGCATGAGACCGGCGCGCGCGTGCTGGGCCCCGCGCCCAGCGTGGCGGATGCCATGGGCGTGCTGGCCCTGCATCCGCGGCCGGACGCCGCCGTGCTCGACGTGAACCTGGGCGGCGAGTTCTCCTGGCCTGTCGTGGATGAGCTGCTCGCCCGCAACGTGCCGGTGTTGCTGGCCAGCGGCTACGACGATTCGGTGTTTCCGTCGCAATACAGGAAGCTTCCGCTCTGCGAGAAGCCGTTCTCGATCACCACGCTCAGCGCCCGCCTGATCCGGCACATCGCGGAGTCGGTCGAGGCGGCATCTGTATAGACTAAGGCGGCATTCTTGCGCAGTTTCGAAGCAGGATGGCGGCCTTTTAGCCGTCGATATCAACGCGCGGTGGCGTCAAAGGCGGCATGGATGGCAACACACCATGCCAGCCTGTCTCGCCCACGGCGCCGCCGCGCGTCCTGCCCAGAAGCGCCCGAGACTTCGAAAGCGCATCCTGGCTCTCCGCGATGGTCGCCTGCATCCGGGTGAAATGGACGGCCACCAGCATTCGGTAGCGTGCCATCGCAACCTCGACGTCGCGTATGGACTGACTAGTCTCGATCTTGTCGAATGGCGTCATCTGGCCCTCGCTTGCAGCGGGAGTCTCGCGCTACTCTCGGTCGTTCACCGCAAGGCATGATGCCGGGCTGGTGACGCTGTTTACCATAATCCTTTGGTATCGGTGAAAACAAAGTATCCGATCAGGTATTTGTTCCGGCCCTCAGTCGAGCTGCCCGCCGGCATCAGGCCCCGCAGGTGCCAGGCTGGCAGAACCAGCCGGGCCTGATGCGGACGCCAGGAACAATACTGTTTGTTTTTCTCCTAAAAAGGCTTTCTTGCTTCCTGGCTTCTCAATTCCGCAAGAACGCCAGAAGATCGTTATTCAACCGGTCCCGCTCCGTGTACATCAGCGCGTGCGGCGCGCCGCCATACACCTCCAACTGCGCGTGCGGCACCAGCTTGGCCGTCTTCTCCGCGGAAGCCGCAAGCGGCACCGTCGCGTCCGCATCGCCATGCACGATCAGCGTGGGCACGCTCAGCTTGGCCAGGTCGGCACGGAAATCCGTCTCCGAGAACGCGCGCACGCAATCCACGGTGGCCTTGGGTGACGCGAGCAGCGCCATATGCAGCGCCCATTGCAGGATCTCGCTGCTGACGGAGAAGTTCAGCAGGCCCGCACCGAAGAAGGCCTTGCCGAACGGCGCCAGGAAGCCGGGCCGGTCCGATTGCAGGCCATCGACCATCTGGTCGAACACGCTCTTGTCCACGCCGTCCTCGTTGCCCGGACCCTTCAGCAGGTATGGCGTCACGGCCGAGACGAGCGCCACCCGCGCGATGCGCGCCGTGCCATGCATGCCCACGTAGCGCGCCACTTCGCCGCCGCCCATCGAGAAGCCCACGAGCGTCACGCCGTTCAGGTCCAGCTTCTCGAGCAACGTCGCCAGGTCGCCGGCCAGCGTGTCGTAGTCGTAACCCATCCAGGGCTGGCCGGAGCGGCCGAAGCCGCGGCGGTCATAGGTGATCACGCGGTAGCCGCTGCGGGCGAGGTGTACGGACTGGTACTCCCACATGTCCGCGTCCAGCGGCCAGCCATGCACGAGCACGACAGGCGGGCCGCTGCCCCAGTCGTTGTAGTGTATGGCGGTGCCGTCCTTGGTCTCGAAATGGGGCATGTGGGGTGTCTCCCTGCTCTGTGATGCGCCCGGCAAACGGCTTGGCGGCTGGCGTGGTTGCCTGGGCGGGAGAGACGGGAAAGCAAAGCAAGCAGTCCTTTTTTGAAAAAAAGGACCAAAAAACTTTTGTCTCCACGCCTGCACGCAGTTTCGCGTCAAGCGGGCTGGCCGCCGTGTTTGCGGAGCAGCGTGCGCGCTTGGCGTTACAGAGGGTAGTTCGGGTCGTATTGCATCGCGCCTACGCGGTTGCCTTCCGTATCGTGAAAGAACGCCAGGCGGCCGACGCCCTCTATCGTGAATGGCTGGGACACCACGGTGCCGCCACAGCGTGTCACCAACGCCAGGACGGCCTCCAGGTCATCCACGCCTATCGTGCACTCGAAGCCCCGCATGCCCGACCCTTCGAGCTTCTGGCGCCGCTCCTGCAACGCGCCCTGCATGCCGCGGTC
Organism: uncultured Acetobacteraceae bacterium; assembly: GCA_964247675.1. Lineage (GTDB taxonomy): Bacteria > Pseudomonadota > Alphaproteobacteria > Acetobacterales > Acetobacteraceae > BOG-908. The sequence continues at coordinate 8,883 of CAXTVW010000132.1, forward strand.
CCCGGCAGGGCCGGTGCGTATCAGGAAGAAGTCAGGCGGCCCCCACGGCTCGAACTGCCAGCCGAACACGGTTTCGTAGAAAGACCGCGCGCGATCGACCTGGTCCGCCTCGATGGCGAAATGACGGATGTGGTTTGGCACGGCCTCTCTCCTCAGCGACGCGCCACCTATAACGCTGGCCAGCCTTGTCGTGCTTGCGCGAAGATGACGGCGTTGATCGGGAACGCGACAGATCGAGAACTCCATCCGCACGCTGGGCGCAAGCTACGGCCACGGCCACGAGATCGGCGGCCATGCCCATGGCTGGGGACAGCTCGTATATGCGTCCGGCGGCGCAATCCACGTGACCGCGGCCGGACAGGCGTGGCTGATCCCCCCGGCCCGCGCGGTCTGGCTGCCGCCCGGAACGCCACACCGGCTGCGCATGCGCGGACCCACGCGGCTGCGCACGCTCTACATCCCGCCGGCTCATTGCGCCGGTCTTGCGCCGGAGCCGCGCGGCATCGCGGTCACCCCGCTGCTGCGCGAGCTGATCCACGAGCTCGTGCGTATCGGGCCGGTCAACCTGGCCGATCGCACCCACCGCGCCATCGGCGAAGCCATGCTCGCGCTCCTGGCGCAGGCCGAGCGCATCCCCCTGGCGCTGTGCCTGCCGGCGGACAGGCGCGCATGGCGCGTGGCCGAGGCGATACTCGCGAACCCGGGCAGCGTCGAACCGCTTGACGGCCTGGTGGCGCAATGCGGCGCCAGCCTGCGCACCATCCAGCGCCGGTTCCGCGCGGAGACCGGCATGCCGCTCTCCGAATGGCGCCAGATGGCCCGTCTGATGGCGGCAGCCGCCCTTCTGCTGGGCGGCAGCAGTGTGACCGAGGCCGCGCTGGACGCCGGCTATTCCGGCGTCAGCGCCTTCATACACGCCTTCCGGGGCAAGACAGGGCAGACGCCGTCCGACTTCCGGCGCGCTTTGTAACGG
>CAXTVW010000133.1:0-3569 GCA_964247675.1 uncultured Acetobacteraceae bacterium
AGATAAAAGTTTTTTGCTTCTTTTTTTCAAAAAAGAAGGCCTTCCTTCCCTTCCCTCAAGCCGGCGCCCGAGGCCCCACCTCCACCACCAGCCCCACCACTTCAGTATTGATCAGCACTTTCCCCGCATTCTCGAAATTCACCGTAACCCGCGCTCCGGCCACAGATTGCACCTGCCCCAGCCCCCAGCCAGGACACCCGGGATGGCTGACGATCTGGCCTGGCTCGTAGGTTGCGCCGTAGGCGGACATTGGCAGCTCCGGGAGGATGGCACGTGGAACAGACGGACGCGTTGGACTTGGCAGGTATGGTGTGCGCCAGGGTTTGCCACGATTTGGCCGGCACGCTGGGAGCGCTCACCGGCACGCTGGAGATGGTGGCCGAGTCGCCCGATCCGGAGGCGCTTGCCTTGGCGCAGGATTGCGCGCGGGAGCTGGTGGCCCGGCTGCGCCTGCTGCGCGCCGCCTGGGGAGCGGAGACCGAGGTCGAGGCGCTTGCGGCCCTGCTGCCCGGCCTGCCGAACGCCGCCAAGCTGAACGTGAGCCTGGACGATGCGGCGCTGGAGGACGACGCGGCCCGCCAGTTCGCCGCCTGCCTGCTGCTGGTGGCGGCCAGTGCCCTGCCGCTCGGCGGTGCGATCCGGCTCAGCGGCGCCGGCACGCGCCTGTCCCTGCATGTGGAGGGGCGCCGCGTGTCCTGGCCCGCCGGTCTGCTGGACGCGGCAGGCGGACCGGCGGAGCCGCGCGGCGTGGCGGTCGCCATGGCGCGGCTGCGCGCGGAGTCGCTGGGCGTGGTTCTCCGGCTGGCATCCGAGCGGGAGCTGGTGTCCGCCTGAGGTAAGGAAGCAAGCAGTCCTTTTTGGAAAAAAGGACCAAACCTTTGTCTCCCCCGCATCTGCATCAGCCGGTTCTGTCCGGATACGCCGAGGCTTCGCAGCGTCGGTTTACGTTTTCTTCGTCCAACACCGCCATCCTGGCCCCATGGATGACCTCCTGCCCGAATTCCTGGCCGAGACGAACGAGGCGCTGGCCGAGCTGGATCTCGCTCTGGTCAAGCTGGAGCGCGATCCCGGCGACAAGGCTACGCTCTCCCTGATCTTCCGCCTGGTGCACACCATCAAGGGCACCTGCGGCTTCCTCGGCCTGCCGCGTCTGGAGCGCGTGGCCCATGCCGGGGAGAACGTGCTCGGCCGGGTGCGGGACGGCGAGCTGGCGGCCACCGCCGCGGTGATCAGCCTGGTGCTGGCCGCGCTGGACCGCATCAAGGAGATCGTCACCGCTCTGGGCGCTGCCGGCACCGAGCCGGAGGGCTCGGACCAGGAGCTGATCGCCCAGTTGAACCGTGTGGCCTCCGGCGAGACGGCAGCAGCCCCGGTCGTCGCAGCGAAACCCAAGCCGCCCCGCAAGCCGCGCGCCCCCAAGGCCCCCGCATTGCAGGAGGCGCCCCCGCCCGCACCCGAGCCGCCAGCCGCCGAGCACATGCCCGCCGCCCCGGCCTCCAGCGCCCCCGAACCGGCCACCCAGACCATCCGGGTGGCCGTGGATGTGCTGGAAGAGCTGATGACCCTGGTCGGCGAGCTGGTGCTCACGCGCAACCAGCTGCTGCAGATATCGCGCGCCGAGACGGCGGCGCAGCGCGCGGCCAGCGCCTACAGCGCGCCCCTGCAGCGCCTGACCCAGATCACGTCGGACCTGCAGGACGGCGTGATGAAGACGCGCATGCAGCCGATCGGCAGCGCGTGGAACAAGCTGCCCCGCCTGGTGCGCGACCTGGCGCAGGAGACCGGCAAAACGATCCTGCTGGAGATGCGCGGTCAGGACACCGAGCTGGACCGCCAGGTCCTCGAGCTGATGCGGGACCCGCTGACCCATATGGTGCGCAACAGCGCCGACCACGGGCTGGAGGACACCGCAACCCGCCGCGCCGCCGGCAAGCCGGAAGCCGGCCGCATCCTGCTCAACGCCTACCACGAAGGCGGCCACATCCTCATCGAGATCAGCGATGACGGGCGCGGCATAGACGTGGCCCGCGTGCGCGCCAAGGCGCTGGCCCAGGGCCTTGCCACCGAGGCCGAGCTGTCGGCGATGACCGAGGCCCAGATCCGCGCCTTCATCTTCCGCGCCGGCTTCTCCACCGCCGAGGCGGTGACCTCGATCTCCGGCCGCGGCGTCGGCATGGACGTGGTGCGCGCCAACATCGAACGCATCGGCGGCACGATCGAGCTGGCCAGCACGCCGGGCGCCGGCTCCTGCTTCACCGTGAAGATCCCGCTCACCCTGGCCATCATCTCCGCCGTCCTCGTAGCGGCCGGCGGCGAGCGTTTCGCGATCCCGCAGATCGCCGTGCGCGAGCTGGTCAGGGTGGGCCCGAACGCGCCCGCCGCCGGCCGGACAGGCGAGGCGTCAGCCGAGAGCCCCGGCGCCCGCGAGACGATGACCGTGGAGCAGGTGGCCGGCGCGGACGTGCTGCGCCTGCGGGACGAGCTGCTGCCGCTGGTGCGCCTGTCGAACCTGTTGCGTCTGGACCAGGCGGCCTCCCCGCCTCGGGCGGACACCACCGTCGTGGTGACAACCGTCGGCAGCACCAAGCTCGGCATCATCGTCGATGACGTGTTCGACACCGAGGAGATCGTGGTCAAGCCGGTGGCGCCGATCCTGCGACACGTGACGATGTTCAGCGGCAACACCATCCTGGGTGACGGCTCGGTGATCATGATCCTGGACCCGAACGGGGTGGCCCGCAGCGCCGGCATCGCCGCCCGCGCCGCCGCAGACACCCGGGTGGACGCATCGCCCGCCACGTCCGGCTCGGAGGAGCAGGTGCCCATGCTGCTGTTCCGCGCCGGTGCCGGAGGCGGCCGCCACGCCGTGCCGCTGCACCTGGTCGCCAGGCTGGAGACGATCCCCGCCAGCCGGATCGAGCACGCCAGCGGCGGCCTGGTCACCCAGTACCGCGGCCAGCTGATGAAGCTGATCGGCATGCAGGACGGGATCTTGCCGCAGGAGATCCAGCCCGTCCTGGTGTTCGCCGACGGGGCGCGCAGCATGGGCCTGATGGTCGACTCCATCATCGACGTGGTGCATGGCCGAATGCACATAGAGCTCGGGTCCGCCCGCGCCGGCGTGCTGGGCACCGCCATCGTCGCCGGCGCGGCGGCCGATGTGCTGGATACCGGGCACTGGCTGATGCTGGCGTGGCGGGACTGGTTCGCCGCCGCCCCGCGCGAAGGCAGCCGGCGCCGCGTGCTGGTCGTCGAGGACAGTGACTTCTTCCGCCAGCTCCTCGTGCCTGCCCTGTCCGCCGCCGGCTACGAGGTGACGGCCGCCGGCAGCGCCGCGGCGGCGCTCGCCTTGCGCGAAGGCGGGCTGGCGGTGGACGTCATCGTGTCGGACGTCGAGATGCCGGACATGGACGGCCTGGCCTTCGCCCGCGCCGTGCGGCAGGGCGGCGCCTGGGCGGCCACGCCGCTCATCGCGCTGAGCGCGCATGACGGTCCGGCCGAAAGCGCACAGGCGCTGGCGGCCGGCTTCTCCGCCTACGTGCAGAAATCCCAGCGCGCGGCCTTGATCG
>CAXTVW010000133.1:3669-9827 GCA_964247675.1 uncultured Acetobacteraceae bacterium
CGCCCAAGAACACGCCTGAGGAACGCTGCCATGCAGTCCGCCTATGTTACCCTGACGCTCGATGGACAGCTTTGCGGCCTGCCCGTCCTGGCGGTGCGCGACGTGCTGGCCGGCCAGAAGATCGCCCGCATCCCGCTGGCGCCGCCCGAAGTGGCCGGCAACCTCAACCTGCGCGGCCGCATCGTCACCGCGATCGACCTGCGCCGCCGCCTGCAGCTCGCAGCGTCGCCGGACCGCTCCCGCCAGATGGCGGTCGTCACCGAGCATGGCAGCGAACTCTACGCGCTGATGGTGGACCAGGTGCACGAGGTGGCCACGCTGCCGGCCGCCAGCCTGGAGCCGAACCCGCCCACGCTGCCGCCCGTCTGGGCCGCCCACAGCCGCGGCATACATCGCGTGGCGGACCGCCTGCTGGTGGTGCTGGACATCGCCATGCTGCTTCGCCTCGAACCGGAGATGGCCGCATGAACGCGCCCGCACCCACCCCCCTCCTGCCCACACCTTTCCTGATCGTCGATGACAGCCGGACGGTGCGCCGGGTGGCGCGCCGTATCCTGGAGGAGTGCGGCTTCGCGGTGCAGGAGGCGGAGAACGGCGAGCTGGCGCTGACGGCGTGCCGCGCGAGCATGCCTGGCGCGATCCTGCTGGACTGGAACATGCCGGTGATGAACGGCATCGATTTCCTGCGCGCGCTGCGGGCGGAGTTCGGCGCCGACCATCCGACGGTACTTTTCTGCACCACGGAGAACGAGATCGGCTTCGTGGAGCAGGCCATCGAGGCCGGCGCCCAGGAATACATCATGAAACCGTTCGACGAGACGATCCTGCGCGGCAAGCTCGAGCAGGTCGGCCTGCTTTGACGGCCGCCTTTCCTTGACACTGGCCCTGGCCGCTCCGCCGGCCGCGCAGCAGGCGGCGCGGGTGATGATCTGCGACGATTCCGCGGTGATACGCAGCGCCATCGCCCGCCTCCTGAGCGCCGGGCCGGGGATCGAGGTGGTGGCGCGCGTGGCCAACGGCCAGGCCGCGCTCGATGCGCTGCGCGTGCACGACGTCGATGTGGTGGTGCTGGACATCGAGATGCCGGTGATGGACGGCATGACCGCGCTGCCGCTGCTGCTGTCCGCCTCGCCCGGACTGGCCGTGATCATCGCCTCCACGCTGACCACGCGCGGCGCGGACATCTCCCTGCGCGCGCTGCGCCTCGGCGCTGCGGACACGCTCTCCAAGCCCAGCGCGGAGGAGGTCGCGTCCGACCACCGCTTCGGCGCCGAACTGGTGGCCAAGGTGCTGGGCCTGGCGCGCCTGCGCCGCATCCGTTCGGCGCAGCCCCCCCCGGCGTCGGCCGCACCGGGGCTTTGTGCGCCGCCCAGCCTGCCGCCGCGTCTGCTGGCGATCGGCAGCTCCACGGGCGGCCCGAACGCGCTGTTCACCCTGGTGCAGGCACTTCGGCCAAACCTGCGCATACCCGTGGTCATCACCCAGCACATGCCGGCCACGTTCACGCCCATCCTGGCGCAGCACATCGACAAGCTCGGCGTGCTGCCTTGCGCGGAAGCGCAGGACGGCGAACCGATCCTGCCTGGCCGCATCTTCCTGGCGCCCGGCGCGCGCCACCTGCTGGTGCAGAAGCGCGGCACGCGTCTGGTGGCGCAGCTCTCGGACGGGCCGGCGGAACATTTCTGCCGTCCCGCCGTGGACCCGATGCTGCGCTCCGCCAGCACGGCGCTCGGCGGCCGGGTCCTGGTGGCGATGCTCACCGGCATGGGGCAGGACGGCCTGGCGGGCGCGCGCCAGGTGGTGGCCGAAGGCGGCGGCGTGGTGGCGCAGAACGAGGCGACCAGCGTGGTCTGGGGCATGCCTGGCGCGGTGGCCAAAGCGGGCCTGGCCTGCGCGGTCCTGCCGCTGTCGCAGATCGCCGCCAGGCTGCTGGCCATGATAGACGCGCAGCCCGCCGGCGCGCGCGCGTGACCGCCTCGTACGCCAGTCTTGCCGGCACGCTGAAGGCGCGCTCAGGGCTGATCCTCGGGCCGGACAAGCTCTATCTTCTGGAAACCCGCCTGGCGCCTTTGCTGCGGCGCGAAGGCCTGCGCAGCCTGGACGAGCTGGCCGCCAGGCTACGCCCGGGCAGCGCCCTGGAGAGCCTCGTGGTGGAAGCGATGACCACCAACGAATCGCTGTTCTTCCGCGACGGAAAACCCTTCGACCTGCTGCGCCGCGCGATCCTGCCGCGCCTGCACGCGGCCAGGCCGCCCGGCGTCCCGCTGCGCATCTGGTCGGCCGCCGCGGCGAACGGCCAGGAGGCCTACTCCATCGCCATGGTCTGCGCGGAGCTGGCCGGCGCCATGCCCGGCCGCCGCGTGGAGATCATCGGCACGGACATCGCACGCGAGCCGCTGGAACGGGCCAGGCAAGGCCTCTACTCGCAGTTCGAGATCCAGCGCGGCCTGCCCATGCAGATGCTGGTGCGCCATTTCACCAAGGAGGGCACGCAATGGCGGGTCAGGCAGGCGCTGCGTGATACCGTGAGCTTCCGGCCGTGGAACCTGCTCGCGGACCTGAAACCGCTCGGCCGCTTCGACGTCGTGTTCTGCCGCAACGTGCTCATATACTTCGATACGGCCACCAAACAGCGCGTGCTCGAAGGCCTGTCGAAGTCGATCCCGCCAGACGGCGCGCTGTTCCTGGGCGGCGCGGAGACGGTGATCGGGATCACGGACAGGCTGCGCGCGAACCCGGACGAGCCGGGAAGCTACCAGCCGGTTGCTTGAGCTCTGCCAGTTTCAGAAAGCAAAAAAGGCCTTCTTTTTTGAAAAAAAGAAGCAAAAAACTTTCATCTCCCCGCATTTGCACCAGCCGAATGCTTCCGGAAGCAGTGAAGCTGTTGAGCGTCGGGGGAATAAAAGTTTTTTGCTTCTTTTTTTCAAAAAAGAAGGCCTTGCTTTCTTGACCCCAACATCACGAGCGCGAGGCGCGCCTCCCCCACCGCCCGGATCACCGCCTATTTCTTAGTCGTAATCCGCTCGATATTGTGCTTTCACTCGATTATGAATGCACGAATCGCGATCTTCTGCGTGCTGACCTGCCTCGCCGCAAAAACCGCCTGTGCGGCGCCAGCCTGTGACACCGCGGGCGCGCCGACCGTGCCGGTGATCAAGGGCCTGCCTTATGACCAGGCGCGCGCCGCCCTGCTGGCGGCCGGCTGGCAGCCGGGCCACGGCTCCCAGTTCACGGACATGGCCGGCAACCAGTCCGTCTTCCACGATCACGGCTACACCGAACTGCAATCCTGCGACTTCAAGCAGGGCGCGCCGTGTCACTTCCTGTTTGTCGGCCACGGCAATGTCGAGCTGAAAGTGGTGACCACGGGCGAAGAAAACCCGCTGCTTGATTCGAAGGCTGTTGTGAGTGGCGCAGAGATCGGCTGCGGGGAGTAAGCAAGCAGTTCTTTTTTGAAAAAAAGAACCAAAAAACTTCTGCTCCCTGTCGGCGGCTGCTGAACGGTCCGCGACAGCGCAATCAAAAAGTTTTTTGCTTCTTTTTCTCAAAAAAGAAGGCCTTGCTTTCTCCTTAGTGCCCCGCGTTCTCCCCAGAGAAATCCGGCGCCGCCAGCCCGCTGGCCGAGAGCTGCGCCACCAGCGCCGCCTTCAGCCGCTCCAGCCCGTCCTCCGACTTCGCCTCCGCCCGCGCCACCAGCACCGCCTGCGTGTTGGAGGCCCGCAGCAGCCACCACCCATCCGCCGTGTTCACCCGCACGCCGTCGATCGCCGAGACGTTGGCGCCGTCCTGCTTCAGCCGTTCCGTCACTTCCGCGATCACCGCGAATTTCCGCGTGTCGGCGCAATCGAAACGGAGTTCCGGCGTGTTCAGCACGTGCGGCAGCGCGGCGCGCACCTCGGCAAGCGTGCCGCCCATCCGCGCCACGATGCCGAGCAGGCGTATGGCCGCGTACAGCGCGTCGTCGAACCCGTACCACCGGTCGGCGAAGAAGATGTGGCCGGACATCTCGCCGGCCAAAGGCGAGCCGATCTCCGCCATCTTGGACTTGATGAGGCTATGGCCGGTCCGCCACATCAGCGGCGTGCCGCCGGCTGCCGTCACCTCGTCGAACAGCACCTGGCTTGCCTTCACGTCGGCGATGATCGTGGCGCCCGGCTTGTCGCGCAGCACGTCGCGCGCCAGTACCACGAGCAGCTGGTCGCCGGCCAGGATGTTGCCCTCGTTATCGACCGCACCGATGCGGTCGGCGTCGCCATCGAAGGCGATGCCGAGGTCGGCGCCGCGCGCCCGCACCTCGGCAATCAGCTGCTGGAGGTTCTTCGCCACGGTCGGGTCCGGGTGGTGCGCCGGAAAGCGGCCGTCTATCTCGCCGTTCAGCACCGTGTGGTGGCCGGGCAGCGAGCCCACCAGCCGCTGCAGCGCCTCGCCGGCCGCGCCGTTGCCGTTGTCCCACACCACGTTGAGTATGCGGTCGCCGCCGTCCCAGTCGCTCAGCAGGCGGGCGACGTAATCCGCCATCACGTCCACGTCGCGCACGCTGCCCGGCTCGGCCGTCACCACGTCCCCGGCGGCGGCCCGCGCGCCGACGTCCTGGATCTGGCGGCCGAAGAATGGCTTGTTGGCCAGCACCATCTTGAAGCCGTTATAATCCGGCGGGTTGTGGCTGCCGGTGACCATGATGCCGCCATCGGCGTGCAGCGTCAGCGCCGCGTAGTACAGCATCGGCGTCGGGCCACGGCCGATACGCAGCACCTCGATGCCGCTCGCCACCAGCCCGCGCACCAGTTCCGGCTCCAGGTCGGGCGAGGACAGCCGTCCGTCATACCCCACCGCCACCGTGCGCCCGCCCTGGCCGGCGACGACGCTGCCGAAGACCCGGCCGATAGCGAAGGCATCCGCCGGATGCAGCGTTTTGCCCACCACGCCGCGTATGTCGTATTCGCGCAGCGAGGTCGGATCGAAGCTGTGGCTGAAACTGTCCATCATGCGTCCTGATATTTCTTGAGGAAGCCGCGCACCTGCTCGGCCATTTCCGGCCGCTGCAGGGCGAAGGCGATCTGGGCTTCCAGGAAGCCGACCTTGTCGCCGCAATCGAAGCGCGTGCCGCTATAGCGCAGGCCGTGGAACGGGGTGTTGCCGATCATGCGCGCCATGCCGTCGGTCAACTGCACCTCGTTGCCCGCGCCCCGTTCCATACGGGAGAGGTGCTCAATCACGTCGGGCAGCAGCACGTAGCGGCCGATGATGGACAGGTTGGACGGCGCGTCCTCCGGCTTCGGCTTCTCGACAAGGCCGGTCACTTCGACCAGCGTGCCGTCATCGCTACCGATGCTGAGTATGCCGTACTTGCTCGTCTGGTCGCGCGGCACTTCGCATACCGCCACCACGCTGCCGCCCGTCTTGTAATACGCCTCGGCCAGCTGCTGCGTGCAGGGGGTGTCGGACAGGATGAGGTCGTCCGGCAGCAGGATGGCGAACGGGTCGTCGCCGATGAAGGCGCGCGCGCACCAGATGGCATGGCCCAGGCCGAGCGGCACCTGCTGGCGCACGGTCACGATGTCGCCCGGCGAGAGCTGGGCGGCGCGCAACATCTTCAGTTCGGCTTCCTTGCCGCGCTGCTTGAGGGTGGACTCCAGTTCGTACGCGACGTCGAAATGTTCCACCAGCGCGATCTTGCCACGCCCGGTGATCATGCAGAACTGCTCGATCCCGGCGGCGCGCGCCTCATCCACGGCGTACTGGATAAGCGGCTTATCGACGACCGGCAGCATCTCCTTCGCCAGGGCTTTGGTCGCCGGCAGGAACCGCGTGCCCAGGCCGGCCACGGGCAGCACGGCTTTTCGGAGTTTCTTGACCACGGAGGCTCCTCGGGGTGTCGGGCGAAGGACAGGGTTACGGGCGGCGGACCCTACGGTCGCCGGCCAGAACGCCACACCTGCGGCCAGGGTTGTCCGCGCCGGGGAAACTGCCCCGGCTGGCGGGCAGGATCAAGGCACGGACGGACCCGGCGACGCCGAAGCGGCGGCCCTGTTGCAAGTCCGCGCCTGGGGCGCTAGACGATGCCCCCGGCCAGCACGTCCCGTTCGTCTAGAGGCCCAGGACAGCGCCCTCTCACGGCGCTAACAGGGGTTCGAATCCCCTACGGGACGCCAGCCTTT
>CAXTVW010000134.1:0-9813 GCA_964247675.1 uncultured Acetobacteraceae bacterium
CCGCAAACAAGCAGCACGGCCGCATCGGTGTAACTGTGCACCCAGACCGGCTGCGTGGTGCGGAAGACCATTTCGCGCACCGTTGCAAAAGCAGCCATATGCACGAGGTAGATCGAGTAGGACCGTGCGCCTACCCACATCACAAAAGTCCTGAGCCGGCCGCGACGCATGATGTAGCCGCGGTCGAACGTGGCGGCATAGACCAGGGCGCCGCACAGGATCGACTGCACGCCGAACGGCACCGTCGCCTCGGGATCCGAGACGGCGCCGAGCGTGGTTCCCATCAGCCATACCGCGCCCAGCACGAAGGCGCATCGCAAGCCGGCCGATCCCGCCAGGATACGCGGCTCGGCGGCGCGGTAATACGGCTTGCGTTCCCATAAAGCGAGCAGCACGCCGAGGGCGATGGCGCCCGGCCGGAGCTGGGCGCAATGCAGCACGAAGGTGGGAAAGGCGAACTGCATGGCGAAACACAGCAGCAGGAGCAGATGCAGGCGCGCCCGTAGCAGGTAGATCGCCACCGGCAGCGCCCAGTAGAACTGCTCCTCGAAAGACAGGCTCCAGTAAGGCGAAAACAATTGCGGCGCGCCGGCGCCGAACGGGATTACGCTGTTCCGCAGGTTGGTGATCGCAAGCGCGCCCGCAAGCGCGCCAGGCAGGTTGCCGTCGAAATGGAAGAACGCGCCGGACCGGTTGAACACTCCGGTAAGCACGAGCGGTATCGCAAGCCAGAGCCACGCGGCCGGCTGCAACCGCCAGAACCTGTGCAGCAGGAAGGTCAGCGTCTCGGCCAGATACTGCGCGGGGTTGGCGACCGGCAGAAGTTTCGGGACGAGGCTGCGGGCGATCACGTAGCCGGAGATCACGAAGAACAGGTCCACGCCAGGCGCGCCGCGCCAATACGTCGCGATGAAAACCTCCAGCGAGGAACGCCAGTGAAACAGGTTCATCTGCGTGTGTTCAACCAGCACCATCAGGATGGCGACCCCGCGCAGCACCTGGATGTCGGCGTTCAGGCGACGGTCGCCGGCGTGCGGGAAACCCATCGTGTTCACTGGACCAGCGTCCTGGTGCCGGGTATCGCGGAGAAGCTTACCCGCAGGCTGTGGCCGTAACGCCGGCCGGGCGCCTCGACAAGACGGTAATTCCAATGGCTCAGAACAAGCACGGCGGGCAGGGAAAGCGCCACTCCCAGCAGGTCCGAATACGCCACCCGGTGAAACCCGGACAGCAGCAGCCGCCCCTGTATCTCGCGTGTGAAGGCAAACACCGGAAAATGCACCAGATAGATCGCGTAGGACCGCGCGCCCAACCATTCCAGAACGCGGCACACCCTGCCCCGGCCCGCGATAAAGCCCCTGTCGAAGCTCGCCGCATAAACCAGTGCGCCCGAGAAGATCACGATCAACCCTTGCGGAATCGAGAATAGCGGTTCCAGCAAGGGCGACTCCAGGGCGCCGAGAAGCAGCACGGCGCCCAGCACGCAACACGCGCGTAGCCAGCCATTTCCGCCCAGGAAGTCGGGCCTCGCCATCGGATAGGTCTGCGCCGCGCTCCAAAGCGCCAGTAGCACGCCCACGGCAAGGCCGCCCGGCCGCGTCACCGCCGCCAGGATCGTCTGGTCCATGCAAAACTGGTAGGCCAGCAGCGCCAGCAGCAGCCAAACAAGGTGCCGGCGCAGCAGCAGCACCAGGACCGGGAAGACGACGTAGAACTGCTCCTCGAAGGACAGGCTCCAATACGACGAGAACACCACCGCTGCCGAAACGTTCTTGGCGAACCAGAAATTGTAGAAATCCAGCAAGGCCGCGAGCCCACCTTCAAGGTTGCTCTGTACCGTCCGGAAAGCGCCCGAACGATTGAAAGTGGCGCTGAGCAATATGGTGATCAGTATCCACAGCCATGCGGCGGGCTGCAGGCGCCAGAAGCGCTGCACGAGAAAGGTGAGGCTCTCTCCCGCAAACGCCGCCAGGTCCGGACACGCCCGCAGCCGCGGCAGCAGCGAACGCGCGATCACGAAGCCGGAGATGGCGAAGAACAGATCCACGCCGGCCGCCCCGTGCCAATAGGCTTTTAACAAATGCACGAACAGGCTCGGCGTCGGAAACACGTAATCCGTATGCTGCAGATACACCATCGTGATGGCGATCCCGCGCAGAACCTCGATGTCCCTTATGCGCCGCCCATCGCCCCGGTTCATGAGGCTGCGCACACGCGCCCCGGCGGGCAGATACGGTCGGCATATCTGCGGGCCGGCAGCTCGATGCCGCGGAACGTCGCCTCCGCGGCGATAAGCGTGAACGACGCTGCCGTCGTGAGCAGCATCACCGCCAGCCCCGCTGGTATCCACAGCAATTGCGGCACCAGATCGAAACACATTTCGTGGACGAACGCGAACACAGGCAGGTGCACCAGGCCGATGGCCAGAGCGCGCGCCCCAACCCACACGCCGGCCCGCCGCAAAGGCCCGTCCGCCGCGACGTAGCCGCATCCGAAGCTCGCGGCATACACCAGCACGCCGCACAGCACGGCGCTCACCCCCGAGGTGAAACCCAGCATGTTCCTGGCAAGATCGGATTGAAACACGCCGAGCAGCAGCAGGATGGCGCCCAGCAGCGTCCGCCGCCACGCAGCCCTGCCCAGGAAGACCGGTCCGGCCGCGGCGTGAAGCCCGCGTGCCCGCATCACCGCCACGATCACCCCCGCGCTCAAGGCACCGGTGCGCAACACCAGGCAGCTTTGCGGCATGACGAACTGCCAGGCGAGGAAGCCCGCCGCCACCAGCAGGATGCGGCCGCGCGCCAGCAAGGCGATGACCGGGAGGGCCAGGTAGAATTGCTGCTCGAGCGACAGCGTCCAGAGCGGATAAAGCACGCTGGCATCGCGGCCGCTGGCGGCAGCCGCACCGAACCAAAGGTTGCCCACGAACAGCAGTGACGTCTCGGCGGCGCCCAGATCGGCATCGAAGCCGTGGAAAGCGCCCGAGCGGTTGAACACGAGGCTTAGCACCAGCGGGATCATCACCCAGACCAGAAGCGGCGGCATCAGCCGCCAGAACCGCCGCAGCAGGTAGGCGACGATCGCGTCGGCCACCGCCGCGCCGCCCCCCGCCTCGGCCAGGCGCGCGAACAGGCTGGCGGCGACGACATAGCCCGAAATCGCCAGGAACAGGTCTACGCCGCAATTGCCGTTCCAGTAGGCGATCTCGAAATCGCCCAGGCCGGACTTCCAGAAGAACAGGTTCAGCGGGATGTTGGCGACGACTATACAGAGTATCGCCAGCGTGCGCAGAACTTCGATCTCGGGGTTCCGCTGTCCTGCTGCTGTCACGGGGTCATGCGCCTATCCCGACCGGCGTTGAGAGTTAAGTCTGGCTGCGCAACGGCCGCAGGAAGCAGGAAAGGAGTTTTTTCTTGAAACAAACGCCGCCGCGCCCGCGTCGCCGAAGCGCCCGCTTCAACGTTCCACAACAGCGCAGACAACATCTTCTCGCTTCTTTTTTCCCGAAACGAAAGCCTTCCCGATCTTCGCCTACCAGACGCCCCGGCGCCCGGCAACCGGCCTTGACGACCCGCCTCCTGCTTGTAGTTTCCTCCCTCGATGCCCGACAAGTACCCCCAGGAATCGCAAGGGCGTGCGGGCCTCTGGGCCGTCCTCGTGCTGTGCGCGGTCCCGTTCCTGGCCCACCTCGCCGAACTGTCCGGCCTTGCGGACACCAACCCCCTGCTGTTCGTCTCCAGCCTCGCCCGCTTCCCCGGCTCGGCCATATTGCAGGGCAATCCGTTCGTGGACGGCAATGCCGGCCAGACCACGCTGGCGCTGGGCCATCTTGCGGCGGAAGACTGGCTGCACGGCCGCCTCCCCTGGTGGAACCCCTACACCGGCGTAGGAATGCCGCTCGCCTCGGAGATGCAGCCGGCGGCGTTCTTCCTGCCGTTCGTCCTGCTGCTGCACTTCAAGTCCGGCGTCCTGTTTATCAAGATCGCCGTCCAGGTGGCGGCCGGGCTGGCCATGTTCGGCTTCCTGCGCGCGATCAACCTGGTGGCCTGGGCCGCCCTGCTCGGCGCCATGGTCTTCGAGCTGAACGGCACCTTCGCCTGGTATGCGGATTCGCCGGTATTCCCGATCGCGTTCCTGCCCCTGCTCCTCTGGGCGCTGGAGCGGGCGCACCATCGCGCGGCCGCCCGCCTTGCCGGCGGCGAGGCGATGATCGGCCTGGCGATCGGCTTCTCGCTGCTCGCCGGCTTCCCGGAGACCGCCTTCATCGACGGCCTGATGGGCCTGGCCTGGTGCGCCCTCCGCCTCGCCGCCCTGGACCGGCGCCCGGGCCTGGCCTTCGCCCGCAAGGTGGCCGTGGGCGGGGTGCTCGGCTTGGCGCTGGCTGCGCCCGTGCTGGTGCCATTCCTCGTCGATCTGGGCAGCAGCACGCTGGGCATGCATGACGCCTCGGCGGCGTC
Source organism: uncultured Acetobacteraceae bacterium (assembly GCA_964247675.1). GTDB lineage: Bacteria > Pseudomonadota > Alphaproteobacteria > Acetobacterales > Acetobacteraceae > BOG-908. Next base: position 4,458 of record CAXTVW010000134.1, read on the forward strand.
CCGGCTCGGGGCAAAGCACGCCGCTGCCTTCCTGTTCCCCTACGTTTTCGGCCCCATCTGGGCCAATTCCGATTTCCCTTTCTGGATACAGGCCGGCGGCTATTTCGGCCTGGCCGTCCCCTGCCTGGCGGTGCTGGCGCTGTTCCGGCGCGGCGGGCACCAGCACGCGAACCTGCCGGGGCTGCGGCTGTTCTTCGGCGCTTGGGCGCTGGTCGCGCTCTGCACCATGTTCCACGTCCCGGTGATTACCTGGGCCATCCGCGCGATCCCCGGCCTGCGCGATACCCAGATCAGCCGATACGCCCTGCCCAGCGTCGAGCTCGCAATCTGCGTGCTGGCCGCGGTGGCGCTCGACGACCACGCCGGCCCCCTGAAACGCCCGATCACGCGCCAGCAGGCAGCCTGGGTCTCCGCCATCGCCGTCGCCGGCTTCATCCTGGCGCTCAACCGGCTGGCGCATGGCAGCGGGGATTTCCCGGGTTTCGCCACCGCCTCGCTGCTGTGGGGTGCGGTGTCGCTGGCCGGGATCATGGTGCTGCTGAACCTGCGCCCCAGCGCACGCCAGCGCAGCCTGCTGGGCGCCCTGCTGCTGATCGACGCCGCTTGCCTGTTCGCCGTACCGACGCTGTCCGGCCTGCGGAAAACCCAGACCATTTCCGGCCCGATCGCCTTCCTGCAGGCCAACCAGGGACTGGCGCGCGTCGTCTCCGTCAACCAGGCGCTGTTTCCCAATGCCGGCGCGCTGTTTGGGCTGGGCGCCGTGCACTACGAATACATCCCGGCCCCGCTCCTGTGGGCGGATTACGTCCACTCGCATCTGGACCCGATGGCCTGGCCGAACAGCTGGCCGGGCCTCTGGGAGACCCCCTGGACGCTGGCGCTCGACATCTCCGACCGCTTCCGCGCGTTCGAGACCATCGGCGTGAAATACGTCCTGGCGCCGTCCGCCCTGAAGATGTTCGGCCTGGTCTTCGGCCCCGGCGCGCCGCATCGCGTCTACCAGGCGGACGGCTACGACATCTTCGAGCTGAGCGGCGCCAGACCCTACGCCGAAGCGGGCGGCGGCGCCTGCAACCTCGTGGTTGCCGACCGCTACGCCATGCACGCCACCTGCACGGCGCCGGCCACGCTGCTGCGGCGCGAGCTGTTCTTCCCGGGCTGGCGCGCGCAGGTGAACGGCGTGGATGCGCCGGTCAGCCTTGGCGCCGACATCTTCCAGTCGATCCCGCTTCCGGCTGGCGAGTCCCGTATCGAGTTTCAGTACCGGCCGCGGTTCAGCCGAATGGTCTGGGTGGTTTTTCTATGCGGCCTCGGCTGGTGTTTGTTGGCGGCGGCCCAAGGAAGCAAGGCCTTCTTTTTTGAAAAAAAGAAGCAAAAAACTTTTGCTCCCGCCGCTGGATAAAGCCGCGCGCACATCCGGAAACGCTCGCCTGCCGGCAAAGGCCGGCGACAGCGGAGTCAAAAGTTTTTTGCTTCTTTTTTGCAAAAAAGAAGGCCTTGCTTGCTTCCTACCGAACCAACGGCCCCGTCATCTCCCCCGGCCGCACCCAGGCATCAAACTCGTCAGCACTCAAAAACCCAAGCGCCAGCGCAGCCTCTTTCAAACTCGTCTCCTCGCGATGCGCCTTAAGCGCGATCTGCGCGGACTTCTCGTATCCGATATGCGGATTGAGCGCCGTCACCAGCATCAGCGAGTTGCCCACGTTCTCCGCGATGCGCTTCTCGTCCGGAGCGATCCCCTGCGCGCATCCCACATCGAACGCCAGGCATCCATCGGCCAGCAGCGCCACAGACTCCAGCAGGTTATGCAGCATCACCGGCTTGAACACGTTGAGCTGGAAGTTGCCCTGGCTGCCGCCGAACGCCACCGCCGCGTCGTTGCCGAACACCTGCACCGCCACCATCGTCAGCGCCTCGCTCTGCGTGGGGTTCACCTTGCCCGGCATGATGGAACTGCCAGGCTCGTTCTCCGGAATACGCAACTCGGCAAACCCCGCGCGCGGCCCGCACGCGTACCAGCGCACGTCGTTGGCGATCTTCATCAGCGCGCCGGCCAGCGTGCGCAATGTGGCGCTCACCGTCACCATCGCATCATGCGCGGACAGGGCGGCGAACTTGTCCGGCGCCGTCACGAAGGCAAACCCCGTCTCTGCGGCAATATGGCGCGCCACGCTGGCGCCGAACTGCGGATGCGCGTTCAGCCCCGTGCCCACCGCGGTGCCGCCGATCGCCAGCTCCAGCAACCCAGGCACCTCCGCGCGCACTGACCGTACGGCGCCGTCCAGCTGCGCCACCCAGCCGCCGATCACCTGCCCCAGCGTCACCGGCGTGGCGTCCTGCAGATGCGTGCGCCCAATCATCACGACATGCGCGTATTCCTGCGCCTTGCCATGCAGCGTGGCCCGCAACTGCGCGATCGCCGGCAGCAGCCGATGCTCGATCTGCTCCACCGCCGCCACATGCATCGCCGTCGGAAAGGTGTCGTTGCTGGACTGGCTGTGGTTCACGTCGTCATTCGGATGCACCGGCGATTTCGCGCCCACCACACCGCCCGCCAATTGTATCGCCCGGTTGGCGATCACCTCGTTGGCGTTCATGTTGGTCTGCGTGCCCGAACCCGTCTGGAACACCACCAGCGGAAACTCCGCATCCAGGTCTCCGTCGATCACCTCGTTCGCCGCGCGTATGATCAGGTTCACCCGCTCCGCCGGCAGCTCCCCCAGCTCGCCATTGGCCAGTGCCGCGGCCTTTTTCAGCAGCCCCATCGCCCGTATCACCGGCCGCGTGAAGCGGAACCGGTCCACCCCGATCGGGAAGTTCTGTATCGAGCGCTGCGTCTGCGCCCCCCACAGCCGGTCCGCCGGCACCGGAAGCGCGCCCATGGCGTCCTTTTCCATGCGGAATCCGGGGGGGGCTTGCTCGGGCATTAACGCGTCCTTGGGCAGTGTTGGGGGCGGGCTATAGGCGATGGGCGGGGGGTTGGATAGGCGAAGGAAGCAAGGCCTTCTTTTTTGAAAAAAAGAAGCAAAAAACTTTTGCTCCCTGTCGGCGGCTGCTGAAACGCCCGCTTGTCGTGCGAAGCATGCTGCGCATGACGAGGAAAAAGTTTTTTGCTTCCTTTTTTCAAAAAAGAAGGCCTTGCTTCCTTGCACCCTCGGCAACAAGCCATGCCTCAAAATCCCGCAAAGCCAACGTCCTGGCGGCATCGCTACGAACAAGCGCCACGTAGCCGGTCCGCCCCACCACAAGCTCCGGAAACGGCGTAAGCAGGCGACCGGCCGCGACGTCGGCCTCCAGCACAGGCAAAGGGCCAACACCCAGACCAAAACCGTCCACCACCGCCTGCAGCGTCACGAAGAAATGGTCGAAGATGCGCCGCCGCTGCCCGGGCGGATGCGGCAGGCCGGCGCGGTCCAGCCAGTCGGCCCAGTCGCCAGGCCGCGTCTCGCTCCCCAGCAGCACGTGGCCCGTAATGTCGGACGGCTGGCGGAGCGGCGCGCGTGCGAACAGCGCAGGGCTGACGATCAGCGTGTCGGCTTCCGCCAGGAAAGGCAGCGCCCGGTAATGCGGCCAGGCACCGCGCTCCGCCGACCCGCGCCGTATGGCCAAGTCGAAACCGCCGCGCAGTTCGTCATGCAGCGTGGTCGCCGTCGTCACCACCACGTCCGTGTCGGGATGGGCGGCGTGGAACCGCTCCAGCCGCGGGATCAGCCAGCGCAGCGCGAAGGTGGTTGGCGCGCTGACGCGCAGGATGTGCCGCGCGGCCGGCCGGCCGCAGGCTTCGGCCGCCGCGGTGATCCGGTCGAAGGACAGGCTTACCTCTGCCGCGAACGCACGCGCGGCCGGCGTCGCCACCATACGCCGGCCGGACTGCACGAACAGCCGGTGCCCCAGCCAGGCCTCCAGCAATGCGATCTGCCGGCTGACCGCGCCATGCGTCAGCCCCAGCGCCGCGCCAGCCTCGGCGTAGCTGCCCGTGCGCGCGGCCACCTCGAAGATGCGCAAAGCGTTGAGCGGTAGCGAACGGCGCATAAACCCGTGAGATAACCTGACAAAACCCGTGAGCAGGAACAGCCTAGTCCACGGAAAGTCACCAGACTAGGTTGCCCCTCATGCACACAGGCATCGCGCAGCAGGCGCGGCAGCATGGCCGCCGCCCTTGGACGAAGCAGCAGCGCAGCCTAGCCGGCGCCTGCCTCGCCCACCTCCTGCATGACGGCTACACGGACGCGCTCTACGCCCTGCTGCCGGTCTGGCAGACCCAGTTCGGCCTCTCCTATGCCGGCCTGGCCATCGTGCGGGCGCTCTACAGCGCCACCATGGGCGGCTTGCAGGTGCCGTCGGACAGGCTGGCAGCCAGGCTCAGCCCCCGGGCCGCCCTCGCACTGGCCACCCTCATCGCCGCCGCCGGCTACATGGTCGTGGCCCTGCCTTTCGGCTTTCCGGGCCTGTGCATCGGCCTGGTCATCGCCGGCATGGGATCCAGCGTGCAGCACCCGCGCGCCTCGATGCTCGTCACGGCCACCTTCGCCAACGCCCCGCGGGCGCCGCTGGCGATCTATAATTTCTCCGGCGACCTGGGAAAGGCAATCTTCCCCGCCACTGTGGCGCTGCTCCTGCCCATCGCCGCCTGGCGGCCCGTGGTCGGCGGCATGGCGGCCTGTGGCCTGGTGGTGGGCGCGGCGCTGCTGGCCGTCCTGCCGCGTCTCCCCGCCATGGCGCCCGCCGAGAAAAACCTCGGCGCCGGCGGACAGGACGGTCGCGGCTTCAACCTGCTGCTCGCGATCGGCGCCTGCGACACCGCCACGCGCATGGGCTACCTGCTCTTCCTGCCGTTCCTCATACACGCCAAAGGCGGAAGCGAGGCCATGGTCGGCATAGGCCTGGCCCTGCTGTTCGCCGGCGGCGCGCTGGGCAAGGCGTGCTGCGGCTGGCTCGGCGAGCGCCTCGGCGTGGCCTGGGGCGTGATCGCCACCGAAGCGGCAACCGCCCTGCTCATCCTCGCCACGCTCGCCGCGCCGGAAACGCTGCTGCTCATCCTCCTGCCGCTGCTCGGCATCGTGCTCAACGGCACGTCCTCCATCCTCTACGGCACGGTCCCGGAACTGGCGCGCAAGGGCGAGGCCGGCCGCGCCTTCGCGCTGTTCTACACCGGCGTGATCGGCGCCGGCGGCCTGGCGCCGATCGCCTACGGCGCGCTTGCGGACAATTCCAGCAGGACGGTCGGCGTGATCGCCGCCGCCCTTACCGCGGCAGCCATCATTCCGATGGTGCTGGCGCTGCGGCCTTTTCTTGGGCGGCGTGAAGGGTAGGAAGCAAGGCCTTCTTTTTTGAAAAAAAGAAGCAAAAAACTTTT
>CAXTVW010000135.1:0-9613 GCA_964247675.1 uncultured Acetobacteraceae bacterium
GGCCTTCTTTTTTGAAAAAAAGAAGCAAAAAACTTTTACTTCCCCGACGCTGCCACTGGCTCGTTCCATCCAGCGGCACCCGGACGCCGCAAATGCGGGGAGATAAAAGTTTTTTGGTTCTTTTTTTCAAAAAAGAACTGCTTCCTTCTTTCTGAACGGTGCGCAAATGCCCTCACGCGACGAGCTGAAACGAGACGCCGCCAACCAGGCTGCCGACCTGATCGAGAGCGGCATGGTGGTCGGCCTCGGCACCGGCTCCACCGCCACTTTCTTCATCGAGGCGCTGATCGCCCGCAAGCCGGACGTCGTCTGCATCCCCACCTCCGAGCGCAGCGCTGCGCAGGCGCGCGCCGGCGGCCTGCAACTGACGGATTTTGCGCATCACACCACCATAGATATCTGCGTGGATGGCGCCGACGAGATCAAGCGTGACAGCCTGGACCTGGTGAAGGGCCTGGGCGGCGCACTGCTGCGGGAAAAGCTGGTGGCGAGCGCGGCCCGCCGGCTGATCATCATCGCGGACAGCCAGAAGCTGGTGGATTGGCTCGGCACCACGGCGCCGGTCCCGGTGGAGGTCACGCCATTCGCCTGGGAGCTTACCAATGCGCGCCTGGCAGCGCTGGCAAACAGCGTGACACGGCGGACGCAACCCGATGGCGCTCCCTATCTGACCGATGGCGGCAACTTCATCCTGGACTGCAACTTCGGCGCCATTGCGGACGCCGCGATAACGGACCGCAAGCTGCGGGACATCGTCGGTGTGGTGGAGACCGGTTTGTTCGTCGGCATGGCGGAGATGGCGCTGGTGGCCGGCGCCGAGGGCGTCAGCCGCTTCCAGCGACCATGAGCGAGCCGGGCGGCCACTCCGTCTTCATCGTCATGGGCGTCTCGGGCTCCGGCAAATCGACCGTCGCCGAAGCGATGAACGAGGAGCTGCACTGGCCCTATCAGGAGGGCGACGCGCTGCATCCGCCCTCCAACGTGCAGAAGATGCACCACGGCATTCCGCTGACGGATGCGGACAGGGCGCCCTGGCTGGCCAGCGTGCGCAACTGGATCGATGCGCGTGTGGCGGCCGGCGAGCCTGGACTGATCACCTGCTCGGCGCTGAAGCGCGCCTACCGGGCGGGCCTGGTCGGCGGGCGGCCGAACGTGCGGCTCTTGTATCTGAAGGCGGATGCGGCGGTGCTCGAGGAGCGATTGCGTCAGCGCACCGGCCATTTCATGCCGGCGAGCCTGCTGGAGAGCCAGTTGAAGACGCTGGAGGAGCCGGGCCCGGATGAGCGGCCGATCGTGGTGCCCGTGGAGGGCGAACGGGCCGAGACTGTAAGGGATGCGCTGGCGGCGGTGCGGGCAGCTTAGGAAGGAAGGCCTTCTTTTTTGAAAAAAAGAAGCAAAACTTTTATCTCCCCGCATTTGCAGCCGAGCGGCTGTTCTGGATCAACCCAGGCGCCGCAACAGCGCCAGGACCAAAAGTTTTTTGCATCTCTTTTTCAAAAAAGAAGGCCTTGCTTTCCTTTAAGCCGCCAGCCGCAAAAGCCGCATCCAGCCCGCGCGTTGCCGCTGCTGCGCCGGCCGCAAGTTGTCCAGCAACTCCTTGACCGTGGCGAACGCGCGCGGACGACCGTGCGGCGTTTGCGCGAACACGCTCGCCTGGGTCCGCCATACCGTTATCGTGCGGCGCTGACGGTTGTGCGGCCCTATGATCAACAGCTCCTCGAACTCGGCGCCGTCCAGCACCTGGTCCGTGGCGATGACCAAGCGCAGGCTGCGCCGTTCCGCCCAACTCCGCACAAGCAGCAGTTCCTCGATCGAGAACGCGATGGCGTAGGGTGCGGCGATGGTCGACTGGTGGGACATGGACATGGCGGCGTTCCGGACAAACGAGGTCTAGCTGGGGCGGCGGTGCTCGTCTGAACGCGCCGTCAAGTGCAACGATCCCTCAATCAGGTAAAAATCCGCTTAACCGTTTCGAGTCGTCAATCGCTTTCCCGCATGCGCCCGTTCACGTTCCCGGGCGGCCATTGCCCCTTGCCCCGCCTCGCCGGCCCGCGTCATATGCCTGCCAAGAAGACAAACACTCTGGGAGGCAGAAATGGCACGGATCGCCCTCGTCACAGGCGGAACACGCGGCATCGGGGCTACGATCAGTCAGACGCTGAAAGCGGCCGGCCGGCACGTGGTGGCCAGCTACGCCGGCAACGACGCGGCGGCCGAGGCCTTCCACGCCGAGACGGGCATCGTCACGATGAAATTCGATGCCGGCGATTTCGAGGCCTGCAAGGCGGCCGTGGAGAAGATCCACGCCGAACACGGCCCGATCGAGATCCTCGTCAACAACGCCGGCATCACGCGTGACGGTGTGATGGCCAAGATGACGCGCGACATGTGGGACGCGGTGATCGACACCAACCTCGGCTCCTGCTTCAACCTTTGCAAACTGACGTTCGATGCCATGCGCGCGGCAAAATTCGGCCGCGTCGTCAACGTAGGCTCCATCAACGGCCAGGCCGGCCAGTACGGCCAGGTGAACTACGCCGCCGCAAAATCCGGCATACACGGGTTCACCAAGGCGCTGGCACAGGAAGGCGCGCGGTTCGGCATCACGGTAAACGCCATAGCGCCCGGCTACGTCGATACGGAGATGGTGCGCGCGGTGCCGGACGACGTGCTGCAGAAGATCATCGGCCGCATTCCCGTGGGGCGGCTCGGGCGCGCGGATGACATCGCGCGCGGGGTCGCGTTCCTGACGGCGGACGACGCGGACTTTGTTACGGGCGCTACACTTTCCATCAATGGCGGGCAGCATATGTATTGAGGCGAGCAAGGCCTTCTTTTTTGAAAAAAAGAAGCAAAAAACTTTTGCTTTGTTCGGGCGCGCGTCGGTGAGACGGGTCGTTTAGCGTTCCGCGACTGCCCGGCAGAAGGCCTCACTTGCTATCATGGTGTGTGCACGAAGCCATGCGTCCCCTTGGCATCGGTATAACAGCCGGTAATCTGATCGGCCTCGTTCATGCCTTGTATGACGGTGGAGGTGGCGCCCGGCACCGGAACATCGAACGTCCTGTAGGTGCCGTGCCGCAGGAAGAACCCGTGGCTGACGGCGTTGCCGGACACCGAGATGTCTCCCGTCAGGTAGGTGCCGGCGATCGTTCCCGCCTCGTCCACGCCGGCGGGAACCGTCAGGGTGGCGCCAGGATAAATCACCGGTGTGAACACGCCGGCGCTGAAGAGCCAGCCGGTGGAACCAGCTGCAAAACTTAAGCCCACCACCTTGTCGGCGCGCGAATCCATGCCGTGCGGCGTCATGAACCCGCTGCCGTCATCGATCTTCGTGACTGTTCCATCCGGCGCACGCAGGAAGCCGAACGTGTAGTCCTTGGAGAAACCGCCGGCCAGTTGCGTCTTCACGGTGGCCTCACCAAGCAGGACGCCGCGATCGGTGATGCCGAACAGCCCGCTTACCGGCAGCGTGCCGGCCGTAGGCGTGGACACGGCGCCCCGGTGATAGACGAACGGGATGGTGGTGGATGATGCGAGCACGCTGAGATCGAAGGCGTTCCCGGTGACGAAGCGATACTTGTTGACGCCGGTGAACGTCACCGTTCCGGCCGGCAGGCCCGTGTGCGGAAACGAAAACCGGCCGGCCGCATAAAGGAACGGTGTGATCGTCGGCCCCGTGTCACGGCTGCTGCTGCCCACGCTTTCGGGCACGGACGTCGTTCCAGCAACCAGGCCATCGCTGGCGATTGCGTCTCCGCAGGTGCCCTGGGCGCCGGGCGCATCGAACGACTGGAAGGTAGCAGCCTGCGCCAGGCAAGGCAGAAGGCAGGCGGGCAGCAGCAGGGCGTAGCGCATGTCTGCCGCCTCCTCGCGGCACGCCTGCCTACCGCGTTCGGATTTGTAAGTCTATCGAAACGTTCTCAGCGCAAGCGAAGGAAGCAAGGGCCTTCTTTTTCGAGAAAAAGAAGCAAAAAGCTTTTATCCGCGCTGTCGCGGAACGTTGAAGCAAAGCGCGCACAAAACGGAGAAAAGTTTTTTGCTTCTTTTTTTCAAAAAAGAAGGCCTTGCTTGCTTGCCTGACCGCGCTGGATCAAGCCCGCCCGTACGTATCCTCGATCCGCACGATATCGTCCTCGCCCAGGTAAGCTCCTGACTGCACCTCGATCAATTCCAAAGCGATGCGTCCCGGGTTCTCGAGCCGGTGCACGCAGCCGAGCGGCAGGTAGATGCTCTCGTTCTCCCGCACCATCACCTGGTCCGCGTCGCGCACCACCAGCGCGGTGCCTGCCACCACCACCCAGTGCTCCGCGCGGTGAAAGTGCTTCTGCAACGACAGCTTCTCGCCAGGCTTCACCACGATGCGCTTCACCTGGAAGCGCTCGCCGTTGATCAGGCTCTCGTAGAACCCCCACGGCCGGTAGGCGCGGCTGTGCGAGGCCGCCTCGTGGCGGCCTGCCGCGCGCAGCCGCTCGACGATCTTCTTGACGTCCTGCGCGCGGTCGCGGTGCATCACCAGCACCGCGTCTTCGGTTGTCACCACAACGGTGTCGTCCAGGCCCACCACGGCGGTCAGCATGCCGTCGCTGCGGGCGTAGCAGCGGCGTGTGTTCTCCAGCAGCACGTCGCCCAGGCTCACGTTGCCGGCCTCGTCCTTGGCGCCCAGCTCCCACAGCGCGTTCCAGCTGCCCACGTCGCACCAGCCCAGATCGGCCGGCACCACGGCGGCGTGGCGCGTGCGCTCGGCCACCGCGTAGTCCAGGCTGATGTTCTCGCAGGCGGCGAACGCGGTGCGCTCCAGCCGGGCGAAATCCAGGTCCGTCAGGCGGGCGGCCACGGCGGCGCGCACGGCGGACATCACCAGCGGCGCGAAAGCATCCATCTCGGCCAGCAGCGTGGCCGCGGTGAAGACAAACATGCCGCTGTTCCACAGATGCCTGCCATCCGCTGACAGGCGCGCAGCGTCGGCGGCGTTCGGCTTCTCCACGAACTGTGCCACCGCGTGCACGCCAGGCGCGCCCTCCAGCTCCGGCCCCACTTCGATGTAGCCGTATCCCGTCTCGGCCGAATTCGGCTTCATGCCGAAGGTGACGAACCGGCCGGCGCGCGCCGCGACCACGGCTCGGCCCAGCGCCTCCTCCAGCGCGTCCGTCTTGGTGATCGAGGAATCCGCGGCCATCATCCAAAGCACCGCGTCCGGCTCCGTCTCGGCCACCAGCAGGGCGGCGGCCGCGATCGCCGGCGCCGAGTTGCGGCCCACCGGCTCCAGCAGGATGCGCGCGCCGGTGATGCCGGCGTCGCGCAACTGTTCGGCGATCAGGAAGCGGTGCTCCTCGTTGCACACCACCACCGGCGGCGCAAAGCCGGCGCCCGCGGCCCGCAAAGCGGTCTCCTGTATCATCGAGCGCTCGGAGATCAGCGGCCAGAGCTGCTTGGGAAAGCTCTCGCGCGAGACCGGCCACAGCCGTGTGCCGGAACCGCCGGACAGGATTATGGGTGTGATCAAGCCAGCCGGCGCCTGCGCCTGTGTCGTCCGCTCGATCCCCACCTGCTGATCCACTGCCTGAAACCCCCTCAACGTGCTTGCCAGTCCGGCCCGCTCTGCCGCAAGCTAGCCCATTGTGCGCCGCAGGAGCCAGAGATGGGACACATAAACGACATCGGTTCGGCGATCGGCCGCCTGGCGCGCGAGGCCGAACCCGGCCTGGTCGAAATCAGGCGGGACCTGCACGCCCATCCGGAGCTCGCTTTCGAGGAACATCGCACGGCCAGCCTTATCGCCCGCGAACTCACCCGCATGGGCATCGAGCACCAGACAGGCGTGGGCCAGACTGGCGTGGTCGGCACCATACAAGGCGGTCGCCCCGGCCCTACGCTGGTGATACGCGCGGACATGGACGCGCTGCCGATCCACGAACAGACCGGCCTCGCTTACGCCAGCCGCACGGACGGCAAGATGCACGCCTGCGGCCATGACATGCACAGCTCCACGCTGCTCGGCGTGGCCGGCATACTCGCCAGCCTGGCGCCGGACATGGCCGGCACCGTTCGCCTGCTGTTCCAGCCGGCCGAGGAGATCCTCGGCGGCGCCGCGGCGATGATCCAGGACGGCGTGCTGGACGGCGTGGACATGGCGCTCGGTTTCCACAACCATCCGGAGCTGCCCGTCGGCCGCTTTGCCGCCGTGCGCGGCGCCACCTACGCCGCCTGTGACCGCTTCCGCATCACCGTGCGCGGCAATTCCGGCCATGCCGCCTACCCGCACACCACGGTCGATCCCATCGTGGCCGCCTGCCACCTGGTCACCAACCTGCAGACGATCGTCTCGCGTGAGGTAAACCCGCTGGACCCGTGCGTGGTCACCGTCGGCGCCATCCACGCCGGCACCGTGCACAACATCATTCCCGATGCGTGCGAGCTGCTCGGCACGATACGCACGCTGAGCCTCTCCGTGCGCAACCAGGCGGAAGCCGCCTTGCGACGCATCTGCGCCGGGCTGGACGCCACCTTTCGCACGCAGACCGAGCTGGACTGGAACCCCGGCGTGCCGCCGACCCTGAACGCGGACCGTGTGCTGGACGGCACGGTCGCCGCCGTGCAGCGCCAGCTTGGCGAAGTGTTTGACGCCGCCGAGCCGAGCATGGGCGCCGAGGACTTCGCCATGATCGCCGCGCTCGTGCCGAGCTTCGTGCTGCGCGTGGGATCTGGGGCGGCGGGGCGGCACGATCACCTGCATAATTCCAGCTATCAGCCGGACGAGGCTTGTATCGGGCTGGGGGCGCAGGCGCTGGCGCGGGCGGCGGTGGAGTTGTTAGCGGGGTAAGGAAGAAAGCAGTCCTTTTTTGAGAAAAACGACCGAAAAACTTTTGTCTCCCACGCCTGCATTCAGACACGTGGTGATTCTGCAGGGACGCGTCCGGCAGAAGTAAACCCCGTATCACTGCAGGCGACGGGAAAAAAAGTTTTTTGTTTCTTTTTTCAAATAAGAAAGCCTTCCTTCCTTACAGAAACTTCTCCGAAGACCCCCGCCGAAAAGGGTTCGACAACCTCCCCGCCACCCGATGCGCGAATGAAAACCGGCTGACCACGTAGCGCGGCTTTATCACCCCGCCGAACCCGGTGAAGAACAGGACGCCGCCTGACGTAATCACGCCTTCGAAGTCGAAGATCAAGCCGCGGGCTGCAACATCCTGCATCGCCTGCCATAGCAGCAGGCTCACAGCGCCGTTGCCCGAATCCGGCCGACGGGTGGACAGCAGGTAGTAGGCCACGCCGGCATCCCACACGTAGAAGATGGCTGCGGCTATCTGGCCTGCGGCATTCTCGGCCGCGATGATGCGTCCCTGCCCGCGTGAGATGGCCGCCTGGCAGACGCGCTCCAGCAGCGCCGGGCTGTATCGGCTGGCGTTTCCGCCGCGCGCCAGGTTGTCGTTATAGACGGCGCCAAAGGCCGAGGCGTCCAGCTCGCACACCTGGTGCTGCTCCTCGGCGCGCCGTATCACGTTGCGGGCCTTGTCGCGCATGTTGGCCCAAAGCACGCTTGGCTTGTCTGGCGCCACCTCGAAGGTGAACTGCACGGTGCTCTCGTAGCCCAGTTCCTGGTAGGCGAGCGTGTCGGCGGTGCCGCGGTGCATCACATGCCAGAACCCGCTCGTGCGGGGCATCTGGGCCAGCAGCTCGCGGGTGATCTGCGCGCGGCGCAATACCTTGTTGCAGGCTGCTACTCGGCCCTCCTCAATCGCCGGACCAAGGAAATGAGTCAGGGTCGGCATGCAGCAAAGTTTGTGGCCCGCCAGGATGTCGGAGACGACATAGGGGAACCAGCCGACGCGCCGGCCGCCTTGGACAACCACCGCTTCGGCGTAATCGCCGCCGGTGACCGCGTTCAGCCACCACGTCTGGTGGAACACGGTGGGGGCGAGCGGGTCGAGCATCGCCTCGGGCAGTGACGCCGCGATCGACTGCACGCCCGATCGCAGCGCGATACCCTGGCCCGGCATTATATCCACCCACTAACCCCGCCCTCGCGCAAAGATTACGCTTGGGCCAAGATAGTCGTTCCGGAGGGCGTGTTACAAGGTCACCAGACGTGGCTTCCCGGCACAGGACACGTATTCCGTGTAACGTAGGGCAATAGGATGTGGCGCCAGCAGCGCTTTCCTCAGGCCGCGGCGGCAGCCACCGCGCCTGTTGCCCTCGGCAGCACGTCCCGCTCGAACGATTTCAGCGCCGCGCCGATCGCCTGGTGCATGTCCAGGTAACGATATGTCCCGAGACGCCCGCCAAACACCACGTTGCTCTCCCGCGCGGCAAGGGCGGCATACTGGTCGTAGAGTCCCTTGTCGGCCGGCGTGTTGATCGGGTAGTACGGCTCGTCCTCGCGCGCGGCGAAGCGGGAATATTCGCGCATGATCAGCGTGCGCTCGGGCGTGTAGCGGCGTTCCGGATGAAGATGGCGGAACTCGTGTATGCGGGTGAACCTGACGTCGGCGTCAGGGTAGTTCACCACGCTGGCGCCCTGGAAGTCTTCCATCTCCGGCCGTTCGATCTCGAAATCCAACGTACGCCAGCCGAGCGAACCCAACCTGTAGTTGAAATACCTGTCGATCGGGCCGGTGTAGATGAGCTGCGCGTCCGGCCGCAGCGTGTCGCGCACGTCGAAGAAATCGCAGTTGCACACGACCTTTATGCGTTTGTCGGCAAACACGCGTTCGAAAATCGCGTGGTAGCCGTCCAGCGGCAGGCCCTCGTAGATGTCGTTAAAGTAGAAATCGTTGTAGTTGGCGCGCACCGGAAGCCGGCTGATCGTCTCCGCCGGCAACAGCTTGGGATCAGTCTCCCACTGCTTGGCCGTATAGTGGCGGATGAACGCGTCATACAATTCGCGGCCAATGAGCGAGACCGCCTTTTCCTCGAAATTCGCAGGGTTGGTGAAGCCCTCGCGCGCGGCACGCTCGGCGATGAAAGCGGCCGCCTCGGAGGGTTTCAGGTCGACACCGAAGAAGTTGTTCAGCGTCATCAGGTTGATCGGCATGGTGTACATGCGGCCGTCATGGCGCGTCAGCACGCGGTGCCGGTAGTTGTTGAACGCGGTGAAGCGGTTGATCCAGGCCCACACATCGGTCTGCGAGGTGTGGAACAGGTGCGTGCCGTAGCGGTGATACTCGATTCCGGTCTCTGGATCCTGCTCGGAGAACGAGTTTCCGCCGAAATGATCACGTTTTTCCAGGACCAGCACGGGCTCGCCCAGCACGTTGGCGATGCGCTCGGCCATGACCGCACCGAAGAAGCCGCTGCCGGCGATGACGTAGCGGTAGTCTTGGGCGGAGATCATGAGGTGTTCCTAAGAAAAGAAAGAAAGCAGTTCTTTTTTGAAAAAAAGAACCAAAAAACTTTGACTCCCTACGCCCTTCTGCAGGCGTGTCTGTCTTGGCGCTCCACGTTCGTTTCTACAGCGTGGGAGCAAAAGTTTTTTGGTTCTTCTTTTCAAAAAAGAACCGCTTGCTCGCCTTCAGATTACGCCGCGCCTTGCCGGCAAAACTGGAAACAAGCACGTTGAGGTAGCGAAGCGGCGGCAACCGCCGGAGCTTGCGGTGGAACTGGCTTGCCGGGT
>CAXTVW010000136.1:0-9519 GCA_964247675.1 uncultured Acetobacteraceae bacterium
TTGCAGAACCAGACCGCGCGACGATGCAGGCGCAGCGGCGCATCTCCGAAAAATCCGCGACAGCACAGTCAAAAGTCTTTTGCTTCTTTTCTTCAAAAAAGAAGGCCTTCCTTGCTTCCTCTTGCCGTCCTTGTTGCGCATCCCCTCCCAGGCTAGGTTCCCGCCACCCCAACCAAAGGCCACGGCGCACCATGATCTCACGGCGGCAAGTCATACAAAGCGGCGTAGCCGTGGCGGCACTAAGCGGCGTGGCCCGCGCAGCACCCTCCCCGACCAACACCGACCTCGACACCACGCTCGCCGACTTCGCCCACGAGATCCTCCTCCTCTCCCCCGAACAGGCCACCCAGCTCGGCGTGGACACCGGCGCCCTCGCCGCCCTGAAATCCCAGCTCAGCGACGCCTCCCCCGCCGGCGACGCCAAATGGGCCGTCCAGGTCCGGGACATGCACGCAAGGCTCGCCCAGATGGACCGCGCGGCCCTCCCCGGCCCCAGCCAGATCCGTCTGGATGCCGTGCGCTACGCCACCGAGCGCGGCCTGGAAGGCACTGGCTTCCGCTACGGCGGCGGCGCGGCCGCCGGCTTCAGCGGCGGCGCCCAACCCTACGTCATCAGCCAGCAGAGCGGCAGCGTGGTCAGCACGCCGGAATTCCTCAACGCCGTCCATCAGGTACACAGCACCGCCGACGCCGAGGCCTACCTCGCCCGCGTCGCCGCCTTTGCCCGCGTCGTGGACCAGGAGACCCAGCGCTGCACCGCGGACGCCGCGATCGGCGTCATGCCGCCAAACTTCATCGCCGCCACCGTCCTGACCCAGCTACGAGGCTTCCGCGCCACGCCCGCCGCCGAGCAACCGATGGTCACCTCGCTCAGCCGCCGCGCCGCGGCCGCGAACCTGGCCGGCGACTGGGCCGGCCGCTGCACCAGGATCGTCGAGACCGCCCTCTACCCCGCCGTGGACCGCCAGATCGCCGCCTTCGCCCGCGCCACCGCGAATGCCCCCTCCACCGCCGGCGTGCAGCGCCTGCCGGACGGTGACGCCTTCTACGCCTGGGGCCTGCGCATGGGCACCACCACCAACATCTCCGCGGCCGACATACACAAGCTTGGCCTCGAGCAGAACGCCGCCATCAAAGCCCGCCTGGACACGCTCCTGAAGGCACAAGGCCTGAACCAGGGCAGCGTCGGCGAGCGCGTCCAGGCCCTCAACAAGGACCCGCGCTTCCTTTACCCGGACAACGATTCCGGCCGCACCCAGCTCATCGCCTACCTGAACGACTGCATCGCCCGCATCCGCCCGATGCTGCCGAAGATCTCGCACCTGAACCTGAAGGCGGATGTCACCGTCAAACGCGTCCCGCCGGACATCCAGGACGGCGCACCCCTGGGCTACATGAACTTCGCCTCGCTCGACGGCTCCCGCCCCGCCATCTATTACGTGAACCTCAAATCCACCCTGCTCTGGCCGAAATACCAGCTTCCCACGCTCACCGCCCATGAGGGCATCCCCGGCCACACCTGGCAGGGCGCCTACCTCGCCGAACACCACGCCGAAATCCCGATGATCATGTCGATGATGGGCTTCAACGCCTTTGTCGAAGGCTGGGCCCTCTACGCCGAACAGCTCGTCGATGAACACGGCCTCTACGACAATGACCCGTTCGGCCGCATCGGCTACCTCCAGGCCCAGCAGTTCCGCGCCTGCCGCCTGGTCGCAGACACCGGCCTGCACGCGCTGGGCTGGTCGCGCGAACAGACAGTGCAGTTCCTCACCACCGAAACCGGCAAGACCGCGCCGGCAATGACCAGCGAAACCGACCGCTATTGCGTGGCCCCCGGCCAGGCCTGCGGCTACAAGATGGGCCACAACCAGATGCTCCGCTTGCGCGAGCAGACGAAAGCAGCGCTCGGCGCCAAATACGACGAGGCCGCTTACAACGACGCGATCGTGAAGACGGGCGGCGTGCCGTTGACGGTGCTCGCAACCGCTATCGACGCGCATGTGGCGGCGGTTAGGGGGACGTGAAGGAAGGTAAGCAAGGCCTTCTTTTCTGAAGAAAAGAAGCAAAAGACTTTTGCTCCCTGTCGGCGAGTGCTTGGGCAGCCGCCGATTGGGGGGAATACGTTTTCTGTCCCGTAACGCGAAAAAAAGACTGCTGTTGTTCTTGATACGTTCGCCTAGAGTCGTTAACGTTTTCCTATGTCACAGCCCCTCACCCCAGCCTCCCCCGACGATCTCGAACAGGCGCTTGCCCATGCACTGCAATTCAACGGCCGCAAGCAGTTCAAGACATCCCATGAACTGACGGCGAAGATCACCGCCGGACATCTGGCCGAATATCTGCGCAAATCGGGCTTCGTCGTGATGAAGACGCCCGTGCCACCTCCGGCCCTGGCGAAGGATTGCGCCTACGCGAACAGCGCCCGCCGCATCATGGACGAGGTAGCCGCGCAGGCAACCAAGACGAGCAAGGACGGCACGTAGAAATGCCGATGCTGTCCCCAGTACCGGAACCCGTAACGTTCGAGGAAGTGGCCGCCATCCTGGATGAAGCCGTGCTGCAAGCCCGCGGCGGCCCACCCTATGTCATCGGCGCCGCCGGCTGGCACCTGGCCGCAGCGTTGAACGCTGCGGGCTTCCACGTGGTCAGGGCGCCGACAGAAGGCCGGCAACTGACACTATAAACCGAAACAAAAGCCTCCACTCCCGCCGCCGCACCAGCCGGATCCATCAAGAAACACCGAAGCACCGGCAGCAGCGTGGGAGCAAAAGTTTTTGCTTCTTTTTTTCAAAAAAGAAGGCCTTCCTTCCCTTAAGTCTTAGGCATAAGCCCCCGCGTCTTGCTGACCGCCGCCGCACAGGACGCATCCCCGCGGGAGTTCAGCTCGATTGCCGTCTGCAGGGACGACTTGGCCTGTGACACCCGGTCATCGCTCGCCGTCGAAGGTCCCGAGCTGCCGGTTGATGCCGACTGAGCCGCGGTCGGCTTGCCTACCGACTGATTCCTCACGTCCTGGTCGGAAGTGGCCACCTGGCCGCTCGCCACGGCGTCTTTCGAACCCACGGCCGCGCCCGAAACGCCGCCCACCGTGCCGGCCGACCCGCCGCCTGTCCGGCTCGCGCCGCCGGGCTGTGCCCGGTCGGAGGCGCTCATGTTGCCCGTTCCACCCGCCTGCGATGTCTGCGCGCCGGTGTTCGAGCGTGCTGCCACGCCGGAGGTCGGTGCCCCGAGCCCTGGCATGCTGTCCAGTTGCCGGGAGAGTTGCGCGATGTCGTCCGAGCAGGGGCCGGCCATCGCCGCCGCCGGCCAGGCCATCGCCGACGCGACCAGCACGACACTACGTAGTTTGGAATAAAGCAAGACGCGCCTCCGTTATGTTATGGTTGCGGAGACCAACGCCGTCGGCCGATTGCGGTTCAATGCAACAATCGCTGGCGGATGGAGTGAGATTCGAACTCACGGAGGGCTTGCACCCTCGGCGGTTTTCAAGACCGCTGCCTTAAACCACTCGGCCATCCATCCTGATCTGCCATGAAGGCCAGACGCGGAGGCCGCCACATAACCCAGCACGCTGCGCCCTGTCCACGGCCGCCGACCGCAGCCGCTGTCAGGCTCACGACCTGGCTGAGACTAACGCTTGCAAGAACAAGTAAGTAAAAAAGGCCTTCTTTTTTTGAAAAAAAGAAGCAAAAAACTTCTGCTCCCTGTCGGCGGTTGCTGAAATTGTTGCGCCGCCCGGGAGATGAAATACTGTTTGTAAAGAGGACTGCTTGCTGTCAGGCGGCCTCGTGCTGAGTGCCGGCCGCCACCCCCAAACTCTGCTTGCCCCGGCCACGGTCCAGGGAGCGCGCGACGAAATTCTCGATCAGCAACGGATCCACGCCTTCCGCCTCAAGCTCCTGCAACAGGCGCTCCATCCCCAGATTGGGATGCTGGCGTGACCGACCCATAACCACCTCCGGCAATGCGTTTCAAAGCGCGAACGTTTCAACCATAAATTTATCCACACCCGACTTGCAACCCCGAGTCGCAATCTGTTCCGTGTCTTTACAACCACAATCGCGACCAATCCGCGCCTGTCCCACGCCCGGCCTTGCAGAATCGCGCGAAATCCGTCTGCCAGACTCCCGACCGCACGAAAACCGCACTCCCTGCCAGAAAAGGCACTTAGCCTGCCAGAAACCCAGGCCATCCCGCAGAGAACACCCTGCCTTCACACCACCAGCGGAAACAGCAGCCGCACCGTCGTCCCCGCCCCCTCGCGCGTATCCAGCACCAGCCGCCCGTGCGACTGCTCGACGAACCCCTTCACCATGGACAGCCCCAGCCCCGTCCCGTGCCCCACCTCCTTGGTTGTGAAGAACGGCTCGGTCGCCCGCCTGGCCGTCTCGGCGTTCATCCCGCTCCCGGTATCGGCCACCGACACCTCCATCTCGCTGCCGCGCCGCCTGGTGGCGATCACCACCTCACCGCCGGCAACCGAAGCATCCGCCGCGTTACGCACCAGGTTCAGCACCGCCATCTCCAGCTGGCTGGTGTCCAGATTGGCCAACAGGCGCTCCGGCTCCAGATCCAGCCGCACGCGAACGCCGCTGCCGGCCATCTGCGCCAATATCGTGTCGCAGGCCGCGAGCTTGGCGCCCACATCCTGCACCTGGTCGTCATGGAACTGCCGCCGCGCGAATGACAGCATCTGGTCGGTCAGCCGTGCCGCCCGCTGCGCGCCCCATTTCGCCCGCTCGATCTGCCGCGCCCGCCGCTCCGCCCCCGCCTCGCCCTCCAGCCGCTCCAGATTGGCCAGCACGATCGTCATCAGGTTGTTGAATTCGTGCGCCAGGCTGCTCGCCATCGAGCCCAGCGTCTCCAGCCGCTGGCTCTGCTGCATCACCGCCTCCGCCTCCCGCCGCCGCGTCACGTCGAGCTGGCTGGCGAAATGGTAGACGAGGTCGCCCGCTGTATCGAAGACCGGGCTGATGAACAGCGCGTTCCAGAAGCTGGACCCGTCGCGCCGGTAGTTCAGCAGCTCGATATGCACGTCCTCGCGCGCGTCCAGCGCCCGCCGTATCTCGGCCACCATCGCCGGATCGGTCTTCTCGCCTTGCAGGAACCGGCAATTGAACCCCACGATCTCCGCCTGCCCGTACCCCGTCAGCTCCTCGAACGCCTGGTTGCAGAACACGATCGGCTCGTCGAGCAGCCGCGGGTCGGTCAGGCACATCGGCATCCGGCTCATCTGCACCGCGGCGAAGAAGATGTCCGACCCCGCCTGCGCGGCCGCCGCCCCGATGATGTTGCGCCCGCCCGTGGAATGATGCCCAGGCTCTCCAACCGTCACCCCGGGATCCACCTTGTAAGGTCGTCCGCCCTCCTGCCGATCAGCCATAACCGCCTCGATCCTCCCTGCCGCTCACATGGGCGTTCTACCCGGCGGCGCACCGTGTGGGAACGAAGCGGCCCGCAAGCGGGTTAGCGTAGTTGGATAGGATGACGGCGCATGTGCGTATTACTGGTTGAGGACGAAGCCATGATCCGCGAGGTCATGGCCGAGACCCTGCAGGACGCGGGGTTCGACGTGTATGAGGCGCCAAGCGGCGACAGCGCCCTAGAGATACTCAGCAACCCGCCCAGGAGGTTCAGCATCCTGGTGACCGACTTCCACATGCCCGGCCAGGCCGACGGCGCCCAGGTCGCCGCCCGCATGCGCAGCCTCAACCCGAACATCCCCGTCATCATCGCCACCGGCCGCCCGGAAGTGCTGCAGGCAAGCTGGCGCGAGGAGTTCGGCTACTACCTGCTGAAAAAGCCCTATCTGCCGAGCCACCTCGTGCGGCTAGTGCACACCCTCCTCGGACGATAGCCGGAAACCCTTCTTTTCGAAAAAGAAGCAAAACTGTTGTCACCTCCCACTCGCAGCACGCGCGCATCCCCGAAATGACCCGCCTGCTGCAAATGCGTGAGAGATAAAAGTTTTTTGGTTCTTTTTTTCAAAAAAGAACCGCTTGCTTTCTCACTTCGAGCGCGCCCCCGGAAGCCGACGCAACGTCGCACCCCGCGCGCATTGCTAAAAAATATGACCAGGCACGTCAAAATTGGTAGCATTGCGTAAAAAACCCGTTTACGGTCCGTATCGTTCCGGTTAGCGGTTGAATGAGTGCGGTGATCCCCCGCGCGCAGGCCGCTCGTTTTGGGGTGGAGCTCTCAGTGCGCATCAAACATCTTTTCTCAAATATCAAGGCCGGCTCTCCCGCTGCGCGGTCCGGCAGGCGAAACGCGCTCAACGCCGCGGGTGCGGCCATGGCCGCGCTGCTGCCGCTGACCGCCGCCGCGCAGCAGACCGGCGTGCAAGCGGGTGCCACATGGACCACCGCCGCGGGCACCGTGCAGGGCACGCGCTTCAGCGGCCTGGCCGAAATCACCAACGCAAACGCCGGCAAGATGGTGGAGGAATTCAACTACCCCACCAGCAACACCGCCACGCACCAGGGCAATGCGCTCGTGGCGCAAGGCAAGATGTACGTCGTGACACCGTTCCCCAACAAGCTGATGGCGTTTGACATCACGCATCCCGGCACGCTGCTGTGGACCTTCGATCCGGGTGCGAGCATCTTCGCCGAGGGCGTCGCCTGCTGCGACGTGGTGAACCGCGGCGCCGCCTACGCGAACGGCATGGTGATCTACGGCGCGTTGGACGGCAACATGGTCGCCGTGAACGCCGATACCGGCAAGCTCGTGTGGAAAACGCAGATCGCCAACCCGGCCATCGGCGAGACGCTGACCGCGGCGCCGATCGTCGTCGGCAACAACGTGATCATCGGCAACGCCGGCGGTGAACTGGGCGTGCGCGGCTGGGTGCAGGCGCTGAACGTGAACACCGGCGCGCTGGTCTGGAAAGCATACTCCACCGGCCCCGACAACGATGTCCTGATTAGCAAGAGCTTCAAGCCGTACTATGCAAAGGACCAGGGCAACAATTTGGGCGTGAGTTCCTGGCAGAACAGCCTCTGGCAGCAGGGCGGTTCCACCTCCTGGGGCTGGATCACCTACGATCCCGAGCTGAACCTGCTGTTCTACGGAACCGGCAACCCCGGCGTCTGGAACCCGGACATGCGTCCCGGTGACAACAAGTGGAGCAGCACGATCTTCGCCCGCAACCCGCAGACCGGCCAGGCCGTGTGGGCCTACCAGCTCACCCCGCATGACAACTGGGATTTCGATGCGGTGAACGAGGACACCGTGGTGGACATCCCCATCAACGGCGTCGTCCGCAAGGTCATCGTGCACTTCAACAAGGACGGTTTCGCCTACACGCTGGACCGCGCCACCGGCCAGCTGATCAGCGCACAGCCTTTCGGCCCCAACGTCAACTGGGCCACCGGCGTCAACCTGACCACCGGCCTCGAGCAGATACCCGCCGCCTCCTACATCCACACCGGCCAGACGATCACCAACAACTGCCCGTCGGCACTCGGCCTGAAGGATTGGGAACCGTCCGCCTACTCGCCGACGACGGGCCTGTTCTACCTGCCGCTGCTCAACCTTTGCTCGTCCTACGAGCCGCTGCTGACGGAATACGTCGCCGGCACCCCGTTCCAGGGTATCGACCTCGGCATCTCGCCCGGCCCCGGCGGCTATCTGGGTGAGATGGTCGCCTGGAATCCGGTCACTAACCAGCGCGCCTGGAGCGTGCAGGAGCCGCTGCCCCTCTATGCGGGAACGCTGGCCACGGCAGGCAACGTCGTCTTCTACGGAACGCTGAGCGGACTGTTCAAGGCGGTGGACGCCACCAACGGCAACGTTCTGTTCCAGACGCAGCTCGAGTGCGGCATGGTCTCCAACCCGATGACCTTCACCGGTGGGGACGGCCACCAGCGCGTGGCGATCACCACGGGCGTGGGCTGGCTCGCCGGCGGCCTCGGCGGCGGCGAATGCCCGGGCGAGACGAACCTGCCAAACCCGGCGGTCGCGGGCGGCAGCTCGGGCCTGGCAACCGGCTCGGCGCTCGCCACCCAGAGCACGGAAGCGTCACTCTCCGCCCACGGCCCTGGCTACGCATCCGCCGTGGCCGCCTACGCAAAGACGACCGGAGCCGCGACCAAGAGTGCGGCCACGCAGACGGTCGCCAGCGGCTACGTCCACGTCTTCAAGCTGCCTTGAGGCCATCATGATGAAATCTCGCATCATGAAACGGGCACTCCTGGCCGCTTGCCTGCTGCCGCTCGCCGCCGCCCTGCCAGTCGCCGCGCACGCGGCGCCTGGCGAGGCGCCGGCCGCCAGGCCGGCGCTGCGTGTCTGCGCCGATCCGGCAAACCTGCCCTATTCGGACCAGAAGCAGGAGGGCTTCGAGAACAAGATCGCCACCCTGCTCGCCGCCGACCTGCACGAAGACCTGCAATACACCTGGGACCCGCAGCGCAAGACCTTCTTCCGCCGCACGCTGCTGGCCAACAAATGTGACGTGGTGATCAGCGTCCCCGCGATCATGCCGATCGCGGCCGTAACCAAGCCCACCTTCACGTCCAGCTACATGATCGTTCAGCGCAGCAACGATCCGCACCGAATCACCTCGCTGGACGATCCTTACCTGCGTGACGCCAAGATCGGCATACAATCGGTAGGCCTGGAAGGGATAAACACCCCGCCAGGCATGGCGCTCGGACACCGCAACATCGTCCAGCACATGCGCGCCTACCCGATGTGGGCGGACGAAAGCGTGCAGAACCCGCAAGGCAAGATTGTCGACGCGGTGGCCAGCGGCGAGATCGACGTGGCCTTTGTCTGGGGTCCGTTCGCCGGCTATTTCGCCAAGCCGTACGGCGACAAGCTGCACCTGCAGGCGCTGACCGGTGACAGCAAGATGCCCGAGATCGCCTTCACCTACGCGATGGCGATGGGCGTGCGCAAAACCGACGTGGCGCTGCGTGACAGGCTGCAGGATGCGATGGACCGGCACGCGCCCGAAATCGCCGCCATCCTGCACGACTACAACGTTCCGCTCACGCCGCCTTCCGCGCAGGCCGCCATCACCCAAACGCAAACGCATTGACCAAAGGAAACGCACGATGCGCCTAACAAAGCTTCTTGCCCAGTCGGCAGCCTTCACCGCCGCCGCTGCGGTCGCCACGTCCGCCCTGGCCGCCACCACGACAGTGACCGTTCCAGCCCCGCTCTGTTATCCGACAGCCGCGGTGATGGCGTCGTTAGGTCTCACGTCATTGGGCCCGGCCGGCGACGGACGCCGCGCCTATCTGGCAAACAACTGCGCCGGCTGCCACGGCGGCAACGGCGCCGGTGGCATGGGCCCGAACGTGCAGCACGCCAGCGCCACGCTGGTCAACACCTTCATCGCGAACGGCTCGCCCTACGGCATGATCAGCTACGCCCACTGCCTGACACAGACCGACGCCAACAACATGGCAGCCTATTTTGCCACTGTCGGCACGGCGTCCGAGCCGACCTGGAGCGATTGGTGGAACGCTGCACCGTAGGAAGAAAGCAAGGCCTTCTTTTTTGAAAAAA
>CAXTVW010000137.1:0-9443 GCA_964247675.1 uncultured Acetobacteraceae bacterium
ACCACCCTGCGCGCGTCCCTGGTGGGCGATGACGCCGTCCGAGAAGTCTCCGCCTGCGCGCAGGACGCGGAGACCATCCTCCACGGCCGCCCGGTCGATGACGACGGAGCTGGCCTCGACGTAGCGCCGGATGGCGCTGTCCAGCTGTTCTCTCGAGTATCTGTAGCCGCGGCCGAGGACCCAGGCGAACTCGCAGATGACCGCTGCAGGAATGACAACCCGTTCGGCTGCTTCAAGGCACGCACGCGCCGCTTCCGCCTGTAAGGGATCGTCGTCTGTCGTCGCACGCACGAGAAGGTTGGTGTCGGCGGTGATCCTCAACGCTTGCCGGCCCAAGCGGCCGCAATCACTTCGTTCATCTCCTCGATCGTCAGCGCCGGGCCTTGCGGCCTAGGCAGGCAGCTGAACGCGTCGGAGATCTTGCCGCGCGGTGCGGAGCGCAGCTCCACTACGCCGTCCGGGCGCAGCTCGACGGAGACGCGCTCGCCGGGCTGCACGCCGAGATGGGACAGTGTCTCCTTCTTCAAGGTGAGCTGGCCCTTGGCGGTGATGAGAAGTGATTGTGCCACGCCTGGAAAGTAAGGCAGTTCAGCCTTACTTTCAATCGGACGGGCGCCTGCCCTATCGTCCACCCCCAACACCGGGCTAAGACACCGCAATGTTTGATTTTGCCTGGTCCGAGATCGCCTTGATCGGTGTGGTGGCGCTTATCGCCATCGGCCCGAAGGACATGCCAGTGGCCATCAAGGCGATCAGCGACACGATAAAGAAGCTGCGCCGCATGGCGGGCGAGTTCCAGGGCCATGTGGACGAGATGATACGCGAGGCCGATCTGGGCGACGTGAAATCCTCGTTTGACGAGCTGCGCAGCCTCAACCCCAAGGCCATGGTGCAGCGCGCGATCGACCCGGACAACACGATGCGCTCTGCCTTTGCCGATCCGTTCCGCGAGCACCCGGTGCGGCCGGTGATGACGCCGCTGGATCAGGCGCACGCCGTGCCGGCGCATCCCGAGACGGTGATCGCGGCGCCCGACCAGTCGGCGCCGGCGTTCATCCCGCCTTCCGCGCCGGCGCCTCAAGCTGCTCCGGCTGCCCCCGCCTTCATCCCGCCCGCGGCCGCCGTGCCAGACCACGCCGGCCAGGCCTGATCCGTGCCCGACGCCGTGCCGGCCCCGGACGACCCTATCCACGACAAGGCGATGCCGCTGCTGGAGCACCTGGTGGAGCTTCGGCGCCGGCTGCTGTGGTCCGCGGTGGCCTTCGTGCTGGCGTTCTTCGTATGCTACCACTTCTCCGGGACCATCTACCTGTTCCTGGCGCAGCCGCTGGCGAACATAATGAGGGCCAAGGGCGAGCAGCCGCATCTGATCTACACGGCGCTTTACGAGGCGTTCTTCACCTACCTTAAGGTGGGTTTCTTCGGCGCCACGTTCATCGCCTTTCCGGTGATCGCCAGCCAAATCTGGCTGTTCGTGGCGCCGGGGCTGTACCGCAGCGAGCGCCGGGCGTTCGCGCCGTTTCTGATCGCCACGCCGGTGCTGTTCGTGGCGGGTGCTGCGCTGGCGTACTACTTCGTGTTTCCGTTCGCGTGGAAGTTCTTCCTCAGCTTCGAGACGCCTGGCGGCAAGGACGTGCTGCAGATCGAGCTGCAGGCCAAGGTCAGCGAATACCTGTCGTTGGTGATGAAGCTCATCATGGCGTTCGGCATTGCATTCCAGTTGCCGGTGCTCCTGACGTTGCTGGCCAAGGTTGGGATCGTGTCGTCGCGCGGCTTACGGCGGTATCGGCGATACGCGTATGTCGGCTGCTTCATCGTGGCGGCGATCCTGACGCCGCCGGACATCATCACACAGACCGGGTTGGCGGTGCCTTTGATCGCGCTTTATGAGATTTCCATAATCTCGGCGCGGCTCGTGGAGGCCAAGCCGGTCGAGGTGTGAGGCGAGCGGTTCCTTGTTGGAATGTCTGTCCGGGTCCGGTGTTGGCGCGCTTCAAGAGACTGACACCAAGCGCACCCAGAAGGTGCCGCTTGTCATTCCCTCCTCGCCAAGAGGAGTAAGGCACGCACAGAAAGGCCAGACCCGCTCTTCCCGCCTCGGAAACAGAACGGTATTTCAAGAAATGCCGCGGCCGTGGCAGCAGCGAGGGAGCAAAAGTTTTTTGCTTCTTTTTTTCAAAAAAGAAGGCCTTCCTTCCTTATGCACGACATTAAATCGATACGCGCCGACGCAGCCGCGTTCGACGCGGCCATGGCAAGGCGGCGCCTGCCGGACGCCTCCGCGCCACTCCTCATGCTCGATGCCGAGCGCCGCGCGGCCGCGACCGCTCAGCAGGAGGCGCAATCCCGCCGCAACGTGCTGGCACGCGAGATCGGGCAGGCAAAGCGGACGGGCGCCGACACGGCGGCGCAGGAGGCGGAAGCCACAACGCTGCGCGGCGAGATGGAGCGGCTGGACGGGCGCAGCGCGGAACTGGATGCCGAGCTGCGCACTGCACTGGGCGCGCTGCCGAACGTATTGGATGCCGACGTGCCGGACGGCGCCGACGAGGCGGACAACCGCGAGCTGAAGCAATGGGGCACGCCGCGCGCGTTCGACTTCCCCGCGCGCCAGCATTTCGAGCTGGGCGAGGCGCTAGGGCTGATGGATTTCGAGCGCGCGGCGAAGATCTCCGGCAGCCGGTTCACCATCCTGCACGGCGCGCTGGCCAGGCTGGAACGCGCGCTCGGCCAGTTCATGCTGGACTTGCACACCACGCAGCACGGCTACACCGAGGTCAGCGTGCCGGCGCTGGTCAACGAGGCTTCGTTCTTCGGCACCAACCAGCTGCCGAAATTCGCCGAAGATTCGTTCCGCACGACGGACGGGCGCTGGCTGATACCGACCGCGGAGGTGCCGATCACCAACATGGTGGCCGGCGACATCCTGCCCGAGTCGGCGCTGCCCATTCGGCGCACCGCGCTGACCGAGTGCTTCCGCAGCGAGGCCGGCTCGGCGGGGCGCGACACGCGCGGCATGTTGCGCCAGCACCAGTTCCGCAAGGTGGAGCTGGTCAGCGTGGCGCATCCGGACCACAGCGACGCGGAGCACGAGCGCATGACGCGCTGTGCCGAGGCGGTGCTGGAGGCGTTGGAGATACCGTATCGGCGCATGCTGCTCTGTGCAGGCGATACTGGGTTCGGCGCGGCGCGCACGCATGATCTGGAGGTTTGGCTGCCGGGGCAGGGGATGTGGCGCGAGATCAGCTCGTGCTCCAACACGCGGGGATTCCAGGCGCGGCGGATGGGCGCGCGTTTCCGCGCCGCGGACGGCAAGACGGTGGCGCATGTGCACACGCTGAACGGCTCCGGCGTGGCGGTGGGGCGCGCGCTGATTGCGGTGCTGGAGAACTACCAGCAGGCGGATGGGAGTGTGCGCGTGCCGCAGGTGCTGCTTGCCGGCATGGGCGGGCTCGAGGTGATACGCCGCGTTATGTGATTACCGTTGCTGGTCCGGTGCCATTACGTTCCGCCCCTAACGAGTCGTTAAGGGGTAGGGAATGGCGCTTGGCAGGTGCGAGCGGTGCAGCACCAGGCTGCGGCTCGGTTCGCGCACATGCGAGCGATGCGGGACGCAGAAGAGGCGGGCGAAATACCTTATCGTTGGGGTGATTTTCGCTGAATGCGCGGTGATCGCCATGCACTTGGCGCTGCCGAAAGACAGCATGGCGCATGTTGTGTCGGCGCAGGCTGCTACGATACCCATCGCTGCCTCGCTGCCGTTTTCCGGCAGCAGCGCGCCGGCGGGCTGGCTGTATTACCAGACCGTGGACGAGATGATCTACGACACGACGCGGCACGCGCGCGTGCTGAGCCACGGCGACAGCACAGCCGGAATGGCCGCCGGGCACGGCAGCATGGGTGTTCTGGAGTTGCGTGCCAGCCCCGCCTACGGCCGCAGCGTGGTGATCACGCTGAGCCGCCAGGCGGCCGATACGGTCGCCGAAACCTGCGAGCTGCGCGCTAAGTTCGATGCGGGTGATGTGGCCGTGTTCCAGGCTTCTGGGTCGGCCGATGCGCGGGGAACGACGCTGGTCATTGCCGATGCGGGTGCGTTCACCAACCGGCTGGTGAGCGCGCGCACGCTGGCGCTTGACGCCGTTCTGTCACCCAAGACGGAACGGGTGGCGATGTTCGATGTTGCCGGGTTGAAGTGGCAGTGAGGTAGCCAGAATAGGAAGAACAGCAGTCCTTTTTTGAAAAAAAGGACCAAAAAACTTTTGCTACTCCGCATTTGCGACCGCAGCGTGCCTTTGGAAAGGAACCGGCGGCTGAACCTGCGCGGGTAGAAGCCTTGCTTGGCCCTACGCCGCCTTCCCTCCGACGCGCGCGATGATCCCGGTCGTGGACTGCCCCGCAACCAGCTCCGCCAGCACCACACGCCCGCCATTGGCCACAACCACGTCGGCGCCCACCACCTGGGCCACCGTGTAGTCCGCGCCCTTCACCAGCACGTCCGGCAGCAGCCGCGTGATCACCTCAAGTGGCGTGTCTTCGGCGAAGCCCACAACGCAATCGACGAAACGTATCGCCGCCATCACCTGAGCGCGCTGCGCCAGGCTGTTGACCGGCCGGGTGGGCCCTTTCAGGCGGGCCACGCTTTCATCCGTGTTCAGCGCCACCACGAGGCGGTCGCAGGCCTGGCGGGCAGCGGCGAGCAGGGCGACGTGGCCGGGATGCAGGATGTCGAAGCAGCCGTTGGTGAAGCCCACGCGCAGGCCCTGCTCGCGCCAGAGTTCCACCATGCCGAGAGCCGAGTCCATGCTCTGCAGCCCGGGCGCCGGCGCCCCGGCCAGCTTGTCGGCCTGGGCGGAGAGCTCGTGCATGACTTCGGCGATGTTGGCGGTGGCGGTACCGAGCTTGCTGACGACGACACCGGCCGCCGCGTTGGCGATGTGCATGGCCTGGGCCAGCGTGCGGCCGCTGGCGCAGGCGAGTGCCAGGGTGGCAATGACGGTGTCGCCGGCGCCTGAGACGTCGAACACTTCGCGGGCGCGGGCCGGCACGGTGGTGACCTCGCCGTTCTGTTCGACCAGCGTCATGCCGCGTTCCGAGCGGGTGACGAGTATGGCGTCGGCCGCGCAATCCTCCAGCAAAGCGTGTGCTGCGGTGGCGATCTCGGTTTCCGTGCCGCACGGCCCGCGCGCGGCGGCGGCAAACTCCTTCAGGTTGGGCGTGATGCAGGTGGCACCCCGGTAGCGGGTGAAGTCGGCCGATTTGGGATCGACGAAGACGGGCACCCCGGCGTGCCGCGCCGCCGCGATGGCGTGGGCCACCACGGCCGGCTCCAGGGCGGATTTGCCGTAATCCGACAGGATCAGCGCGCCGGCCTCCGGCAGGCGGGCATCGACCGCCGCCATCAGGGCGGCGGCCTCTTCCTCGAACAGCCGCGCACCGCTTTCGTCATCGGCGCGCACCACCTGCTGGCGCCCGGCGATGAAGCGCGTCTTGCAGATGGTAGGCCGGCGGGCACTGACGATCAGCGCGGGCTCGATGCCCGGCCGCTGTGCCAGGATGCGGTGCAGCCTGGCGCCGGTCTCGTCATCGCCGACCAGCCCGATCAGTATGGCGCGGGCGCCGAGTGAGGCGATGTTGCAGGCGACGTTGCCGGCGCCGCCCGGCATCTCGCGCGTCTCGCGCAGGCGGATCACCGGGACGGGTGCTTCGGGGGAGATGCGCTCGATGTCGCCGTGCAGGAAGCGGTCCAGCATGACGTCGCCCAGGCAGAGCACTGTAAGGCCGGTGAAGTCCAATGGGATCCCCTGAAGAAAGGAAGCAAGCAGTTCTTTTTTGGAAAAAAAGAACCAAAAACTTTTACGCCCGGCGCCCGCACCAGCAACCGGATGCCGCATGATAGATCAAGCCGGCGGAGCAGCGTCAGGGACAAAAGTTTTTTGCTTCTTTTTTTCAAAAAAGAAGGCCTTTCTTCCTTTCGCTGCCAAAACGGCTCTTTTGTCCATCCAGTAGTGCAGCTTTTTGGTTTCGCTTTTCAAAAAAGACGCAATCCTCGCGCAACCTCCGAAAAAACCGATTGATACGCATTGATTTCCAACGCGTAAATTGCCAGAACGTCCGCGGGGTGGCGAGGGGCTGCATGACCAGACGGGTAGTCTTCGCCGGCGGAGTACAGGCGCGAGCCCTGGCAAAGGCCTACCGTCTGGATATCGCCGGCGAGAGTGACGAAGACGTGTTCTTCATCGGCACCGAGGCGCTGGTGCGCGAGGCCGCGCATCGGGTGATCGCGGCGGCCGACATCGTGGTCACCGAGCTGACCCACGCCGGCGAGACCGTTGCCGACCACTTGATCCCGGCCAGCGCCGAACGGATTGCCGTGCCCGTGGTGCGGGCGGAGTTCCTGTGGCCCTATGCCGGCGCGCCGCATCCGAAGAATGCCGGCACGGATTCATTGCGCGAGGGGCCGTACCCGGCCGATTTCGGAGACATATTCCTCGACACGATGATGGGCGAGGGGGTCAGCGAGGATGAGGCGATACGCCGCTACCTCGCCCTCGACATCGCGGCGGAAGCCGGGCTGAACGACTTGCTGGACACGACCCTGCACGCGCTTGCCACGCTCGACGCGCGCTCCGGCTTCGACCTCGCCTCCTTCGTGGCGTCCGAGTTCCGCCAGCAGAACCTGTTCGCCACCACCGAACGCCTGCGCCTGCCGCTGTTCCGCCATATCGCCGGGTGCGTGTTCAGCCGGATGGGCGTGGAGCGCCTGCGGGCCGAGGCCCTTATGGAGGCGCCCTTCACGCCGGGTGCCATGCCGATACACCCGGGCGTGCTGCGGCATTTCGGCATGGCGGCGCCGCTGCCGGACCATCGCTACCCGGTGCTGGACGAAGGCACATTCAGCTTCGAGCAGTATTGCCGACGCTATCTGCGGTACGAGTGGAACGAGCCGTTGCATGCGGCCATGAAGCTGGCCGAGAGCAACCCGGTGGACGCGATCCCGCTGCTGCGCCGTGCGCTGGACGTCTCGCCCGGCTCGCGGGCGGGACAAATCGCCTTGGAGGATGCGGAGCGCGCGGCGGCCGACAAGGCCGGCGTGGCGCCGCTGGTGATTCCGTCCCACACCCAGGCCGGACAAGCAGCGGCCAAGCCGGAGGCGCCGATCTATGCGCCGGTGGACGAGGCGTTCCCGGATAACCATCCCAGCCCCGGCCTGATGCCCGGCAGCCTGCCCGTGCAACCCACGCCAGCGCGCGCGGCGGCCGCCGAACCGCCGGTCTATTCCCCCACTGGGCTTGGCAAGCTGGCCTTCAACGGCACCGAACACGGCGCCTTCGACGACCCTGTCCCATCCACGCTTCCGCCGATCTCGGTGTTCGACCCCGAGAAGCCGGATTTCGTCATCGCCGGCGCAGAGGAAGAGGCGCCCGAGCAGCAGCCTTACGTGGAGCTGCCGCAATACACGCCCTTCGGCGAGCCGCCGCCTTTGCCGCAGGCACCCGCGCCGGCGGCAAACAACCGCTACGTCCCCTTGCCCCCGTCCTCGGAGCTGATCGAAGTGCTGCCCCGCATGCTGCCCAACACACGCGGCCTTGCCAACATCGTGGACGGGCCGTTCTCCGCGATGCCGGAGACGATGCCGCCGCCGCCGCTTCGGCCCGTGCTGCCCCCGGAGCTGCAGCCGGATGGCGAACCTAAGGGGCTGGTGGCCCGGCTGTTCGGGCCGAAGTAAGGCAAGGCGAAATTCCGGCCCCCGTAGGCGGATGGGGAAACAGCCGCCGACAGGGAGCAAAAGTTTTTTGCTTCTTTTTTTCAAAAAAGAAGGCCTTTCTTCCTGCCCAACGTCGCGCCCGCCCCAACCTTCAGGTTAAGGCAGGGGTCTTTAACTGCGGCACTTCCCTGCCTTATACGTCAACCAAGAAGTTAAAAGGGGAATGTGGGGCATGAGCGAGCGCGAGGCGATGGAGTTCGACGTGGTGATCGTGGGCGCGGGGCCTGCGGGCCTGGCGGCTGCCATCCGTCTGAAACAGCTCGCCCCTGACGCTGCGGTCTGCGTGGTGGAAAAAGCGGGCGAGGTTGGCGCGCACATCCTGTCGGGCGCGGTGATCGAGCCGACCGCGCTGGAAGAGCTGCTGCCTGACTGGCGCGAGCGCGGGGCGCCGCTACACACCCAGGCGACCGAGGATCATTTCGTATTCCTGACGGAGAAGCGTGCGTTCCGCTCGCCGGTCAACCCGCCGCAGATGAACAACCATGGCAATTACATCGTCAGCCTGAGCGACGTGGTGCGCTGGTTGGGCAAGCAGGCCGAAGAGTTGGGTGTGGAAATCTACCCAGGATTTTCCGCCGCGGAGCTGTTGATCGAGGACGGCCGGGTGGTGGGTGTTGCGACCGGCGACATGGGCGTGAACAAGGAAGGCGAGCACGGGCCGAACTACGCGGTGGGCATGGAACTGCGTGCCGCCTACACGCTGTTCGGCGAGGGCTGCCGCGGGTCGCTGTCCAAGCAACTCCAGTCGCATTTCAACTTGCGTGACGGAGTGGACCCCCAGACTTACGGGCTGGGCATCAAGGAATTGTGGGAGATCCCGCGCGAGAACCACAAGCCGGGTTTCATCCAGCACACTGTCGGCTGGCCGGCGGACAGCACCACCTATGCCGGCTCGTGGCTTTATCATTTCGGCGACGGCCTGGTCTCGTTCGGCTACGTGGTAGGGCTGGACTACAAAAATCCCTGGCTGTCGCCGTTCGACGAGATGCAGCGGCTGAAGACGCATCCCGCTATGCGCAAGCATTTCGAGGGCGGCAGGCGCATCAGCTACGGCGCACGCGCGCTGTCCGAAGGCGGGTTCCAGTCGATACCGAAGCTGACTTTTCCGGGCGGCGCGCTGATCGGCGACTCGGCAGGGTTCCTGAATTTGCCGAAGATAAAGGGCACGCACTGCGCGATGAAGTCCGGCATGCTGGCGGCCGAAGCGGCGGCGGAGGCGCTGGCCGCGGATCGCACGGTGGAGCTGACCGCCTACACCGACAAGTTCCGCGCGAGCTGGCTGTATCCGGAGCTGAAGCGCGAACGTAACCTGCGGCCGGCTTTCGCCAAGTTCGGGCTGTATGGTTTCATGGCGTATTCCGGGCTGGACACGTTCGTGTTGCGTGGCCGCGCGCCTTGGACGTTCCATCACAAGCATGCCGACCATGACGGCCTGGCCCATGCGACGGAGGCAAACAAGATCGTCTATCCCAAGCCGGACGGCGTGCTGACGTTCGACCGGCTGTCCAGCGTGTTCATCAGCAACACTAACCATGAGGAGAACCAGCCGGTTCACCTGAAGCTGCGCGATCCTTCGCGCTGGTTGGGGGTGAACTGGGAGGAATATCGCAGCCCGGAGAGCCGGTATTGTCCCGCCGGCGTCTATGAGGCGGTGGGCGTGGAGGAAGGCCATCCGCGC
>CAXTVW010000138.1:0-9390 GCA_964247675.1 uncultured Acetobacteraceae bacterium
CCGCCAAGCTGTGCGTAATGGCGGGCCAGGGAGCCGGCGCACAGGATGCGCACGCCGTCGCGCATCACCACCAGGTCGGGGTTGGCGCAGATCATCGGTAGCCTTGCTTGCAGGCAGGCTTGCAGTTCGGGGATGAACGTCTCGAGCGTGCCCGGATCGTTCATGTCGTCGTCCGGGCCGGTGTTGACGACAAAATCGGCTTCGGCGGGATGGCCTGTAATGGTGAGGTCCAGGCCTTCCAGCACGTTGCGGTCGCGCTGCGGGCCCAGGTGGTACGCGCGCGTGCCGAGGCGGGCGAACCAAGGATGGGTGCGGTCCCGTAGCGCGAGCCAGGTGGCTTCGCCGCTGGTGAGTATGGCGGTGTAGAGCGTGTCGGCCACGCCCATGCGGCGGAGCATGTTCTGGGCGGAGGCGGCGCGTCTCGGGGCGTTGCTCAGGAGCAAGACGGGACGCGGGGCGAGGCGGGCCAGGGCGTCGAGCGCCGCGGGATAGGGGCGCACGCCGTCATGCACCACGCCCCAGAGGTCCACGATGAAGGCGTCGTAGGCGGCGGCGACCTCGCTCAGGCCGGCGATGCGGCGGATCATAGGCCGGCGCCTATGGCGTCCTGCGCGCAGGCGAAACCGCGCTGTTGCAGGGCGGTCAGCAGCTCGGTCTTCAGGCGGGCGACCAGGGCGGGACCGGCATAGGCGAATTCCGTGTAGAGCTGGACCAGGCTGGCGCCGGCCAGCAGCTTTTCCAGCGCGTCCGCGCCCGTGCGTATGCCGCCGCAGCCGATCAGGGTCAGGCGGCCGGCGGATTGCCTGGCGGCGAGGCGCAGCATGGCGGTGGAGCGGGTGAAGAGCGGAGCGCCGGACAGGCCGCCGACCTGGTGGACGTTCGTGCCGGTGAAGCCGGCGGGGCGGCTGATCGTGGTGTTGGTCAGGATCAGGCCGGCGGCGCCGCAGGCGATGGCTGTCTCCACAACGGAGGCCAGGCCATCCTCGCTCAGGTCCGGCGCCACCTTCACCAGAACGGGCGGGCGAACCGGCACGCCGGCGGCGATGGCCTGCAGGATGGCGCGCAGTCTTTCTTCGCCCTGCAGGTCTCGCAGGCCGGGGGTGTTGGGGGAGGAGACGTTGATCGTCACGTAATCCGCGTAGGGGGAGACGGCGGCTACCAGTGCAGGGTAGTCGCGTTCCGGATCGGCGCCGGCCTTGTTGATGCCGACATTGGCGCCCAGCCGGCCAATGCGGGGGCCGAGGGCACGCAGGCGTGCCACGTAGGCATCCAGGCCCTCGTTGTTGAAACCCAGCCGGTTGATCACCGCGCGATGCTGCGGCAGGCGGAACAGGCGGGGTTTCGGGTTGCCGTCCTGCGGCAAAGGCGTGACCGTGCCGGCTTCCACGCAGCCGAAGCCGAGGCGCAGCAGTGGGGCGATGGCCACCGCATTTTTGTCGAAACCGGCCGCCAGGCCGATCGGGTTGGCGAACACCAGGCCCATGGCACGCACTTCCAGCGCCGGGTCCTCCAACGTGGTTTGTGCGCCGGCCAGGCCGGATGCGAGGCCGCGCAGCGCCAGGCCGTGTGCCCGCTCCGCGTCCATGCCGCGCAGCAGGGGCGTGAGCGCGGAAGCGAGGGTGCTGAGGTTCATCACGGCGCGTTCCTGCCGGACGCGGCCGTATGCATCAACCCTTGCGCGCGCCTGGCTGCCGACCGAGGTTGGGGCGATGTGGAACGAACCTTATCTGGAGACGTGCTGCCGCTCCGCGCTGCACCGGCTGATACTGGCGGGGCCTACGGGGCGGCCGGGCGGGCTGAAGGACGGGCCCTGCCTGGAGCGGCTGGAGGGGGACGGGTTCGCGTGCGTGCGTGCGGATGGGCGGTATGAGCCGACGGCGAATGGGGTGGCTCGGCATGCCAGCGAGATACGCAAGGCGGTTGTGGGGTAAGGCGAGGCAAGCGGTTCTTTTTTGAAAAAAAGAACCAAAAAACTTTTTCTACTGACGCTTGCCCTTGGGCGCGAGTCTTTATGCGAGCATGCGCTTTGGCAGAACCGGGACGGCTTCTTTGCTTTGCAAACGAGGGCTTTGCCTAAAGCCGAAATGCCTCGATCCGCCCATTAAGCTCGACCCGCTGCCGCTCCGGATTGTGCGAGTCCGCCGTGCACACAAACAACGTCCGCCCGTCCGCGCCGCCGCGTGCGCAGGCATAAGCGCCGCGGCCGGTCGGGATACGGTCGAGCACTTCGCCGCCTTCGCGGAAGCGCAGGCATTCGTGCGTGGTGGGGGAGGCGACCCAGATGGTGCCGTCGGTGTCCAGGCAGATGCCGTCCGGCACCGCGCGTTCCGGCATCGGCGCCCAGACGCGGCGGTTGGAGAGGTCGCCTGCGGCGCCGATGGTGAAGGCGGTGAGCTGGCCGCCGAAGGTCTGGGCGACGACGAGCGTCTGGCCGGAATCGGTGATGACCATGCCGTTGGGGAAGAGGAGGTCGTCGGCGACGACGCTGGCTTGCCCGTTCGGGTCCACACGGACCAGGACGGTGGGGCGGGGTTGCTCGCCGGTATCGAGCTCGAAGCCGAAATTGCCGACATAGGCGCGGCCCTGGGCGTCCACGACCATGTCGTTGAGGCGGCGGGGGACCAGGTGGGCGAGGTCTGCGTGGGTGGCGAGCGTGCCGTCGGGTTGCTGGCGGAGCACGCGCTTGTCGGCCATCGAGACGACAAGCATGGTGCCGTCCGGCAGCCAGCCCAGGCCGGAGGGGCGGTTTGGGACGTCGCAGACCGGCTGCGTCTGGGAGCCGGCGAGCTTGCGTACGCCGCCGCCATGCATGTCCGACCACCAGAGCGTGCCTTCGTGCCAGCGCGGGGCTTCGCCGAAGGCCACGCCGGTAGCCACGGTTGTCGTTTGTCTGTCCAAACCGGTTCCCGCCTTTTCTTGGCGCCTTGCCTTGGGTGGTCTGGCGCGTGGGAGCAGTCTGCACGCCGGGTGCGGCGTCGCAAGCAGCGGGGCGGCGGCTCGCGGCCGGAGCGTGGCAGACGTATGCCCCAGCGTTACGCGGCAGGTCTTGCCTGCTTCGCGCCGCTATGGGCCACTTCCTTCGCCTGGGTGTCTGCTTTATAAGCGCGCGCTTCGCGCACCCGGTCGGTATCGGGGGCGCCAGCCAGCGAAGGGCCGTGCCATGAAATCCGGGATACACCCCGACTACCACGAGATCACCGTCATCATGACGGACGGGACCACCTACCAGACGCGCTCCACCATGGGCAAAGCCGGCGACACCATTCGCCTGGACATCGACCCCAAGAGCCATCCGGCGTGGACCGGCGTGCAGCGCATGATGGACACCGGCGGCCAGGTCGCCAAGTTCAACAAGAAGTTCGCCGGCCTGGGCGTCAAGAAAGAGTCCTGAACTTGGTCTGAAGGAAGCAAGGCCTTCTTTTTTGAAAAAAAGAAGCAAAAAACTTTTGCTCCCTGCGCCGGTTCAGCTGCCTCGTTTCGTCCGGAGGCACGCGAACGCCGCAGCTGCGGGGTAGCAAGAGGTTTTTGCTTCTTTTTTGCAAAAAAGAAGGCCTTGCTTTCTTGTTTAGCGCAAGCGCCTAAACCACTTCCTGCACTGTCCGAGGCGCCCATCAGGGGCTTCGGAGCGTGACAGGGCCGGCTCCATCTGGTGCGGCCCGACGACCAGCAACCTTGCTGATGCAGGAGGTTTTATAGCCATGACGTACGACCTGACACCCCTTTTCCGTACCGCGATCGGTTTCGACCGTCTCGCCCGCCTGGCCAACAGCGCAGCAGAGACTGCCTCCACCCAGGCCTATCCTCCCTACAACATCGAGAAGACGGGCGAAGACGCCTATCGTCTGACGATGGCTGTTGCCGGCTTCGGTCCCGAGAACATCGAGATCGTGGTGAAGGACAACACCTTGTTCGTGACCGGCCGCCTGGCCGATGACGCCAGCAAGGCGGAGATCCTGCATCGCGGCATCGCCGGCCGGGCGTTCGAGCGCCGGTTTGTGCTGGCTGACCACATCGTGGTCGATGGTGCGGACCTGGTGCACGGGCTGCTGCATGTCGGCCTGAAGCGCGTGGTTCCCGAGGCGCTGAAGCCGCGCCGCATCACCATCGGCAGTGCGCCTGCGCTGACGACCGGCGAGAAGGCCAACGACGATGCGACGGTGATCGAGCACAAGGCCGCCTAATTCTACGGCGGCAAACGGGGCCCGGGCAGCGATGCCCGGGCTTTTTTGCGTTTATGGACAGGTGGCGGCGCTGAAAGTATTTACCTCGAATTCATGATCTTGGCCGCACAATCCTGTCGTCTCGGGCGCAGCAGCTTTGCTGGCAGGCACTCCGCTAGGCGATGAGCGGCACCGGATCGTGGCGCGCGCCGTTCCAGTCGGCCCTTCGGGTGGTCACCTTCATCGTCTGCCACATGCTTGTGGCTGTGGTGCTCATTGCGGCGACACGGGTCATTACCATCGCCCTTGCCAAGGAGGGTGACCCGAAACTGTTCGACGAAATACCTATCAGGTACTTCTTCGACGCCATGGACGTTCTTATCTTGCTGGGACTGATCGTTGCGACTGGCCTAACCATGTGGAAACTTGCTAGAGAGTAGACATGCGCGACGCACTGAAGCTGGCCCGGACGCTGATACCACGGCTCTTCTTGGGCTACGGGGCGCTTTGCGTGGTTGCCGCCGTGCTGTTCGGCTTCGGGGCGGTTTTATACACGCATCCTACGCCTGCCCTGTTAGTGGCGGGCGTGTTCCTGCTCGGCACCAAGGCGCACGACCTGCATCGCTTTGCCGCCGGTCACATTCACCTCGCCGCGCTGCTCCACCCGCTCACGCCGCATTCCTAGGGCTTGCGGAAGAAGCTGTCCGCCAGACCGCGGGCGCTGTCCTTCTGCGTGATGGCCGCCTCGGCCCGCACGATCTCGGCCTGGAGCTCGCCGATATAGGCGCGCAGGTCGGCCACGCTCAGCACGTCCAGCTTCACGCGTTCCACGCGCTTTGGACGCAGGCTTTCTTCGTCTTCCATCATCCAACCACCTTGACCCGCCGCACGCCTGCAGCCCATATCCAGACAACGTTGCCATCTTGATGGCGCGCCCCTGCCAGGGCAATCACTCCGACATCGACGTGAGCTCCCGGGCAGGTGGATCGCCGCCGCGCCGAAGGACTGACCCCATGACCCTGCCTCTGATGCCGAAAGCCACCGCCGTCTGGCTGATCGACAAGACCGCGCTCACCTTCACCCAGATAGCCGATTTCTGTGGCATGCACCCGCTGGAGATCCAGGCGATCGCCGATGGTGAGGTGGCCCAGGGGATCAACGGCTACGATCCCGTGGCAAACAGCCAGGTGACGGCCGAGGAGATCGTCCGCTGCGAGAAGGATGCGGACGCACGGCTGAAGATCAGCCCGGTGACGACGCATACGCCGAAGAAGCAGAAGGGCGCGCGCTACACGCCGGTGGCCAAACGCAACGACAGGCCGGACGGCATCGCGTTTGTGTTGCGGCACTATCCGCAATTGTCCGAGGCGCAGGTAATCAAGCTGCTTGGCACCACCAAGGAGACGATCCAGAAGGTGCGCGATCGCCAGCATTGGAACAGCCAGAACATCAAGCCGCGCGATCCGGTGATACTGGGGCTGTGCTCGCAGACGGATTTGAACGCGATGGTGGGTGCGGCGAACGAGCGGCTGACTCGGGAAGGCAAGACGCCGCCGCCTTTGCCGCAGATCGAGACAGAGGAAGCGGCGTAAGGAAAAAGGCCTTCATTTTTGGAAAAAAGAAGGCCTTCCTTCCTTGCCTCGACTCCGGACCCTAGCTGCTTCGCAATTTCTCCATCTCTTCCTTCACGCGAAGCTTTTCGAGCTTCAAGCGGGACAGGGCCGTGTCGTCCGGCTTAGGGCGGTGGTCCTCGTCGAAAATCTTCATCTCTAGGCTCGCGTGGCGATTGCTCAGGCTCTCGATACGGGCTTGCAGGCTCATGGTGCCTCCGTGCTGAAGATCGCACCCAGCGCCTGGGTGCG
The DNA here is from genome assembly GCA_964247675.1 of uncultured Acetobacteraceae bacterium. Taxonomy (GTDB): domain Bacteria; phylum Pseudomonadota; class Alphaproteobacteria; order Acetobacterales; family Acetobacteraceae; genus BOG-908. Next base: position 6,023 of record CAXTVW010000138.1, read on the forward strand.
TTCAAAACGTAATACAGCGCCGATCCGGAACACCACCCAAATCGACAGGGCACCCGCCTCACCTTCGCATGCGTGATGCGAGGCGCTTTCCGCGGGGGAGAAGCGTTTCCTTGCCGCACATTTCCACAATGCGGGCCGCTCACCCCTTCCGCCCCTCGCGCGTCGTGGTAATCACGCGCCATGCTTAACGACCGTGACTCCCTGCTGCGCAAGCTTCACGAACTGCGCAGCGAGCACCGCGACCTGGACACCGTCATCGCCCGCCTGGTGCCGCAGCCGCTCGACCAGCTCCAGGTGCAGCGGCTGAAGAAGCGCAAGCTGCTGCTCAAGGATGAGATCGCCTGGCTGGAGAGCCACCTGATCCCGGACAACATCGCTTGACCACGACGGGGGGGACCCAAGTCGGCATCATCATGGGCAGCCAGTCGGATTGGGCCACGCTGCGGCACGCAGCCGAGACCCTGGCCGGCCTTGGCGTATCGCATGAGACACGCATCGTTTCGGCCCATCGGACGCCGGACAGGCTGGCGGCGTATGCAAGGTCCGCACGCGAGCGCGGGCTGCAGGTGATCATTGCAGGGGCGGGTGGGGCTGCCCACCTACCAGGGATGTGCGCCGCATGGACGCCGCTGCCTGTTCTTGGCGTGCCTGTCGAAAGCCAGGCGCTATCCGGCATGGACAGCCTGCTCTCCATTGCGCAGATGCCGGCCGGCGTGCCTGTTGGCACGCTGGCGATCGGACGCGCGGGGGCCGTCAATGCCGCGCTGCTGGCCACGTCCATACTGGCCCTCTCCGACACTGGCCTGGCCGCGGCGCTGGACGCCTATCGCCTGGCGCAAACGCAAGCCGTTCGCGAAACCCCGTCGGATTCATGAACGTCGTGGCGGCTGCCGTCCGTTCGGTCAAGCCGGTGCCGCTGCCGGCCAACGCCACGATCGGCATTGTCGGCGGCGGACAGCTTGGCCGCATGTCGGCCCTTGCCGCCGCGCGGCTTGGATACAGGGTGCATATCCTGAGCCCCGAGGCGGACAGCCCCGCTGCCCAGGTGTCGGCCGGCGCCACCGTGGGGTCGTATGACGACCCGGAGACCTTGCGCGCCTTTGCCGCGGCATCCGACGTGATCACGTTCGAGTTCGAGAACATCAGTGCGGCCGGGCTGGATCTGCTCGCCTCGCTGCGTCCGGTCCATCCCGCGCCGGCGATCCTGCGGTTGAGCCAGGAGCGGGTGACGGAGAAGAGCTTCATCAACGGCGCCGGCGCTCCCACCGGCGCGTGGGCTCCCGTCAACTCGTTTGCCGAGCTTGAACGCGCGATCCATCTTCTTGGTCTTCCGGCGGTGCTCAAGACGACACGCCTGGGCTATGACGGCCGCGGCCAGGCTGTTCTCCGCACATTGGAGGAGGCTCGCGCCGCCTACGACACGCTGGCACCGGCGCCGTTCATCCTGGAGGCCTTTGTCGATTTCGCTTGCGAGATCAGCGTGGTGGTCGCGCGCGGCCAGGCCGGTACGATCGTGGCCTTCGACGCGGTGGAGAACCGCCACCGGAACCACATCCTGGACCTGACCTTGGCGCCGGCGCAGATCACCCCGGAGCTTGCCGGACGGGCCGCCGGGATCGCGACCGACCTGGCGCACTGCATGGGCCTCGTCGGGGTTCTGGCCGTGGAGATGTTTGTCGGCCGCGACGGCGAGCTGCTGGTCAACGAACTGGCACCGCGGCCGCACAATTCCGGCCACTGGACGATCGACGCCTGCCCTGCCAGCCAGTTCGAGATGCATGTCCGCGCGGTGGCCGGGCTGCCTTTGCCGCCTGCTGTGCGGCATTCGGACGCGGTTATGAAAAACCTTGTGGGTCCGGATGATCTGGCGTTGTGGCCGCGTATCGTGGCCACGCCGGGGTTGATACCGCATCTGTATGGGAAGGCGGAGGCTCGGCCGGGGCGGAAGATGGGGCATGTGACCAGGCTGTTTCCGCTCGGGGCGCTGCCGGGGGCTTTCGGGGTGGCGGCGGCTCTGGAAGTGTTTGGGGCCGAAAAGTAGCAGTTTTCGAAATAGGACCAAGATGCTGGGTCCTGTCGGCGAGCGCTGACGTAGCTGGCCGCAGCCTCAGATGAGGCCTTTTCCTCTTCCTTTGCCGATGACAGCGTCGCCGAAGCGGGCGCGCAGGCCGTCTATGGCGCCTTGGCGGGCGCGGCGGCGGGCGGCGTCCGGGTCCGCGAGGTCACCGGCATCGGCTGTGGCGAGGGGGGCCAGGCCGGAGGCGCCTATGCCGATCAGGCGGAAGGGGGTGCCGTCGGCTTCGCGGATCAGGAGCGTTTGGGCGGCGGCAAACAGGGTGTCCGGAAGCGCGGTTGGCTGGGGCAGGCGCTGCGTGCGGGTGCGGGAGGCGAAGCTGGCGGTCTTCAGCTTGAGGGTGACGCCGCAGGCGGCGTGGCCGGCGCTGCGCAGGCGCTCGGCCAGGCGTTCGGACAGGCGCCAGAGATGAGCCTCAAGGGCCGGGCGGGCGGCGAGGTTCTCGCTGAAGGTGGTCTCCGCGCTGATGGATTTTGCGGCGGTGGTGGGCGTGACCAGGCGGGTATCTTCGCCGCGGGCACGGGCGGCGAGCGAGGGGCCTTCGTCGCCCAGCATGGAGCGGGCTTCGCGTGGGGTGAGGTTTTGCAGTTGGCCGACGCGGGTCAGGCCGAGTGCGGCCAGGCGGCGGGCCTGGGCGGGGCCTACGCCTGGCAGGAGCTCTACAGGTTCTGGGGCGAGGAGAGCGGCGGCGTCGTCGCCGAGGATAGCAAAGCCGCGTGGTTTGTCGCGGCCGGCGGCAAGTTTGGCGAGCAGGCGGTTGGCGGCGAGGCCGATGCTGACGGTGACGCCGAACTCGGCCTCCACCTCGCGGGCAAAGCGGGCGAGGGTGGCGGCGGGTGGGGCAGCGTGGAGCTGTTCGGTGCCGGCGAGGTCGAGTGCGGCTTCGTCGATTGAGAGGGGTTGGACGAGGGGGGTGAGGGTGCGCATCAGGGTGCGCAGGCGACGGGCCACGTCCGCGTAGGCGGCCATGTCCGGCCGGATGATGGTGGCGTCCGGGCAGAGTTTGCGGGCCTTGAACATGGGCATGGCAGAGTGCACGCCGGAGAGGCGGGCGATGTAGCAGGCGGTGGTGACGACGCCGCGTGTGCCGCCGCCGATGATGACGGGGCGGGTGGCGAGGCTGGGGTCACGGGCCTTTTCCACGCTGGCGTAGAAGGCGTCACAATCGATGTGGGCGACGGTCAGGGTGAAAAGCTGGGGGTGCGCGAGGATGCGGACGGAGCCGCAGGACTGGCAGGGGGTGCTGGCGGGGGATTGGCCGCAGTCCCGGCAGAGGGTGGGGGTTGGACACAAG
>CAXTVW010000139.1:0-9348 GCA_964247675.1 uncultured Acetobacteraceae bacterium
TTTTCAAAAAAGAAGGCCTTGCTTTCTTAGCGCCCCATGAACATCAGCTCCCCCTTCATAAGCCGCCCAATCGCCACCACGCTGCTGACCATAGGCATAGCCTTGGCCGGCATCTTCGCGTACGCGCAGCTTCCCGTCTCGCCACTGCCGCAGGTGGATTTTCCCACCATTTCCGTGCAGGCGACCCTGCCAGGCGCCAGCCCGGACACGGTGGCCACCTCCGTTGCCAGTCCGCTGGAGCGTCATCTGGGACAGATTGCGGACGTGACGGAAATGACGTCCGCCAGCTCCGTGGGCCAGACGCGCATCACGCTGCAGTTCGGCTTGAACCGGAACATCGACGGTGCGGCGCGCGACGTGGAGGCGGCAATCAACGCGGCGCGTGCGGATCTGCCGACGTCGCTGCGCGCGAATCCGACCTATCGCAAGGTGAACCCGGCGGACGCGCCGGTGATGATCCTGGCGCTGACGTCCAAGACGCTGACGCAGGGCCAGCTCTACGATTCGGCCGCCACCGTGCTGGAGCAGAAGTTGTCCCAGCTTCCCGGCGTGGGCGAGGTGGACGTGAACGGCTCCGCGCTGCCCGCGGTCCGCGTGGAGCTGAACCCCGGCGCGCTGTTCCATTACGGCATTGGGCTGGAGGACGTGCGCGCCGCACTGGCCTCGGCGAACGCGAACGCGCCAAAGGGTTCGATCGAGGAAGGCGATCGCCACTTCCAGATCTACACCAACGATCAGGCGAGCCACGCGGCCGATTACCGTGACCTGGTGATCGCCTACCGCAACGGCGCCGCGGTGAAACTCACCGATGTGGCCGAAGTGCTCGACAGCGTGGAGGATCTGCGCAACTCCGGCCAGTTCAACGGCCAGCCGACCGTGGTGCTGATCGTGTTCCGCCAGCCTGGGGCCAACATCATCCAGACGGTGGATGGCATACGCGCCGTGCTGCCGCAGTTGAAAGCGTCGCTGCCGGGTGCGGTAAACATCGACGTCGCCATCGACCGCACGCCCACGGTGCGCGCCTCGCTGAACGACACGCAGCGCACGCTCATCATCGCCATCGTGCTGGTGATCGGCGTGGTGTTCGTGTTCCTGGGCAGCGCCCGCGCCACGCTGATCCCGGCTGTCGCCGTGCCTGTCAGCATCATCGGCACCTTCGCCGCGATGTGGCTGCTTGGTTTCAGCCTGGACAACCTCTCGCTGATGGCGCTGACCATCTCCACCGGCTTCGTGGTGGATGATGCGATCGTGGTGCTGGAGAACATCGCGCGCCACATGGAAGACGGTGTGCCGCGCGTGCGCGCGGCCCTGATGGGCGCGGGCGAAGTGGGTTTCACCGTGCTTTCCATCAGCACGTCGCTGATCGCGGTGTTCCTGCCGATCTTGTTGATGGGCGGCATCGTCGGCCGGCTGTTCCGCGAGTTCGCGCTGACCTTGTCGCTGGCGATCATCGTCAGCCTGGTGATCTCGCTGACCACCACGCCGATGATGTGCGCGCTGTTCCTGCGCACCGCGCCGCCGATGCGCAAACGCGGCTGGTTCTTCCGCCACTGGGAAGCGGCCTTCGCGCGCATGCAGCATTTCTACGAGCGCACGTTGTCCTGGTCGCTGGACCGCTCGGGCTTGGTGATGGTGGTGCTGGCCGCCACCGTGGCGCTCAACGTATACCTGTTCATCATCGTGCCGAAGGGTTTCTTCCCGCAGCAGGACACCGGCGCGCTGATGGGCATGGTGCAGGCGGACCAGTCGACCAGCTTCCAGTCCATGCGCACGAAGCTCACCACGATACAGAACATCGTGGGCCACGACCCCGCCGTGGCCAGCGTGGTGGGTTTCACCGGCGGCCGGCAGACAAACACGGCCAACATCTACGTGGCGCTGAAGCCGCTGACCAAACGCGACGTCTCGGCCGACCAGGTGATCAACCGCCTGCGCCCGAAACTGGCCCACGTGGCCGGCGCGCGTCTGTACCTGCAGGCGGTGCAGGATTTGCGCGTCGGCGGCCGGCAATCCAACGCGCAATACCAGTACACGCTGCAGGCCGATGACGCACCCACGCTCTACAAATGGGCGCCGAAGCTTACCGAGGCGCTGCAGAAAGACCCTGACCTGGCCGACGTGAACTCCGACCAGCAACAGAGCGGGCTGGAGACTGACCTGGTGATAGACCGCGACACCGCGGCGCGCCTGAACCTCACGCCCGCCACCATCGACAACACGCTGTATGACGCGTTCGGCCAGCGTCAGGTTAGTACAATATACAACCCGCTCAACCAGTATCACGTCGTCATGGAACTGGCCCCCCGCTACTGGCAGAGCCCGCAGACGCTGCGCGAGGTGTGGGTCAGCACGTCGGGCGCCAACGCGGCCGGCACCAGCAGCACGGGGTTTCCCGCCGGCGACGTCACGTCCACGAAGACCGCCAGCACAGTGACCGCCTCGAGCGTTGCGCTCGATTCGGCGCGCAACGCAGCTTCCAATGCGCTAGCGCAATCGGGCAAGGGCAGTGCGAGCAGCGGCGCCTCGGTCAGCACCGCGCAGGAGACGATGATTCCGCTGGCCGCCTTCAGCCATTTCCAGCCAGGCCACACGCCACTCGGCGTAAACCACCAGGGCGCGTTCGTGGCGGCCACCATTTCGTTCAATCTACCGCCTGGCAAATCGCTGGGTGACGCCACGGCCGCCATCGCACGCGCCACCGCCGCGATACACATGCCAGCCTCCATCACCGGCAGCTTCGCCGGCACTGCGGCCACGTTCCAGCAATCCACATCGAGCGAGCCGATGCTGATCCTGGCCGCGCTCGTGGCCGTCTACATCGTGTTGGGCATACTCTACGAGAGTGCGGTGCATCCCATCACCATCCTGTCCACCCTGCCGTCCGCCGGCGTGGGTGCGGTGCTGGCGCTGATCCTGTTCGGCTCGGAATTCAGCATCATTGCGCTGATCGGCGTCATCCTGCTGATCGGCATCGTCAAGAAGAACGCCATCCTGATGATCGACTTCGCGTTGCATGCCGAGCGCGAGCAGGGCATGTCCACGCGTGACTCGATATACCAGGCCTGCCTGCTGCGTTTCCGTCCCATCATGATGACGACGTTCGCCGCCCTGCTCGGCGCGCTGCCGCTGGCGTTCGACACCGGCGAAGGCGCGGAACTCCGGCGTCCGCTGGGTATCTCCATTGTCGGCGGGCTTATCGTCAGCCAGGTGCTGACGCTTTATACGACGCCGGTGGTTTATCTGTATCTGGATCGGTTCCGTCTGTGGTCGCAGCGCGGCTGGCGGCGGGCGTTTCCGGGCACGCATGTCTCGAAGGCGCCGGCTGAGTGAAGAGTAAGGCAAGGCCTTCTTTTTTGAAAAAAAGAAGCAAAAAACTTTTGTCTCCCGCTCGCACGAAGGCGCGCGCTGATTCTGCCAGTGCGCGCATCGGCAGAAACAACACGCGCATTGGTGCAGGCGCAGGAGCAAAAGTTTTTTGCTTCTTTTTTTCAAAAAAGAAGGCCTTGCTTTCTACCCTTGCCTTATCCGCCTGCATGGTAGGCCCAGACTACAAGCGCCCCTCCACCCCGCTCACCTCCGTCTTCAAGGAGCTGCCAGGCTGGAAGCTGGCCACCCCCGAGGATGAAGCGCCAAAAGGCCAATGGTGGCTCGCGTTCCACGACCCTCTCCTGAACCGGCTGGAAACACAGATAGACACCGGCAACCAGACCTTGCGGGAGCAGGTGGCCGCCTACGTCAATTCGCAGGCGCTGGTGGACGAGGCGCGGGCCAACCTGTTTCCCACCCTGTCGGGCAATGTCGGCGTCACGCGCTCCAGCGGCAGCGGCGGCGTGCTGACCAGTACGGGAAGCGGCAACAACACGCTCGGCACCGCGACGGGCACGACTACGGGCACCACGACCGGAAGCACCACCACCAGCACGGGCTCAGGCGTCACCAGCGGCAGCGGCAACACCGGCAGCACCACCAGCGTCGCCTCCACCGGCGGCGGCGGCTTCGGCGGCGGGTCCACCCGCACCACCTACACGCTGGAGGGTAGCGCCGACTGGGACCTCGACGTATGGGGCAAGCTGCGGCGACAGGTGGAGAGCAACGTCGCCAACGCGCAGGCGAGCGCCGGCCTGGTGGCAAACGCCCGCCTGTCCGCGCAGGGCTCGCTGGCCACCGACTACCTGGATCTGCGTGTCAGTGACGCGCTGCAGCGTGTGCTCGACGAGACGAGCCGCCTGGACACCGAGGCGCTGCGCATCGTGCAGAACCAGTACAACGCCGGCTTTGCCGCGCGGTCGGACGTGCTGACGGCGCAGACGCAATTGGAGGCCGCGCAATCGGCCGCCATCAACGTGGGCGTAGCGCGCGCGCAATATGAGCATGCGATCGCCGTGCTGATCGGCGAGGCACCGGCCTCCCTGACCATCGCGCCGGTGGCAACAGTGCCCGCGGTGCCGGACACGCCTGGCCTGGTGCCGTCCGCCCTGCTGGAACGCCGGCCGGACATCGCCAATGCCGAGCGCACGATGAAAGCCAACAACGCGCTCGTCGGCGTGGCGATCGGCGCCTACTACCCGGATATCACCCTGTCCGCGCTGTTCGGCTACCAGGGCAACCCGCTCGGCTCGCTGATCTCCACCGCCAACCGCGTGTGGTCGATCGGCGCCTCGGCCAGCGACGCGCTGTTCGAAGGCGGCGCGCGCACCGCGGCCGTGCGCGCCGCCCGCGCCACGTATGACGAGAGCGTGGCCGCCTACCGGCAGACCGTGCTGACCGCGTTTCAGCAGGTGGAGGACGCGCTGTCCGGCCTGCGCATCCTGGCGCGGCAGGAGACGGTGCAGCGCCAGACCGTGCTGGACGCCGGCCGTGCCGCACAGATCGCGCTGAATGAATATCGCGCCGGAACGCAGGCCTACACGGGGGTGATAACCGCGCAGAACACGCTGCTGACGGCGCAGCAGAACCTCATCTCCATTCAGCAGACGCGGTTGGCGGACGCTGTGGCGTTGATACAGGCGCTTGGGGGGGGCTGGCGGACAAGCGATCTTCCCGACAAGGATTGGCTGCAGCGGACAAATCCTTTGCTGCCGTAGGCAAAGGAAGAAAGCAGTTCTTTTTTGAAAAAAAGAACCAAAAAACTTTTACTTCATTGTTTGCATCGACGCGTGCGCAGAATGTGCAACAACGCGTGTTGGCAGAACCAGCGATCGCACTAGTGCAGGCGCCAGGAGTAAAAGTTTTTTGCTTCTTTTTTTCAAAAAAGAAGGCCTGGCTTCCTTACTTGGGCGAAAGCACCATCACCATCTGCCGCATCTCCATACGCGGCATCTGCTCCACCTTCGTCGCCAGCTCCAGGTCGGCCCGTATCCGCTCCAGCACCTTCACGCCAATGTCCTGGTGGGCCATCTCGCGGCCGCGGAAGCGCAAAGTCACCTTCACCTTGTCGCCCTCCTCGATGAAGCTCTTCATCGAGCGCAGCTTCACCTGGTAGTCGTTCTCGTCAATGTTCGGACGGACCTTGACTTCCTTGATCTCGATGACGCGCTGCTTCTTCTTCGCCTCGTTCTTCTTCTTTTGCAGCTCGTATTTATACTTGCCGAAATCGAGTATCTTGCAGACCGGCGGATCGGCGTTCGGGCTGATCTCCAGCAGGTCCAACCCCACGGCGTAGGCGCGCAACAGCGCGTCACGGGCGGACATCACGCCCTGCATCTCTCCGTCCTGGTCGATCAGGCGCACCTGGGGGACGCGTATGTCTTCATTCACACGTGGGCCGTCGCGGGATGGGGCGGCGGGCATTGGGCCTCGGGCTATTGTACTCTCCTGTAGAGGTGGCGATCCGGCACTGTTGTGACGCGACCCGCTTAGGTAATCAAGGAAACTCGGAGGTCAAGCGCTGCGCCGGCTCGCCTGCGGCATGGAAGGCGAATGCGTGGTGCGGCTGCCACGCCAGCGCCGCGGTTCCGCCCACCACCAGGCCGCGCAGCCCTGCCGCCGCCGGCCGTTTCACGATGACCCGTGCGCCGGAGCCGATCAGCAGCAGCAGCCGGTAGCTGTCACCCTGGGACTGCGCCTCTATCAGCGTGGCATCGACGGCGTGGGCGCCCATCTCCGCGGCGCTGGCGGCGGCCACTGCAATCCTGTCCGGCCGCAAGGTCACCACGCAGCCATCCCCCTCCTGCAGCGCGCGGCCTGGCTGCGCCTCGATCACCGGGCCGCAGTCCAGGCGGACCGTGGCCACATCGTCGTCCAGCTCCAGGATGGTGCCGGCAAGCCGGTTCGTCTCGCCCAGAAGGGCGGCCACGTAATCGTTGCGCGGCTGGTCGAACACTTCGCCGGCCGGCCCGTGCTGCTCGATGGCGCCGTTCCGCAGCACGGCAATCTGGTCCGCCACGGCAAGCGCGTCCGTGCCGGAGGCGGTGGCCAGCAGGGTCGTCGTTCCACCCAGCAAAGCGTGCAGGCGGGAAAGGCTTGCCAGCAAGGCCGCGCGCTCCTGCTGATTCTGCGCGGAAGCCGGCTCGTCCAGCAGCAGCACGCGCGGCGCGAACACCGTGGCCCGCGCCAACATGGCCCGCTGCCGTTGCGCCGGCGTGGCCTGTGCCGGCATGCGCCCGCCCAGCCCATCGAGCTGCACCAGGTGAAGCGCCTCTTCCGCCTGCGCCTGACGCAAGGCCCGCCGTACCCCGCGCAGGCGCAGGCCGAACGCCACGTTTTCCGCCAGCGTCATGTGGGGGACCAGCGCGTCCTGCTGCAGCACAACGCCGAAGCCGCGCCGCCAGGCCGGCACGCGCGTGATGTTGCGCCCGTCCAGTCCGATGAGTCCGCGCGGCCGCGCGAAGCCCGCCAGCGCGCGTATGAGTGCCGATTTCCCCGCGCCGGCCGGGCCCAGCAGCACGGTCAGCCGGCCAGGCTCCGGCGCGAGCGTCAGCCCGTCCAGGCTGCCCCAGCCGCGCTCGCCTTGCCCGCCTGTGCTCGTCAGGCCGACCAGCTTCAGCGTGGCCCGTTCTATGCCGTCATCCCCCACGCCCGATTGATACCGTAAGGCAACCTGCCCTGAAAGGTGGCGTTGCTTGGGCCTGACGGCAGCCGCGGCGGCTGCCCGCGCTACTGACCATTTCCCGAAGGAGCTCCCGCGATGGCCATGACAGACTCTGCCCGTGACGAACTGCGCGCACTGCGCGATCAGGTGAACCAGCTTATGGACGATCGCGTGACGCCCGCCTTCTCGGACGCAAAGAAGAGCGCTTACCAGGCTGCCGGCCGCGCGCGCGCCTACACCGAAGACCAGGCCGACATGGTCTCTGACCGCGTGCGCGACCAGCCGCTCATCGCCATCGGCGTGGCAGCGGCCGTGGGCTTCCTATTCGGCCGAATCACCAAGTAAGGGCCGCCAGCATGCGCACCGCCCGCCTTGCCCGAGTCGCCGCCCAGGCAGAAATCCTGCTGATCAAGCGGACAGTCAGCGGTATCGTCCGCCGTGCGATTTACGGGGCAGTGGCGGCGGTGTTCGCCCTCGGGCTGTTGACCGGGCTGCACGTTGCGGCTGCGCTGGCGCTGGTTGATTACGCCCACCTGGGTTCCGTGCCGGCGGTGGCAATCGTAGCTGCCGTGGACCTGGTGATCGTCGTCGTCTTTGGCCTGCTTGCCGCTGGCGAGATCAAGGATCCCGTGATCGAAGAAGCGCGGCGCGTGCGTGACCAGAGCATCGAACAGGCGCGCGCGACTTTGACCCTCGCCGCGTTGCTGGCGCCGGCAACGCGTATCGTCGCTCAGACGGGGCTGCTACGTGTTCTGGTGCGCGCTGCGGGTTCCGGATTTAAGCGGCCCCGGCACTGATCAGCAGAAAGTTCAAGGAGGAAGGCAAGGAAGGCCTTCTTTTTTGAAAAAAAGAAGCAAAAAACTTTTGCTTTTCCGCATCTGCGGCCTAGGGGTTTTCTTTTATTAACCGCGACTGCTGCAAAAGCGGGGGGGGAAAAAAGTTTTTTGCTTCTTTTTTTCAAAAAAGAAGGCCTTTCTTGGCTTACTATTCGCTCGCATTACGAGGCAGACACCCGGCTGATAGCTGCGCCATCGCCTGGGCACGATGACTGCTCGCATGTTTCTTCGCCGCGTCGATTTCTCCGAATGTCTGCATTTCGCCGTTCGGCATGAACATCGGATCATAACCGAAACCTAGTGTGCCACGGGGCGGCCAGACGACCCGGCCTTCCACCCGCCCCAGGTAGCTGGCCGTTTCGCCATCAGGCCAAGCCAGGCAAAGCACGCATACGAACCAGGCTCTATCGTCCGCAGTGCCGTTCCGCGCCGCCTGTACTTTCTGCATCGCGGCAGAGAAATCCTTCTCGGGTCCAGCCCAACGGGCCGACAGCACCCCGGGCGCTCCGCCCAACGCAGCCACGCAAAACCCGGAATCGTCGGCCAGAGCAGGCAACCCTGTGCCACGCGCGGCGGTGGTAGCCTTGAGGCGCGCGTTTCCGGCGAAATCCGCTTCCGTCTCCTCCGGCTCCGCCAGACCCAGCTCGCCTGCCGACACCATGCTAATTCCGTAAGGCGCTACCAGCACCGCGATTTCGCGCAGCTTGCCCTTGTTATGGCTGGCCAGGACCAGCCGGCACCCGCGCTCCAGCCGCCGCGTGCCGCTCACTGCAACGCTTTCATCTGTGCCGCGAACAGCGCGGCCGTGCCCAGCTTGGCCAGCCGCAGCAGCTCCAGGAACTGCGCCTCGCTGAATGGCGACTGCTCGGCCGTGCCCTGTATCTCGACGATACCGCTTTCGGTGAGCACGAAATTCGCGTCCGCTTCGGCGCCGCTATCCTCGGTGTAGTCCAGATCCAGCAGCGCTGCGCCGCCTACCAGGCCGCAAGAGACCGCCGCCACCTGCCCAGTCAGCGGCACCGCCGCGATCACCCGTGTCTCCACCAATTTCCGGAACGCGAGCGTCAGCGCCACATAGGCGCCGGTGATGCTGGCGCAGCGTGTGCCGCCGTCGGCATTCAGCACGTCGCAATCCAGCGCCACGGTCAGCTCGCCCATCGCGTTGCGGTCCGTGATGGCGCGCAGCGAGCGGCCGATCAGCCGCTGTATCTCCTGCGTGCGGCCGGACTGCTTGCCGCGAGCGGCCTCGCGGTCGCCGCGCGTGTGCGTGGCGCGCGGCAACATGCCGTATTCCGCGGTGACCCAGCCCAGGCCCTTGCCGCGCATGAAGGGGGGCACGCGCGGCTCCACGGAGGCGGTGCACAGCACCTCGGTGCCGCCCATGCGTATCAGGCAGCTGCCTTCGGCGTGATGGGAGAAGCCGGGTTCGATCGAGACGGTGCGCAGCGCGTCTTGGGCGCGGTTTTCGTGTCGCATGACGGG
>CAXTVW010000140.1:0-9271 GCA_964247675.1 uncultured Acetobacteraceae bacterium
AAGGCGTCAGTTCAAAAGTTTTTTGCTTCTTTTTTTCAAAAAAGAAGGCCTTTCTTGCTGAACCACCTCTGGCGCCCCTACACGCAAATGCAGGCCGCGCCGCCCCCTTTGCGCGCCCGAAGCACGGACGGCTGCACCATCACCCTGGACGACGGCCGCACGCTCATAGACGGCATCGCCTCCTGGTGGACGGCGTGTCACGGCTACAATCACCCGCACATCGCGCACGCCATGCGTGACCAACTCGCGCGCATGCCGCATGTGATGTTCGGCGGCCTGACGCATGAGCCCGCGGAACGCCTGGCCGCCCGCCTGGCCGCCCTACTCCCGGGCGACCTGAACCACGTGTTCTTCGCCGATAGCGGCTCGGTCGCGGTGGAGGTGGCGATGAAGATGGCCGCGCAGTACTGGCTCAATCGCGGGGTGCGCACGCGGCGGCGCTTCGCGGCGTTCCGCGGCGGCTATCACGGCGACACCTTCGCCACCATGGCCGTGTGCGACCCGGAAGAAGGCATGCACGCCTTGTTTTCCGGCCTGCTGGCCGAACATGCGATCCTCGACCTTCCGCGTGATGTGGAGAGTGCCGCGGCGTTCGATGACTTCCTGGAGCAGAATGCAGAAGACCTGGCCGGCATACTCGTCGAACCGCTGGTGCAGGGCGCGGGCGGCATGGTGTTCCACAACGCCGCCGTGCTGCGCCATCTCCGCCGCGCCGCCGACGCGTACGGCCTGCCCTTGATCTTCGACGAGATCTTCACCGGTTTCGGCCGTACCGGCACCATGTTCGCCTGCGAGGCGGCAGGCGTGGTGCCCGACATCATCACGCTGTCCAAGGCGCTCACCGGCGGCACGATGGCGCTGTCCGCCGCCGTGGCGCGCACCCATATTTTCGAGGCGTTCCTGTCGGACGAGCCATCGCATGCGCTCATGCACGGCCCGACCTACATGGCAAATCCCCTTGCCTGTTCTGCCGCTTCGGCGTCGCTGGACCTGTTCGAGACGGAGCCGCGCCTGGCGCAGGTGGAAGCAATAAATGCGCAGCTGCGCCAGGAACTCGCCGCCTGCGCCGATCTGCCAGGCGTGCGGGACGTGCGCGTGCGCGGCGCCATCGGCGTGGTGGAACTTGAGCGCGCGGGCGATCTGGATGCGCTAAAGGCCGCGCTGGTGGCGCACGGCGTCTGGGTGCGGCCGTTCCGCAATATCGTTTATCTGACGCCGGCTTTCACCATCGCGCCGGATGAGCTTACCATGTTGACCGGCGCGATCCGGCGCGTGCTGGAGGCGAGAGGCGGCCCATGAATTACCTCGAGGCGCAGAAGCGGCCGCGGCGCTACCTGATCGCCATAGCCGCAACCCTGGCCATCAACGGCTGGCTCATCTATGCGCTGCTGCACGGCAACATCTACCCCTTCGCCGCCCCCGAGCACCTGATACGCGTCCGCATCTATCCTGACGCGAAAACGGACAAACCCGAGCATGCCCCTGTGCCGAAGCTGTCCGCGCCGACGCCGAAACCCGGTGCGCACTAGCAGCGCCGTCACGCCGTCGTGAAGAGACGCTGGTCAGCCTGCAACGTTAAGCACGGTTCGGGTTATCACAGGATACATACATGACACCCCCGATTACGCGGCGGGACCTGATTGGCACCTCCGCCGCCATCGCCACCCTACCCGTCCCGAGCCTCGCCGCACCCGCCGAAGCGCCCCGCCCGTCCACAGCGGGCTTGATCCCCGTCCAGCTCACCATCAACGGCAAGTCGCATGCGCTCACCGTCGATCAGCGCACGTCCCTGCTCGACGCGCTGCGCGAATATGCTGACCTGACCGGCACGAAGAAGGGCTGCGACCACGGCAGCTGCGGCGCCTGCACGGTGCATGTGGATGGCAAGCGGGTACTCTCCTGCCTGATCCTGGCAAGCCGCGTACAGGGCAAGCAGGTCACCACCATCGAGGGTCTGGCGCAAGGCGACGCGCTGCACCCGATGCAGGCCGCGTTCCTCGAACATGACGGCTACCAGTGCGGCTACTGCACGCCGGGGCAGATCATGTCTGCGGTCGCCTGCGTGCAGGAGGGCCATGCCGGATCGGAAGGCGAGATCGCCGAATGGATGAGCGGAAATCTCTGCCGCTGCGGCGCCTACAACAACATACGCGCTGCCATACAGGATGCGGCGCGCCCGAAAAGGGCCTGACACATGCAGGAATTTTCACTACAGGCGCCGCGTGACATCGCGTCCGCCGGCAAACTCGCGTCCCAGCCGCACGCCAGCTTCATCGCCGGCGGCACGGATCTGATGCAGCTCTGGAAGAACAACGTGACGCCGGCGGCGCTGGTCGTCGACCTGGACGGCATCGGGCAACTTCGCGGCATCACCGCTGATGCGCAGGGTTTGCGCATCGGCGCGCTGAGCACGATGGCAGAGGTGGCCGAACATCCCGGCGTGCGCAGCCAGGCGCCTGCCTTGAGCCAGGCATTGCTGGCCGCGGCCTCGCCGCAGATACGCAACATGGGAACCGTCGGCGGCAATCTGCTGCAACGCACCCGCTGTTTCTACTTCCGCGACGTGGGGTTCGCCTGCAACAAGCGTGCGCCAGGCTCGGGCTGCCCCGCAATCGCCGGCGAGAACCGCGAACTCGCCATCTTCGGCGGTTCTGAGCACTGCATTGCCACGCACCCCTCGGACTTTCCCGTAGCCCTGATGGCCGCGCGCGGCGCTCTCGAAATCACCGGAACGGATGGGCAGACCAGACGCGTGGAACTGGCCGATTTCTATCGCTTGCCAGGCAGCACGCCACAGTTGGACACGGTGCTGCGCCCCGGTGACATCATCACCGCCATGCACGTTCCCGCCTCGCCCGCCAATGCGCGCGCCACCTACGTGAAAGTGCGTGACAGGCAGAGCTACGCCTACGCTCTGGCCTCTGTCGCCTGCGGCCTGGACGTGCAAGGCGGCGTCATAAAAGAGGCCCGCCTGGCCGTGGGTGGCGTGGGCACGAAACCGTGGCGCCTGGACGCGGTGGAAGATTCGTTGCGCGGCAAGCCGGCAAATGACGCCACCTTTGCCGAGGCCGCGAGACACGCGGCCGATGGCGCACACGCCCAAAGCCAGAATGCCTACAAGATCGCGCTTTTGCAGAACACGGTTCGCCGCGCTTTGCACGAAGTCGCCTGAGGGATACAGCAAATGTTTGTCGGACAACCGATCACCCGCGTCGACGGCAGACTGAAGGTCACCGGCGGCGCCCGCTACGCAGCGGAGTTCGCGGTACCTGATTGCGTGCACGCTGTCCTCGTGCAGAGCACGATCGCGGCGGGCAAGGCCGTCGCGTTCGACACCGGTGCCGCCGAACGCATGCCCGGCGTGCTCGCCATCATCACGCAGCAGAACGCCGGCCGCCTCGATCAGAAGAAGGCGGCTGCCCAGAGTACGATGCATCCGCTGCTGCAGGACGGCAGGATCACCTATAACGGCCAGCACGTCGCCGTCGCGGTGGCCGACAGTTTTGAGCGCGCGACCGCTGCGGCCGCCGCAGTGCGTGTGCGCTACGCGCCGACGGAAGCGGTGACGGTGATGGACGAGGCCACCCTGTCGCGCGCCTACAAGCCGAAGGATTTCCGGGACGGCAAGAAGAGCCCCGACGTCAGCCGCGGCGAACCGGCAAGTGCGTTCGACAAATCCCCGGTGAAGATCGACGTCACCTATGAGACGCCTGTCGAGCATCACAATCCCATGGAACCACACGCGACGATCGCGATGTGGTCTGGCGGCAAGCTGACGGTGTGGACGGCAACGCAGGGCATTTCCGGCGCGCAGGAAACCCTGGCCGGTGCTTTCGGCCTTGAGCAGAGCGACGTTACGGTCATCTGCCCCTATGTGGGCGGCGGCTTCGGCTGCAAGGGCAACACCTGGCCGCCGGCGATCATTGCCGCAGAGGCCGCGCGCCACGTCAACCGGCCGGTGAAGCTTGTCGTCACACGAAGCCAGATGTTCACCTCGAACGGCTATCGGCCGGCGACCATACAGAAGATCAAGCTGGGCGGTGCATCGGATGGCAAGCTGCTATCCGTACGCCATGACGGCTTCACCCAGATGTCGGACCCGTCGCTCGGCGAGTTTGCCGAACCTGTGGCTGTGGCGACTGAAATGCTGTATTCGTGCAAGAACCTCGCCGTCAGTCATCGGCTTGTCCCGGTAAACCAGGGCTTGCCGACCTACATGCGCGCGCCAGGCGAATCCACCGGCATCTACGCGCTGGAATCCGCCATGGACGAGCTGGCCTACGCGCTGAAGATGGATCCGCTCGCGCTGCGGCTTGCGAACTATGCAGAGCGCGACGAGAACGAAGACAAGCCGTTTGCCAGCAAGGCACTTCGCCAGTGCTACAGCCAGGCTGCGGAGAAGTTCGGCTGGTCTCGCCGGAACCACGAGCCTGGGTCCATGAAGGACGGCCGAATCCTGGTAGGCTGGGGCATGGCCACGTCCACGTACCCCACTAACCGGCGTCCCTGCATGGCGCGCCTGATCATGTTCAAGGACGGCACGGTGACGGTGCAGTCCGGCACGCAGGATTTGGGCACCGGCACCTACACGATCATGACGCAGGCAGCCGCCGATGCGCTCGGTGTGGATTACCGCCGTGTCCACGCCCAGCTCGGCGACAGCCGACTACCGGCCGCCCCGGTCTCCGGCGGCTCCGCAACCGCCGCAAGCGTGATCCCGGCCATCGAAGCGGCGGCCCAGAAGATGCGCACGCGCGTGGCGCAGATGGCGGCCATCGACCCCCGTTTCGCCAATGTCGCGCCCGCCAGCATCAAGCTCACCGGCTTCATCGTCTCGGCGCCTGGCCTTCAAGTCGGCCTGCAGGACCTCATGCAACGCGCTGGTACGGACCGGCTCGAGGCCGAGGCGGAGGCGTCCCCAGGCGAAGCATACCATGACCACTCGCCCCATGCGTTCGGCGCCCAGTTTGCCGAGGTCCGCATCGACCCCGATTTTGGCACCATACGCGTCAGCCGCGTGGTCAGCGCATTCGACGTCGGCCGCCTGTTGAACGCCAAGACCGGCCGCAGCCAGCTTCTCGGCGGCATCGTCTTCGGAATCGGCATGGCGCTGCAGGAAGAAACGCTGATCGACCGCGCGAGCGGCCGCATCGCCAACAGCAACATCGCCGACTACCACGTGCCGGTGAACGCCGACGTCCCCGAGATCGAGGTCATCGCCATCGATGCGCCCGACAACGCGACTGGCGCTCTGGGTGCGAAGGGGATTGGCGAGTTGCCGATGGTTGGTGTGGCGCCGGCAATCGGCAACGCGGTGTTTCACGCTACGGGGAAGCGCGTGCGGCGCTTGCCTATCAGGGTGGAGGATGTTTTGGCGTAGGAAGGAAGCAGTTCTTTTTTGAAAAAAAGAACCAAAAAACTTTTACTTCCTCCGCATTTGCAACAGCCAAGCCTGTCCAAGCAAAGCCGAAGCGCGGTAGATGCGGAGAGACAAAAGTTTTTTGCTTCTTTTTTTCAAAAAAGAAGGCCTTGCTTACTTCCTCACTCCAACCCCCAAAGCAACCCACCTTCCGTCCAAGGCCGATTACCCCCCCGCTCCAACCGAAATGCCGAATGCGCACCCAGGTCGCGCGTGAAGACCTCACCGTAATTACCCACTGCCTTTATGGCCTGCAGGCTCCAGTCGCCGTCCAGATACAACCCCCATTGCATTCCCTTTCGGACGCCGGTCAGTTCCTGCACCACCGAGTCGGAACGCGTGCGCATCTGCGCCACATTCGCCTGGGTCACGCCTTCGATCTCTGCCTGCACCAGCGCGGCGGTCACCCAATCCACAACACGTCCCCAATCGGCATCGTCCGTTCGCACGACGGGCGAAAGCGGGTCCAGGCTCAGCATGTCCGGCAGGATCTCAAAATCACGCACCCGTCCGTGAAACGCCGAGCGTCCGGCCGCAAGCTTGGTAATATCATGGGTCTCGGCGTCACAGCTTCCGCCGACGAGCGCCGCTTCCATCTCGCCAATCTCTTCGAACGGGAAAGGCGCTATGCTGATCCCTTCCTTGTGCGTTGCATCGTTCAGGTGCCGCTCGGCTTCCGTAGTACCGATGAAACACACGTGCTTGCCGGCCAGGTCACGCAACGAATGAAGGCCACGGTCCTTGTGCACCAGCAATCCCTGGCTGTCGAAGAACACAGGATGCAAATAGGCAATGCCATACCGCCGCGCCAACCCGGGATCAGGCGTGCCACCGACGAACAGGGCGATCGTGCCGTCATTCAAAGCCTTGTAGGCCCGCTCTTCGGACGGGAACGCGTGAACGACCACCGTCGCATGGGCCGCCGCTGCCACGGCGCGGCATATGTCCGCGCCAAACGCCGCCGTGTTGCCGTGCGTGTCGTCCTTCGTCTCGTCGTTCAGCGCGGTCATCACACCGCAGCTTAGCGTGTGGGATTTTCTGACGGCGTCCAGTGTAGTGCCTGCTTGCGCATTTGTCGCGAGCAGCAACAATGCCGATAGAGTTCTTCGCATTTGCACTTTCAGAAAAGACAGGAAGAAAGCATTTCTTTTTTGAAAAAAAGAAACAAAAAATTTTGCTCTGCTGTCACCGCTCGCAACAACGTGCGTGTCCGTCACTCAGACACCCGCGCTGCAAGTGCGAACAGACCAAAAGTTTTTTGGTCCGTTTTTTCAAAAAAGGACTGCTTTCTTACTCTATGGTGTCCAGCCCGGAACCGTGGGAGTCCCAGGCGAAGAGCTAGGACGCGGGTTGAAGTCAGCCGGCGCCGGATCCAGCAGCTTGCCGTTCTTGTAGTCGGTCGGCACGATGTTCAGCGTGTAGCAACCCTGGCCGTTATAGTGCGGCAGGGTGTGCACAACCGTGTCCGAGATCTCGGCATAGGACGCGGGAAGCAGCGCCGCCGTACCGG
Organism: uncultured Acetobacteraceae bacterium; assembly: GCA_964247675.1. Taxonomy (GTDB): domain Bacteria; phylum Pseudomonadota; class Alphaproteobacteria; order Acetobacterales; family Acetobacteraceae; genus BOG-908. Next base: position 6,930 of record CAXTVW010000140.1, read on the forward strand.
ACAGGCGGGCGTTGTCGAAAGCTTCCGACAGGTCGCTGATCGTTGCATCGCCATCGATCGGAGTCATGTTCGGCTCGATCGACTTGTTGCCGATGCCGCGTGCCTTCACCTCGTCAGGCAGTTCCTGCAATGGAACAAGGTTGAATACCTCGTCGATGAACTTGATGACCGAGCTGTGTTCCGCATATTTGGCAGTGATCGAGTGCACGGACGCGAACGGCGAGATCACGATCGTGGGGATGCGCGGACCGCCGGAGAGCGGTTCGCCGAAGCTGTCGTTCACGCGTATGCTGGAAGGCACGTGATCGTACAGACCATCCGTTTCATCATAGCTGATGATGATGGCGCTGTGGGCCCAGTAGGGGCTGTTGGCGATCGCGTTCACGCTGTCTGCCACAAGCGCTTCGGCGATCTGCGCGTCGGAGTAGCCGGGGTGGTCGTCGCTGCCGGCAAACGCTGCCTGGATGCTGGCGGTCGGGTCGACCGGCACCAGGCCATCATTGTTGCCGTAGCCGCCGCGCACATAATACACGCCGTGGCCCGGCAGCTTGCCCGCGCTGATGGCGGTGTAGAAATCGCCCAGGCCGTGCAGGTTGGTGCGCAACACATGCGTGTTGTCGCCAAGGTAGCCGAAATACTGCGGCGCCTCGTGATGGGTGATGTAGGTGGCGTTCGTGGCAGGCCCGCTGCCGTCGGTCGGTTCGTGGTCGTAGCCTTCCTGGTACCAGCCCCAGTTCACCGGCATGTTCTTCGATGAGATCGTGGCGATGTCGCTCTGCACGTCGGTGAGGTCGAGCGCCGGGTTCTCGTCAGACTTGATGACGTCGTTGATGTTGCTGCCCATGAAGGAGAGCGGAAGCGTCGCGTAGGTCTGGTTGAGCGCCGGCGTGGCTGGCGACTCGTCGTTTGGGCCATAGGGTGGCTTGACTTGCGACTGGTCGAGGTTGGAGCCGGCATACGGACCGGGATCGCCCACCACGGGCTCGCCGCCGCTGCTGGCCAGCGTCGTGCCGTTGGTGTTGACCGTCGCCTCGCTGGGATGCAGCGCCCATTGCGTAAGGCCGGACTGGCCAGCGATCATGGCGATCGCGTTAGGCGTGGACGGGCCGGTGACCGTCATGTGGAAATTGTCGAACAGCGCGAAACGGTCGGCATACTGCCACAGGAACGGGATGGTGTCGCAGTCGAGATGGCTCATCACCAGCTCGGCGTTCTGCTTCTGCGCCGTGGTGATGGTCAGCGAGGAGAGCGGGGCGCCGGTGGAGCGCGATACGATGGCGCCGGCACCGTTGGTGGTCAGGCCTTCCTCGTTCAACGCGTAGCGGTCACTGAGCGTCTTGCCGCCGCTGTAGTCGATGCTGTTGACGATGCCGGTGTGCGAATGGTCCACGCTGTCCGTATCAGCCGGATAGATCTGCACCGTGTTGCCAGCGGTGTTGACGACCGTGTTGGGGATCTTGAACGGCGAGATCGTGGTGGTGGTGCCGTCCGTATTGACGATCGGCTGGCGGTAGCCGGGCTGGTTGCCGGCCGGAAACAGGCCGTTCACGCCGGGGAACGTGCCGAAATGCTGGTCGAACGAGCGGTTCTCCTGAAACAGCACGAACACGTATTTGATGTTCTTCTGCAGCAGGGCGACTTTTTGCGCCGAGGTCAGCGTGGGCTCGCTGGCCGGGCTCACCATGCGGGCGGTAACCGTGGCGCTCGAGGGCGGACCGAACGTGACGGCGTTCTGGCCGGCTTGGACCGTGGTTGGCTGGAGAAGGCCGGTCGCGGCGGCAAACGCGCACGTGGTTTTCCACCACTGGTTACGGGTCATGGCTGGGTTTCCTTACGGAAGCGGTTGGCCCGAAGGCGGGCGGCAGACGTGTCGCGCGTTGACCAACCCTGAACCATCACCGTTCGATGACAATGCTGGCTCTCACGCGGGCGTGATCTGAGCGTTGGTCAATTGAAGGCGCGAAAGGAAGGCCCTCTTTTTCGAGAAAAAGAAGCAAAAAGCTTTTATCTGCGCTGTCGCGGACTCCTTTCCGGTGGGCGACCGGTTTCAGTTCTCTTTTTAAGAAAGAACCGCTTTCTTTCTTTCTGCCTTCTGAGATACTTTCCCGCCTCCGCGGGTGTGGTGAAATGGTAACCACAGCAGACTCAAAATTTGCCGGGAGTGATCCCTTGTCGGTTCGAGTCCGACCACCCGCACCAAACCGTGCCGCCTGGGTCTTTACCCGCGGAGCAGCCCCCGCTATACGGCTGCTCCGCTGATCCCGAATAGCTCAGTTGGTAGAGCAAGCGACTGTTAATCGCTTTGTCGTAGGTTCGAGTCCTACTTCGGGAGCCAGCCTCCC
>CAXTVW010000141.1:0-9181 GCA_964247675.1 uncultured Acetobacteraceae bacterium
CCTGGTGGATGCCGCTCTCATGCGCGAACGCGTTGCGGCCGACGATCGCCTTGTTCGGCTGCACGTCGAAGCCGGTGATGGTGGACAGCAGGCGCGAGGTGCGCAGAATGTGCTCGCTGACGATGCCGGTGCGCAGCGGAACCGCATCCTGGCGTGTGCGCAGCGCCATCGTGATCTCTTCCAGGGCCGCGTTGCCGGCGCGCTCGCCTATGCCGTTTATCGTGCATTCCACCTGGCGGGCGCCGGCGCGCAAAGCGGCCACGGTGTTCGCCACCGCCAGGCCCAGATCGTTGTGGTTATGCGCAGAGAACACCACGGTGTCCGCGCCCGGCACGCGCGCGCGCAAATCGGAGAAGATGCGTGTCAGGTCGTCCGGCAATGCGTAGCCGACGGTATCGGGGATGTTGATCGTGGTGGCACCCGCGGCGATGGCCGCCTCCACGCAGCGCGCCAGGAAGTCCGGCTCCGTGCGGCTGCCGTCCTCGGCGGACCACTCCACGTCGGCCGTGTGGCGGCGGGCGAGGGTGACGGAGGCGGTAACGGCTTCCAGCACGGCTTCCGGCTCCATGCGCAGCTTGTATTTCATGTGCAGCGGGCTGGTGCTGATGAACGTGTGTATGCGCGGCCGCTCGGCGTGGCGCACTGCCTCGGCGGCGCGCAGGATGTCGCCAGGTGCCGACCGGGCCAGGCCGCAGATCACCGGCCGGCGGACGGCTTTCGCGATGGCTTCCACACTTTCGAAATCGCCTGGCGAGGCGATGGGGAAGCCCGCCTCGATCACGTCGGCGCCAAGCTCCGCCAGCGCGTGGGCCAGGCGCACCTTCTCGGCCAGGTTCATCGAAAAGCCGGGCGACTGCTCGCCGTCGCGCAGCGTGGTGTCGAACATGATGACGCGGTCGTCGTCCAGACGGCCGAAACTCGGATGGTCAACAGGCATGGGATGGTCCTCGGCAGATCGGAATTATCGTGTGGGTGCCAATGGCACCGGGCGCCCCTGAACGAACCCGCTCAGGGGGCGATAAGTCGAAGCGCGAAGGAGGCGACCGCAGTCATGCGGCCAGTTATAGGCGGGCGTGCGTTAAGAAGGCAAGAAAGCGGTTTTGGAAGAAGAAGCAAAAGACTTCTGCTCCCTGTCGGCGGCTGGTGAAGCAGTCCGCGACAGCGGAGCAAAAGTCTTTCGCTTCTCTTCTCCAGAAAAGAAGGCCTTGTTTGCCTTACTTCGGCGCGTCAGGCGCGGGCGCGGACGCGTCCGGAGCAGGTGCCGCGGCATCGCTGCTGGCGGCCTTCGTGTGGTGGTGATGCGAAGACGAGTGGTGATGGTGCTTCTTGTGGGTCGTCGTCGTGGTCGTGGTCGTGCTGTCCGGCGGCGTGCTGGTGGTGGTGGTGGCGGCCGGGGCAGAAGCGTCAGGCGTCTGGGCGAAAGCCGGGGCGGCGATCAGGGCAGCAGCGACGAAGGCGGTGCTCATCAGGGGGAGCTTCATAGGGTCTCCATACTTCTTGTTCTGTGGGTGAGGCGGGGACGCGTCGGCCATACACGACGCCGTAGCAGCATGTCTGAAACGCACGCCCCTTTGGCATTGAATGGCCGGAGTCGTCAGCTTTTTTTTCGGTAATGATGGCGGTTTTGTGGCTGGCCGGCCTCAGTTCTTCGATTTATCGACCAGGGCGTTCTTGGTGATCCAGGGCATCATGCCGCGCAGCCGCTCGCCCACGCGCTCGATCGGGTGCTCGGCATTGCGCCGCCGCGTGGCGCGGAAGCTCGCCTGGTTCACCTTGTTCTCCAGTATCCAGTCGCGCGCGAAGCGGCCGGACTGGATGTCCGCCAGCACGCGCTTCATTTCCGCCTTCGTCTCGGCGGTGATGATGCGCGGGCCGGTGACGTATTCGCCGTACTCCGCCGTGTTGCTGATGGAATAATTCATGTTGGCGATGCCGCCCTCGTAGATCAGGTCCACGATCAGCTTCACCTCGTGCAGGCACTCGAAATACGCCATCTCCGGCGCGTAGCCCGCTTCCGTCAGCGTCTCGAACCCGGCCTTGATCAGCTCCACCAGGCCGCCGCACAGCACTGCCTGCTCGCCGAACAGGTCTGTCTCGCACTCTTCCTTGAACGAGGTCTCGATGATGCCGGCGCGGCCGCCGCCTATGGCGCTGGCATAGCTGAGTGCGATCTCCAGTGCGTTGCCGGACGGGTTCTGGTCCACCGCGACCAGGCAGGGTACGCCGCCGCCGCGCTCGTATTCGGAGCGGACGGTGTGGCCGGGCCCTTTCGGCGCGATCATGAACACGTCGATGTCCGGCCGGGGATCGATCAGGTTGAAGTGGATGTTCAGGCCGTGGGCGAAAGCGAGCGCGGTGCCTTCGCGCATGTTGGGGCCGAGATGGTCGCGATAGAGGTCGCCTTGGCCCTCATCCGGCGTGAGCACCATGATCACGTCCGCCCACGCGGCGGCTTCCGACGGACCCATGACGCGCAGCCCGGCGGCCTCCGCCTTGGCCACGCCGGCGGAGCCTGGACGCAGGCCCACGACCACGTCAGGCACGCCGCTGTCATGCAGGTTGCGCGCGTGGGCGTGGCCCTGGCTGCCGTAGCCGATGACGGCGACGCGGCGGCTTTTGATCAGGTTCACGTCGGCGTCTCTGTCGTAATATACGCGCATTCTTGGGTCGGTCCTTAAGAAGGAAGGCAAGGCCTTCTTTTTTGAAAAAAAGAAGCAAAAAACTTTTGCTCCCTGTCGGCGGCTGCTGAAACGCGGCGCGACAGCGGAGTAAAAGTTTTTTGCTTCTTTTTTTCAAAAAAGAAGGCCTTGCTTTCTTAAAGCGTCCCCACCCCGCGGGCGATAGCAGCAATCCCCGTACGAGAAACCTCCGCCAGCCCAAGCGGGCGAAGCAGTTCGATGAAAGCGTCGATCTTCTCGATAGACCCGGTCAGCTCGAAGACGAAACTCCCTGTCGTCGTATCGACCACGCGCGCGCGGAACGCGTCGGCGATGCGCAGCGATTCCGAGCGCGCCTCTCCTCCGGCAACCACTTTGATCAGCGCCATCTCGCGCGCCACGTGCGGGCCGTCTTTCGACAAATCCGCCACGCGATAGACCGGCACCAGGCGGTCGAGCTGCGCCTTTATCTGGCCGATCACCATTTCCGTGCCGGAGGTGACGACGTTGATGCGGCTGCGCGTGCGGTCCTGGTCCACCGCGGCCACCGTCAGACTGTCGATGTTGTAGCCGCGGCCGGAGAACAGCCCGATTACGCGCGCGAGCACGCCGGACTCATTATCGACCAGCACCGAGATGGTGGCGCTGCGCAGGCTTTGTGCGGCGTCCGACATCAGACCAGCATCAGGCCTTCGTCGGTGATGCTGGCGGTGCGGCCGGCATTCTCCGGGCCGAGGATCATCTCGTTATGCGCCGCGCCGGACGGGATCATCGGGTAGCAGTTCTCCGCGCGGTCGACGCAGATATCGGCGATCACCGGGCCATCTATGGCGAGCATCTGTTCGATCACGCCGTCCAGCTCGCCCAAATTCCGGGCGCGCAGGCCGTGCGCGTGGAAGCTTTCCGCGAGCTTGACGAAATCCGGCAGCGCGGCGCTATAGCTTTCGGAATAGCGTGAGCCGTGCAGCAGCTCCTGCCACTGGCGCACCATGCCCATGTATTCGTTGTTCAGGATGAATATCTTCACCGGCAGGCGATACTGCGCAAGCGTGCCCATTTCCTGGATGTTCATCAGGATGCTGGCCTCGCCGGCGATGTCGATCACCAGCGCGTCGGGGTGCGCCACCTGCACGCCGGCCGCGGCGGGCAGGCCGTAGCCCATGGTGCCAAGACCACCGCTGGTCATCCAGCGGTTCGGCTTGTCAAAATGGAAGTGCTGGGCCGCCCACATCTGATGCTGGCCCACTTCGGTGCTGATGAACGTGTCCCGCCCGGACAGCTTGCACAGATCGTGCAGGCGCTGGACGGCATATTGCGGCTTTATCACCGCGTCGGCCGACATGTCCTGCGTGAAGCGCAGGCTTTCCACCGCGCGCCATGCGGCGATCTCGCGCCACCACTCGGCCACGGCACCGGCATTCTGTGGCGCCGGCTCGGCATGCCAGGCTTCGACCATGGCGCGCAGGATCGCGCCCGCATCGCCCACGATCGGCACGTCCACGGCCACGTTCTTGTTTATGTTGGACGGGTCGATGTCGCCATGGATCTTGAAGCTGCCCGGGCTGAAGGCGGACAGCCGGCCGGTGACCCGGTCGTCGAAACGGGCGCCGATGTTGAACAGCACGTCGCAGCCATGCATCGCCATGTTGGCTTCGTAGGTGCCGTGCATGCCCAGCATGCCCACGAAATGCATGTCGGACGCGGGAAACGCCCCCAGCCCCATCAGCGTGTTGGTGCAGGGCAGCCGGCCCAGACGGACCAGCTCGGCCAGCAGGCGCGCGGCTTCCGGACCGGCGTTGATCACGCCGCCCCCGGCATACACCATCGGGCGGCGTGCGCCCTTCAGCGCGCGGACCGCCCGGGCGATCGCGGCGGGATCGGGCTGCGTCACCGGGCGATAGCTGCGATGCGGCTTGTTGCTCGCCGCTTCGTAGGCGGCAGGCGCAATCAGTATGTCCTTCGGCAGGTCGACCACTACCGGGCCGGGCCGGCCGGTGCGCGCCACGTAGAACGCGTCATGCACCGTGCGCGCCAGATCCTCGCTGCGCTTGACCAGGTAGTTGTGCTTGGTGGCCGGGCGGGTGATGCCGGTGGTGTCGGCTTCCTGGAACGCGTCGTTGCCGATCAGGTGGGTGGGCACCTGGCCTGTGAGGCACACGAGCGGCACGGAATCCATCAGCGCGTCCAGCAGGCCGGTCACCGCGTTGGTGGCGCCAGGGCCGCTGGTGACCAGCACCACGCCCACGCGGCCTGTGCTGCGCGCGTAGCCCTCGGCGGCGTGCACGGCGGCCTGCTCGTGGCGCACCAGGATATGGCGTATGTCACTCTGCTGGAACAGCGCGTCATAGATCGGCAGCACGGCGCCGCCGGGATAGCCGAAAATCACCTCGACGCCCTGGTCCCGCAGGCAGCGCAACAGCACTTCGGCGCCCGAAGCGGTCTGGGTGACGTGTCCGGCGTCGCCGGCTGCGTGCGTTATGGCGTTCATAGAGCGTTTCTAACCCGCTACGATACAGCACGTCAAATCGACAGAAAATAAAGTGTCAGAAACCTGCCAGGAAACTATCAGGTAGTTGCGTGAAAGAGGCGTAGCGCGCAACTAACCTATGCGTGTCGGTTTGGGCTGCATTGCTGCCACTTGGCCCGACGGGCCGGTGCCGGAACCACGTCGCCTGCCGCCTCGTGTATTGCCCCGTTGCCAACACGGCGCGGCGCTCCGCCTCGTCCAGGCCGATCTCATTGCGCAGATAGGCGGACAACTCGGGCACGCCATGCGCCCGCATCGCCGGCAAGGCCGGATCCAGCCCGCGATCCAGCAGGAGGCGCACCTCCGCCAGCGCGCCGCCCTGCAGCATCGCCGCGAACCGGGCGGCGATGGCCGCCCGCAGCTCCGCCCGCGGCGGGTCCAGCACGATGGCACGCACGGACCACCCCGCCTCCGCCTGGCTCGCCTGCGCCTGCCACGCCGCCAGACCACGGCCGGTGCCGCGCCACACTTCCCAGGCGCGCGCCAGGCGCTGGCCGTCGGACGGGCGCAGGCCGGCGGCCGTCGCGGGATCGGCCGTCGCCAGACGCGCATGCAGTGCGGCAGAACCTTCCGCCGCCAGCAAGCCCCGGGCTTCGGCACGTGCCGCCTCGCCCGCGTCGGGAATGTCTGCCAGTCCTTGCCACAAGGCGGCCAGGTACATGCCGGTGCCGCCGCACAATATGGGCACGCGGCCCTGGGTGTGTGCAGCCGCCATCGCCGCCAGTGCCGCCTCCCGCCACCACGCTGCCGTGCCAGGCTCGCCGGCCGGACGCACGCCGTACAGAGCATGCGGCGCGCGGGCTTCATCCATCGCAGTCGGGCGCGCCGTCAGCACGCGCAACTCCCGGTATACCTGCATCGAGTCGGCGTTGATCACCGCGCCGCCCAGCCGCTCCGCCAGGTCCAGCGCCAGCGCGCTCTTGCCGCTGCAGGTGGGCCCGGCCACCACGAACGCGGTCTTCTTGCCCGCATCGGCGCTCATCGCCTACACCCCACCCGCTCTGCGGAAGGCCACCCCATGCGCTACGTGCTGACCCTGGTGGCCGACAGAGAGCGCACGAACCTGACCCAGGCCACCATCGACCGGGTGCGCGAAGCCGCCGGCGGCCGCACTCCGCTCATCCTCTCCCCGGGCGAGGCGGCCGACATACCGGGCGTGCCCGCCGACGACCTGGCGCCTGCCCGCGCGGCGCTGGAAAATGCGCCGATCGACATCCTCGTCAGCCGCGAACGCGGGCGCGCCCGCCGCCTGCTGGTGGCCGACATGGACAGCACGATCGTCACCTCCGAAACACTGGACGAGCTCGCCGCCTACGCCGGTCTGAAGGAAAAGGTGGCAGAGATCACCCGCGCCAGCATGAACGGAGAGATCGATTTCCGCGAGGCCCTGCGCGCCCGGGTCGCCATGCTGCAGGGCCTGCCTCTCACCGCGCTGGAAGCTACCTGGGCAGGCGTGCGCCTGACCCCTGGGGCACACACGCTGGTCGCCACCATGCGCTCGTTTGGCGCCACCACCGCCCTGGTCTCCGGCGGATTCACCTTCTTCTCCCAACGCGTAGCGGCGCTCTGCGGCTTCGACCACGCCCGCGCCAACGTGCTGCTGGACGACGGCGAGCGCCTGACCGGCGCAGTGGCGGAACCGATCCTGGACCGCGATACCAAATTGGCCACGCTGCGCGCGCTGGCCCGCGACGGCGGGATACGCCGGCAAGACACGCTCGCGGTGGGCGACGGGGCGAACGACCTGGCGATGCTGCGCGAGGCGGGGCTGGGGGTTGCGTTCCGCGCCAAGCCGGTGGTGGCGGCGGAGGTGGCAAACCGGGTGGATTTCGCGGATCTGCGGGCGCTGCTGTTTGCGCAAGGGCATCCGGTGAGTGTGTTTCGGGAGGGGTAGACGGCGAGCAAGCAATTGTTTTTTGAAAAAACAATCAAAAAACCTTTGTCTGTGCTGTCGCCGATCTTGCGGCTGCGTGCGTATTCTGTCGCCCTGTGTTTTTCCCCGGAGAGCTTGAGCATGTCCAGGATCACGCTTCTGATTGGTGCGGTATTCCTGCTTGCGCTGGCGTTGGTCGTGGTTCTGGTTACCAGGCCGGGTACGACGAGCATGCCGCACGCAGCACCTGTGCCGCCGCCCGTGGCGGCGACAGCCAGCCCGGATATCGCAGACAGCGCACCCGCCAAGGACTCGACCGATCCCGTCATAACCGGGTTTGTTGCCAGCTTCCGGACTTCCAGTGTGTCCGCCTGTCAGAGAAGCTTGATGGCAACGTTGAACAGCCCTGATCCGGGCGTGGCTAACAAGGCAACAGTCATCTGCGGCTGTGCCAGCGATCGGGTCGTCGCCAGCCTGACGGTGGGAGACGTTCACGCGGCTACGTTAAGCGCCGTCAACGGCGACGCGAACAGCAACCCGACCTTCCAGGCCCTGAAGACCAAGTTTTCGGACGCGGTGAAAGAGTGCATGCTGGACAACCAGGCGCATTGATCCGGAGTGAGGCGGACTCGCATCGTGGCGTTTTCAGGAAGCAAGAAAGGCCTTCTTTTTTGAAAAAAAGAAGCAAAAAACTTTTGGTTGTGCTGTCGCGGACTCTCTCCGACATGCCGTCGTTTCGAAAGGTCGCCCGCGCGGCTTACGTTACCGATCAACGATGTCTGCTGCCCAATCAGGAGGATCGGTCTTTGCGGTGTGACTCCATTGTTTCGAGACCCGACCAGTAACGACATCGTGCAGGACACAGCTTTGCTGGTCGTCAAAATGGCGAAGAGTTCTTGAACCTGTGTAGTAGGTCTCCTTCACGTCAAACGGACAGGCCGGCCGCGACATAGATGCTGTTGGGACCGCATTCGATGTGGTTCTGGCCTTCGGCTGATTCCTCTCGGTCCAACCGACAGTTACGCCATCTGAAGCAATCTGAACTCTTTCGAACAGCGCTGATGTTTGCCAGCCGACACGAAGACGGTGCGTCCACCTGAAGAACGATGGCGAGCTTGCCACCTGCCTCGTTCGCCGATCTGACCAGCCATAGATCGGGCTGCGCGTCTGCCGCTAAACAATGCGACGACAAGAAATAAAGGCAGGCAAGGAGCAACACGACTCCAAGGGTGGTTCTGACGTCGGGCCAAGCATTTGTTACGGCAGGCACCGTAAATGCTGTCATCCTACGCTGCGTTTCGACTCGGCGCGACAGCTGGATCAAAAGTTTTTTGCTTCTTTTTTTCAAAAAAGAAGGCCTTCCTTCCTTCCTTCCTCAGCTTTCCAGAAGCTTCCGCAACAAATCCACATCCTCGGCCAAAACACTATCGCTTTGCATCAGCTCGGTAATCCGCGCGCAAGCGTGCATCACCGTGGTGTGGTCGCGATTGCCGAACTTCTTGCCGATCTCGGGCAGGGAGCTGCCCGTGAGCTGCTTGGCCAGGAACATCGCCACCTGCCGAGGCCGCGCCACCGCGCGGGCGCGGCGCGCGCTTACCATGTCGCCGGGCCGCATGTTGTAACGTTCGGCGACGCGGCGCTGGATTTCGCCGATGGTCACCTTGTTGTTTTTGGGGTTGTTGAGGATGTCGCGCAGCAATTCCTGCGCGGTGTCCAGCGTGATCTTGCGGTCGAACAGGCCGGCATGGGCGATCAGGCGGTTCAGCGAGCCTTCCAGTTCACGCACGTTGGACGTGATCTTGCGCGCGAGGAACTCCAGCACGTTGGCCGGCACTTCGGCGCCGGCGCGTGTGGCTTTGGCCTCGAGTATGCTGATGCGCAGTTCGAAGGTTGTGGCGTGCAGGTCGGCGACCATGCCGCAACCCAGGCGCGTGCGCAGGCGGTCTTCCAGGCCGGAGAGATCCGAGGGTGATTTGTCGGCACTGACGACGATCTGCTTGCCGGCATCCACCAGCGCGTTGAACGTGTGGAAGAACTCTTCCTGTGTGTTGTCCTTGCCGATGAGGAACTGCAGGTCGTCGATCATCAGCACGTCGACCGAGCGCAGGTGGTCCTTGAACTCGA
>CAXTVW010000142.1:0-2633 GCA_964247675.1 uncultured Acetobacteraceae bacterium
GGCCTTCTTTTTTGAAAAAAAGAAGCAAAAAACTTTTGCTCCCTGTCGGCGGCTGTTTCTGCATCCGTCGGTAGGGACGAAAAGTTTTTTGGAAAAGGGACGGCTTGCTTCCTGCCTTCCTTGCCGCCCGCCATAGGCTTTCCTACTAGGGCTGTAAGCCACCAGGAGCCCACCCATGGAATCACGCAGCGTCGCCACCGTCATCGGCGGGTCCGGTTTCCTGGGGCGCTACGTCGTCAAGCGTCTGGCCAGCGCCAGCCACGTGGTTCGCGTGGCGGTGCGCGATCCCGAGACGGCCATGTCCCTGCGGCCGATGGGCCGTGTCGGCCAGGTGGTGCCGCTCTACGCCAACATCACCGCCGACGGCACGCTGGCGCGCGTGATCGAAGGCGCGGACATCGTGGTGAACCTGGTTGGCATCCTGGCCGAGCGGAAATCCGGCGATTTCGCCGCCATACAGGCCGAGGGCGCCGGCCGGGTAGCCCGCCTGGCGGCCGCCGCCGGTGTGCAGAAGCTGGTGCAGATGTCCGCCATCGGCGCCGATGCGGCCAGCCCGTCCCAATATGCGCGCACGAAGGCGGAGGGCGAGCGCCTGGTGCGCCAGTATTTCCCGCAAGCCACCATCCTGCGGCCCTCTCTGGTGTTCGGACCGGAGGACAAGTTCTTCAACCGGTTCGCAGGACTGGCGCTGGTAAGCCCCATCATGCCGGTGATCGCCGGCGCCAGCCGCTTCCAGCCGGTGTTCGTAGGCGACGTGGCGGACGCGGTGATGGGCGCCATCAGCCGGCCGGACGCGGCAGGACACACCTACGAGCTGGGTGGCCCGAAGGTGATGACCTTCCGCGAAATCCTGGGCTGGATCCTGGCGCAGATCGGCCGGCACCGGCCGCTGGTACCGATGCCTGACGGCGTCGCCTCGCTGATGGCGCGCATCCCGTTCAGCGGCCTGACCAGCGACCAATTGCTGATGCTGCAGCGGGACAATGTGGCGGACCCGGCCATGCCGGGGCTGACCGCTCTGGGGGTGAAGCCCACGCCGATCGAGCTGGTCGTTCCCGCCTATCTTGCCCGGTTCCGCAAGGGCGGGCTGCGGGCAGGCGAGCCGATGAGTCCGGAACGGCCCTAATATCCGGCAAGTTTATGCAGGGCTGACCCGCAAACACCGGAAAAGCCGGAAAACAAGGACAGCTTAGCTGTCCCACTGGCTTTTTATGGCTCGCATCGGTTAACGCGCTTACCTAATGCTTCCTCCGAAGCCGCCGCGGCGGCTGTTCGAGGAGGCTGGCTATGGCAGACCGCATGCTGCAATTCACGACGATGCCCCAGCACCAGCCCGACAAGCGCGATACGGCGGCACGCGTGGCCGATTTTGACGAGATCTACCGCGACTTCGCCATCCCGCTGGCGGAGGCGCAGTCCAGCCGGTGCAGCCAGTGCGGCGTGCCGTTCTGTTCCATCCACTGCCCGCTGAACAACAACATTCCGGACTGGCTGAAGCTGACCGCGGAAGGCCGGCTGGACGAGGCCTACGAGGTGAGCGCGGCCACCAACAACTTCCCCGAGATCTGCGGCCGCATCTGCCCGCAGGACCGGCTGTGCGAGGGCAACTGCGTCATCGAGCGCGGCTTCGAGAGCGTCACCATCGGTGCCGTCGAGCGCTTCATCACCGACCACGCGTTCACCCAGGGCTGGGTCAAGCCGGTCGCCCCCCGCCAGGAGCTCTCGCAAAGCATTGGCGTGGTGGGCGCGGGCCCTGGCGGGCTTGCGGCGGCCGAGGAGCTGCGCCGCCGCGGCTACCAGGTGCATGTTTATGACAGGCATGACCGCGTGGGCGGCCTGATGATGTACGGCATCCCCGGCTTCAAGCTGGAAAAGGACATCGTGCTGCGCCGCTGGCAGCTGCTGGAGCAGGGCGGCATCGTGTTCCACCTGAACACCGAGGTGGGCCGTGACGTGACGTTCGCGGAGCTGCGCGCGCGCCATGACGCGGTCCTGCTGGCCACCGGCGTATACCAGGCGCGCGACATCGGCGGCCCGGGCTCCGGCCTGCCCGGCATCGTCCCGTCTTTGGATTTCCTGATCGCCTCCAACCGCAAGGGCCTGGGCGACGACGTGCCCGATTTCGACAGCGGCCTGCTGGATGCGGCGGGCAAGCATGTGGTGGTGATCGGCGGTGGTGACACCGCGATGGATTGCGTGCGCACGTCCATCCGCCAGGGTGCCGCGTCCGTAAGCTGTGTTTACCGGCGCGACAAGACGAACATGCCCGGCAGCCTGCGCGAGGTGAAGAACGCGGAAGAAGAGGGCGTGCGCTTTGTCTGGCTGAGCGCCCCCGAAGCCTTCCTCGGCGACAACCACGTGAACGCCGTGCGCGCGGTGCACATGCGGCTGGGCCTTCCCGATGCGTCCGGCCGGCAATCGGTCGAGGTGGTGGACGGCAGCCACTTCAACTTGCAGGCCGATCTGGTGATCAAGGCACTGGGGTTCGATGCCGAGCCGTTGCCCACGCTTTGGGGCCAGGAGGCGCTGGAGGTCACGCGCTGGGGCACGTTGAAGGTGAACCACACATCGTTCCAGACGAGCCTGCCCGGCGTGTTCGCGGCGGGCGACATCGTGCGCGGCGCCAGCCTGGT
>CAXTVW010000142.1:2733-9112 GCA_964247675.1 uncultured Acetobacteraceae bacterium
CGAGCCTGCCCGGCGTGTTCGCGGCGGGCGACATCGTGCGCGGCGCCAGCCTGGTAGTGTGGGCGATACGCGACGGGCGAGATGCCGCGGCGCGTATACACGCGTATCTGCAGCCGAGCGCGCGGGTAGCGCCGATGCTGGTTGCGGCGGAGTGAGGCAAGAAAACCTGCCGGCAATGGCGGCTACTGCCAGACAAGCTTTCTCTAAAGTGGTGAAAGAGGCTCTTTTGGATATTTCCGCTGAGCTACAGTGCTGACAGCTCAGAATGTGCTTATGGCTGACCTCGATCGAGGCCGATTTAACGCTGAGCGCGCTCAGCAAATGTCTCAAATTGCCATTGAGCGAGCCATCTGGGATCGATTCGGATCAGCGGGCGCACTGACGACGAAAACAATACGGGGTTGTGGAATAATCGAAGACTCCGCTTTGGCTGAGACCGAACGGTTCGTTGCTTTGACGGGAGCGCAGGATCAGCGACCCGCCCGGCAAGGTTTCCCTGGCCGGTCTATTGGCAAGTAATCCGAAGGACTGAGGACGATGACCGTCAAAGAACCCGCTGATCTCTTGTCTGACTGGCACGCCAACGTCGCGCGCCTCGAACACACCTACTCCCCCGCCCAGGAACACGATGCCTGCGGCGTCGGCCTCATCGCATCCCTGGACGGCAAACCGCGCCGCGCCATCGTGCAAGCCGGCATAGACGCGCTCAGCGCCCTCTGGCACCGCGGCGCCGTGGACGCCGACGGCAAGACCGGTGACGGCGCCGGCATACACATCGAGATCCCGCAGGACTTCTTCGCCGAAGCCATCGAGCGCGGCGGCGAACGCGCCCAGGACGGCCAGATCGCGGTGGGCCAGGTCTTCCTGCCGAAAACCGACTTCGCCGCCCAGGAACGCTGCCGCCAGATCACGGAGACCGAAATCCTCCGCTTCGGCTACCAAATCTACGGCTGGCGCCAGGTCCCGATAGACGTCAGCGTGATCGGCGAAAAAGCCAACCAGACACGCCCCGAAATCGAACAGATCATGGTGCGCAACACGCCACGCAGCGCGCCGGACGTGTTCGAGCGGGACCTGTACGTTATCCGCCGCCGCATAGAGAAAGCCGCCATCGCCGCGCAGATCCCCGAGCTCTACATCTGCTCGCTGTCCTGCCGATCCATAATCTACAAGGGCATGTTCCTCGCGGAACATCTCGCCACCTTCTACCCGGACCTAACCGACCCCCGCTTCATCAGCCGTTTCGCCATCTACCACCAGCGCTATTCCACCAACACGTTCCCCACCTGGAAACTGGCGCAACCCTTCCGCACGCTCGCCCATAACGGCGAGATAAACACCGTCTCCGGCAACACCAACTGGATGAAGAGCCACGAGACGCGCCTCGCCGCGGGCGAACTCGACGCCTATATCGACGACATAAAACCGGTCATCCAGGCCAGCGGCAGCGACACCGCCGTCCTCGACAACGTCTTCGAGCTCCTCATCCACGCCGGCCGCGACGCGCCGATGGCAAAGGCGCTGATGATACCGGCCAGCACCGGCAACGACGCCACCATGAAACAGGAACACGTGGACATGTTCCTGTACTGCAACGCCGTCATGGAACCGTGGGACGGCCCCGCCGCCATGTGCGCCACCGACGGCCGCTGGGCCATCGCCGGCCTCGATCGCAACGGCCTGCGCCCGCTACGCTACTCCGTCACCACGGACGGCATGCTGATCCTCGGCTCGGAAACCGGCATGGTGACGCTGGAAGAAAACCTCATCGTCGAAAAAGGCCGCATCGGCCCAGGCGAGATGGTCGCCGTTGACCTCGAAGACGGCCGTTTCCTGAAGAACGACGCCGTGCTCGACATGCTTGCCGCCCGCCACCCCTACGGCGCCTGGACGGCGCGCGTGAAAAAGATCGACCACATCGTCAAGACCGACGCGCCGGAGCCGATCTACTACCAGGGCGAAACACTGCGCCGCCGCCAACTCGCCGTGGGCATGACACTCGAGGAACTGGAAACCATCCTCCACCCGATGGTGGAAGACGGCGTGGAAGCCACCGGCAGCATGGGCGACGACACGCCCATCGCCGTGCTCTCCGAGCAATATCGCGGCCTGCACCACTACTTCCGCCAGAACTTCGCCCAGGTCACCAACCCGCCGATCGACAGCCTGCGCGAAACCCGCGTGATGAGCCTCAAGACGCGCCTCGGCAACCTGGGCAACGTGCTGGACCAGGACAGCAGCCAGTGCGACCTGCTGCAGTTGGAATCGCCCGTGCTCAGCAACGCCGAGTTCGAGGCGATGCTGCGCATGATGGGCACCTCCGCAATCGTCGTGGACTGCACCTTCCCCGTGGAAGACGGCGAGGCCGGCCTGCGCCAAGCCATCCAGCGCGTCCGCCGCCAGGCGGAAGAAGGCGTGCGCGAAGGCTGCACCCATGTCGTGCTGACGGACGAACACCAGAGTGCCGCGCGCGTGCCGATCCCGATGATCCTCGCCACCGGCGCCGTGCACACGCATCTCGTGGCCTGCAGCCTGCGCACCTTCACCAGCCTCAACGTTCGCGCCGCCGAGTGCATGGACATACACAACTTCGCCGTGCTCATCGGCGTGGGTGCGACCACGGTGAACGCCTATCTCGCACAGGAAAGCATCGCGGACCGCCACCGCCGCGCGCTGTTCGGCCAGCTCACCCTGAAAGACGCTGTCGGCCGCTTCAAGAAAGCCATCGACAAGGGCCTGCTGAAGACGATGTCCAAGATGGGCATCTCCGTCATCTCCTCCTATCGCGGCGGCTACAATTTCGAGGCGATCGGCCTGTCGCGCGCGCTCGTGGCCGATTTCTTTCCCGGCATGCAGTCGCGCATATCCGGCATCGGCCTCTCAGGCATCGCGCGCCGCCTGCTTTCGCTGCACCGCGCCGCCTGGAACGCCGAATTCGTCACACTTCCCGTGGGCGGTCTCTACAAGCTTCGCCGCCGCGGCGAGACGCACGCCTTCGACGGCGGCCTCATCCACATGCTGCAGACGGCGGTGGCGACGGACAGCTACCAGATCTACCGCCGCTACGCCGAAGCCGTCCGCCGCATGCCCGCCGTGGCATTGCGGGACCTGCTGGATTTCCGCCGCGAACGCTGCACGCCCATTTCGGTGGACAACGTCGAAAGCATCACCGAAATCCGCAAACGCCTGCTGGCACCAGGCATCTCGCTGGGCGCACTGAGCCCGGAAGCCCACGAAACACTCTCCATCGCCATGAACCGCATCGGCGCCCGCTCGGATTCCGGCGAAGGCGGCGAGGACCCCGCCCGCGCCCAACCCCGCGCGAACGGCGACAACGCTTCTTCCGCAATCAAGCAGATCGCCTCAGGCCGCTTCGGCGTCACCGCCGAATACCTCAACGCCTGCCGCGAAATCGAAATCAAGATGGCGCAAGGCGCCAAGCCAGGCGAAGGCGGCCAGCTCCCCGGCTTCAAGGTCACATCCCTGATCGCCAAGCTGCGCCACTCCACCCCAGGCGTCACCCTGATCAGCCCCCCGCCGCATCATGACATCTATTCGATCGAGGATCTTGCCCAGCTCATCTACGACCTCAAGCAGATCAACCCCGACGCCACCGTCTGCGTGAAGCTCGTGGCCCGCTCAGGCATCGGCACCATCGCCGCCGGCGTGGCAAAGGCAAAAGCCGACGCCATCCTGATCAGTGGCCATGTCGGCGGCACCGGCGCATCCCCGCAAACCTCGGTGAAATATGCGGGCCTGCCCTGGGAGATGGGCCTGTCCGAAGCCCACCAGGTGCTCATGCTCAACCGCCTGCGTCACCGCGTGAAACTGCGTGCGGATGGCGGCATAAAAACCGGCCGTGACGTGGTGATCGCCGCCATGCTCGGCGCCGAGGAGTTCGGCATAGGCACCGCCTCGCTCGTCGCCATGGGCTGCATCATGGTGCGCCAGTGCCACTCCAACACCTGCCCCGTCGGCGTCTGCACGCAGGACGAAGACCTACGCAAGAAGTTCGAAGGCTCACCCGAAAAAGTCATAAACCTCTTCAGCTTCATTGCCGAGGACGTGCGCGGCATCCTCGCCGAACTGGGCTTCCGCAAGCTCGAGGACATAATCGGCCGCAGTGACCTGCTGGCCCAGGTCAGCCGCGGCTCGGACCTGCTGGACGACCTGGACCTGAACCCCATCCTCGCCCAAGCCGATTCCGGCAACCACGCGAAATTCTGCACCCGAGAAGGCCGCAACGAAGTCCCCGAAACCCTCGACGCGCAAATGATCGCCGACGCCCAGGCCCTGTTCGACCGCGGCGAGAAAATGCAATTGCAATACGGCATACGCAACACGCACCGCGCCATCGGCACCAAACTCTCCTCGCGCATCGTACGCCAGTTCGGCATGACGGGCCTGGCCCCAGGCCACATAACCGCCCGCCTGCGCGGCAGTGCCGGCCAGTCCCTCGGCGCCTTCGCCGTGCAGGGCCTGCGCATCGAAGTCATGGGTGACGCCAACGACTACGTCGGCAAAGGCCTTTCCGGCGCCACCATCATCATCCGCCCTTCGCCCAGTTCCGAACTCCTGAGCCAGAACAACACGATCCTGGGCAACACCTGCCTCTACGGCGCCACCGCCGGCAAACTCTTCGCCGCAGGCCAGGCCGGCGAGCGCTTCGCCGTCCGCAACTCCGGCGCGCTGGCCGTCATTGAAGGCTGCGGCAGCAACGCCTGCGAATACATGACAGGCGGCGAAGTCGTCATCCTGGGCGACGTAGGCGACAATTTCGGCGCCGGCTTCACCGGCGGCATGGCCTATGTCTATGACCCGCACGACCGCTTCGCGCTACGCGTAAACCCGGACACGCTGACCTGGCGCCGCATCGCCTCCAGCCACTGGGAAAACCGTCTCCGCACCCTGGTCAAAGAACACGCGACAGAGACCCGAAGCCGCTACGCCGCCATGCTGCTGCATGACTGGGACCAGGAGCGCGCGCATTTCTGGTGCGTGGTGCCTAAGGAGTACGAGAAATATCTGCCGGTGAAACTGGATGATGCCGGCGAGGCGCTGAGAGCCTAAGCAAGGCCTTCTTTTCTGAAGAAAAGAAGCAAAAGACTTTTGACTCCGCTGTCGCGCCCCGATGCAACAGCGCGCCTCACAAGACAAGCGCGCACCCCGCTGCAGGCGTCAGGGACAAAAGTTTTTTGCTTCTTTTTTTCAAAAAAGAAGGCCTTCCTTGCCTAAGCCTCCAAAGGCGCCTGAATCTCAGACTGCGCCGCAGGATCCGCCCCACCCCGCCCAGCCTCACGCGCCCGCAGCAGCGCCAGCCCCGCCGAAGCGTTCGCGTCCAGCCCCGCCCCGCCCGCATCCAGATGCGCGTAGGCCGCGTCCCGCATACGCCGCTCCCAGAAGCGCTCCACATGCGCCGCCACCTCCATAGCCGCCTCGTCCGCCGGCCGCCGCCGGTAGAAGGCGGCAATCTGGTTGGCCATCGTCACAAGCCTGTCAGCATCCACAGCCTAAACTCCTCACCCACAATTTGGCGCAGCGCGGCACGGATGCCATAAGGCGCGCCAATGCGTATTCTCTACCATCTTCCGCTCTCCCCGTTCGCCCGCAAGGTGCGCCTGGTGCTCTCCGAGCGCCGGCTGCCGTTCGAGTTGAAGGTGGAGCGGGTGTGGGAGCGCCGCCCCGAATTCCTGGCGATGAACGCCGCCGGCACCGTGCCCGTGCTGGTGGAAGACAACGGCCTCGTCATCCCGGACAGCAGCGTCATCTGCGAGTACCTGGAGGAAGCCTACCCGGACACCCCCATGCTCGGCCGCACCCTGGGCGAGGGCGTGGAAATCCGCCGCCTGGTCGCCTGGTTCGACGGCAAGTTCGCCACCGAAGTCACCCGCAACCTGCTCGGCGAAAAACAGATGAAGCGCCTGTTCGGCCGCGGCAATCCGGACGTGAACCTGATACGCGCCGGCTACACGAACCTGCGCGGCCACCTGGAATATATCGGCTGGCTCGCCGAACAGCGCCGCTGGCTCGCCGGCAACGAGCTCAGCCTGGCCGACTTCGCCGCCGCCGGGCACCTGTCCGCGCTGGACTTCACCGGGGAGGTGGACTGGTCGATTAGCGCCGCGGCGCGCGACTGGTACTCGCGGGTGAAGTCGCGGCCCAGTTTCCGGCCTTTGCTCGCGGACCGAGTCGCAGGCGTAGATCCGCCTGTGCATTATGCGGATCTGGATTTTTAAGAAGGCAAGAAAGGCCTTCTTTTTCGAGAAAAAGAAGCAAAAAGCTTTTGTCTGCGCTGTCGCGGACCTCTCCACACGGCGCGACAGTGGAGTCAAAAGTTTTTTGGTTCTTTTTTTCAAAAAAGAACTGCTTGCTTTCTTCC
>CAXTVW010000143.1:0-8670 GCA_964247675.1 uncultured Acetobacteraceae bacterium
TGCGGGCGCCGGACGTGCTGGTGACGCCGGAGGCGGGGTTGATTGCGGTGCGGGGGGTGAACGGGGTGGTGGTGTCGGCGGGGCGGGGCGTTTCGGCGTTTGAGCGGGAGGCGCCTGGGCGGGTGTTTGGCGTGAGTGCGGCGGGGGATGGCGGATGCGGCGGGGCGGGGTGCCGGGTGCGGGTTGGCGGCGGGGTTGTGGTGGTGGCGCGGGAGGCGGGAGCGGTGGATTGCGGGGCGTCGCTGGTGGTGGCGGCGGTTCGGGTGGAGGAGGGGTGTGGGGCGGGGGTGGCGGTGATCGATCGGGGGCGGGTGGAGGGTGGAGCGGTCGAGGCCTGGGTGGGGGCTGGGGGGGTGCGGATGGTGACGGACGAGATGGTTCGGGGGGCGCGGCCTTGGGTGATTGGGCGGCGGCGGTTGTTGCCGTTTGCGGTGGCGGAGTGAGGTGGGTGGGTCCTGTGCTGGCCGTGTTTGCGAGTGACGGTGTGGAAGCAAGCAAGGCCTTCTTTTTTGAAAAAAAGAAGCAAAAAACTTTTGCTTCTCCGCATTTTCAGCGTGCGTGTTTTCCGGCAGCGCACATGCGTTGGAGCAAGAGTTTGGTGGTACTTTGCCAGAGGAGGGCGGCTTGCTTTGCTGCTGGGGGGCAACGTCAATGCTTGACCGGGTATGAGTAGCGCGGCTTTTTCTCTTCAAACGGAAGAACAGAACCGCTCAGGTCTTTGACGCGGGGTCGTCATGTCTTGGACGACGGCGTGGTTAAAGCCGGAAAGCCAATACGGAAGACTCGAAGAAGAAGGCGTTGTCGAGAGCGGGTGGAGCCTTTCTTCTTTGGGCTTTTCAGGTTGCTGATTCTGATGCGCGTCATTGCGCAGGCTCGAAGCGACATGGGCAGTGATCTTTAGAAACGATGCTTCTTTCTGGCTTCATATTCGAGCCATGTGATTGTTCTCGGTCAGTTCGAAAGGCACTGATTGCAACAGGGTGTTCTGCACCAGCAGGTTGACCATCCTCATACCCAGTAGAGTGTCCTGGTCGGGGTGGATGAGAATGGCCTTGTCTTGCTGTTGACCGAGACGTGCGCTTCAACGTTCCGCGACAGCGCGGATAAAAG
This sequence comes from uncultured Acetobacteraceae bacterium, assembly GCA_964247675.1. GTDB lineage: Bacteria > Pseudomonadota > Alphaproteobacteria > Acetobacterales > Acetobacteraceae > BOG-908. Next base: position 1,111 of record CAXTVW010000143.1, read on the forward strand.
CTTTTTGCTTCTTTTTCTCGAAAAAGAAGGCCTTTCTTCTCGCCGGTTTGACGAAGCGCCAGTGTTACCTAAGCCGGGACTACACGGTTTGCCTAATTCGGTGCAGGGTTGACGGAGCCGGGGGCGGGTTGACCGGAGGGCACGCTCACCTGGGCTGGGCGTGGGCAGAATGTATAGTCCAGGCCGCCGTGGTAGCCGGAGCCGGTGACGCGGCTTTCGGCGCAGGCCTCCGGGCCGGGGATGCGCGGCTTTTGTGGCATCTCGTCCGGTTTGAGGATCCATTTCTGTTCGGTGTAGCCGATGGAGTCCTCGTTTCGTATTTGGCACCAGCCGTTCGCGCAGGAGAGCACGTCCACCACCTTGCCGCGGTCCAGTTCGTCCAGAACCGTGTAGTTGCGGCCGGGTCCGGCGCGGTAGAAGGTCGGCCAACTGACCTGGCCGGTCCATGCCTGTGCGGTGTTGCACCAGGCTGCGAGTGTGAGCACGGCGGCGGCGTATTTGGCCTGCGTACGGCTTACCATGGTGCTCACCCTATGTCATGATAACGTGACAGTAGAACTGTCAATATGCGTTGACAAGGGTGTGCGTTGCAGCAGAGTGTTCCGGCACGCTTGGGAGCACGGCTGATGTCGATGATGTCATTCGAACAGAAATACCGCGTTCGTGGCGGGACAATCGCGGGCGGGGACACATTCGATTTCTGGTTGGGGCCATTTTACGTCGGTCTGTTTGGCGTTACCGGTGCGATATCGTCGCTGCTCGGCACGCTGCTGATCATTTACGGCGCGGCGATCGGTCCTACCTGGGCGCTGTTCAAGATTTCGATAAATCCGCCGCCGATCAGCTACGGTCTTGGTTTCGCGCCGATGCGCGAGGGCGGGTTGTGGCAGTGGATCACGGCGTGCGCGCTTGTGGCCTTTGTGTCCTGGGCGCTGCGCGAGGTGGAGATCTGCCGCAAACTTGGCATGGATTTCCATATACCGATCGGATTCGGTGCTGCGATCGTCGCGTATTTCACGCTGGTGGTGGTGCGGCCGGTGCTGCTCGGCGCGTGGGGGTACGGGTTTCCCTACGGCATCATGAGCCACCTCGATTGGGTGTCCAACACCGGATACCAGTACCTGCATTTCCATTATAATCCGGCGCACATGATCGCGGTGACGTGCTTTTTCACCACGACGTTCCTGCTGGCGATGCATGCGGGTGAGGTGCTCTCGATCGCGCACCCGCAAAAGGGGCAGCCGGTGCGCTACGAGGAGCAGGAGAGCATCTATTTTCGCGACACGATCGCGTATTCGATCGGTTCGCTCGGCATACACCGGTTGGGCTACTTCCTTGCGCTGAACGCGGGAATCTGGAGCGCTATCTGCATCGTGATCTCCGGGCCGTTCTGGTCGCGCGGCTGGCCTTACTGGTTCGACTGGTTCCTCAACATCCCCATCTGGGGTCCGAGCGGGTTTCACTGAGATGGCACGCTTCCACACGCTGTTCACCAGCATCGAGGTAGCCGCTCCGTTCGAGTTTCCGCCACCGCCGCCGATGGCGCTGCCTGGCGGGCGGGTGCTCACCACGCCACGCCATTCCATCTGGCTCGGCCGGTTGGGCGAGACGCAGGTGGGGCCCACGCATATGGGCATACTGGCGATATTGTCGCTCGTTTGCGGTTTCATCGCGTTCGAAATCATCGGGCTGAACATGTGGGCTTCGGTCGACTGGAACCTGCTGCGTTTCATCAAGATGCTGCCGTTCCTGGCACTCGAGCCGCCTTCGGCGAAGCAGGGGCTCTCCATATTGCCGCCGCTGCATGATGGCGGATGGTGGCTGCTGGCCGGTTTCTTCCTGACCACGTCTATATTGTTGTGGTGGGCGCGGATGTACAGCCGGGCGGTGGCGCTCGGCATGGGCACGCATGTGGCCTGGGCGTTCGCCTCGGCGATCTGGCTATACCTGGTGCTCGGGTTCTTCCGGCCGATCCTGGTGGGGAGCTGGTCCGAGGCGGTGCCGTTCGGGATCGTGCCGCATCTGAACTGGACGGCGACGTTTTCGGTGCGTTACGGCAACCTGTTCTACTGCCCGTTCCACATGCTCTCGATCGTGTTTCTGTACGGCTCGACGATGCTGTTCACCATGCATGCGGGGACGATCCTTTCCACCCAGCGCTACGGTTCGGAACGCGAGACGCGCGAGATCGTCGATCCCGGCAGCGCCAGCGAGCGCGGATCGCTGTTCTGGCGCTGGACGATGGGGTTCAACGCGAACTTCGATTCGATCCACAAATGGGCGTACTGGTTCGCGCTGCTCACCACGCTGACCGGCGGGATCGGCATCCTGATGACGGGCACGGTGGTGGATAACTGGTATCTGTGGGGCGTGGAGCACGGCATCGCGCCGGATTACGCGCCGCTCCAGCCGATCCCGGCCGCGGTGCCGCCTGGCGCGCTGAGCGTGAAGGTACCGCATCTGGGCGGGGCCACGGCTTCGGGGGACACGGTGCGATGAAATCCCTGACCGCCATCGCCGGTGCGGGCATGTTGGCCGCCGCCGCGTTCGTCCTGTTCGTTCCGGTCTGGAACAGGCCGCCGACAACTTCGGAGGAGATAGCCGTTCCGGGAAACACGCAGTTCGTGCCGGTGGCGACGCGCTACGCGCTGAACAAGGCGCCGCCGCCGCTGCCCGCGGTGGCGGAGGGCGGGCCGGCGGCGACCGCGACCTACAAGAACGTCAAGGTGCTGACGGATGTGAGTGCGGCGGAGTTCATGCGGCTGCAATATGCGATCACCGCGTGGGTCTCGCCGAAGCAGGGCTGCGCGTTCTGCCATGAGGGCACCGACTGGGCGTCCGACGCCAAGCCGCAGAAGGCGGTGACGCGGATCATGCTGCAGATGACGCGGCATCTGAACGCCGACTGGTCCAACCACGTGGCACCTTCGGGCATGACTTGCTACACCTGCCATCGTGGCCAGCCGGTGCCTGGGCAGAGCTGGTTTCCCGATGCGCCGAAGCCGGAACACGTGATGGCCGGCGACCAGGACAACTGGCAGGAATCCGGCGACACGGTGCGCAAGTTCTTCCCCGATAACGGGTTCGCCGAATACTTCCTCGACGACCAGCCTATCGCGGTGATCTCGACGGCGGCGATCCATAACGGGACGATCGGCTCCTGGGCCGAGACCACGCGCATCTACGAGATGATGATGCAGATGTCCGACGGCATCGGGGTGAATTGCGGCTACTGCCACCAGTCGCGCGCGTTCCAGGACTGGAACCAGAGCTCGCCATGTCGCTGGAACGCCTGGTGGGCGATACGGATGACGCGCGACCTCAACCAGCATTTCCTGGTGCCGATCGCCGGCATCCTGCCGCAGAGCCGCACGCTGATACACGAGAACCCAATCCCGGTGATCCCGGTGCGCATGAAAGGGCCGCAGACGGGCGAGGGGCTCGTGGTCTGCGCCACCTGCCATTTCGGCCTGCCGCAGCCGATGAACGGCGCCAACATGCTGAAGGATTATCCGGGCCTGATCCCGGCCAATGCGCCGGCGATCGATCCGAACGGGCATCCCGACGTAGCAGCACCCCCACCACGCTGAGGAGAGCATCATGCGCTACGGCGTTTTCGGCCAGATCAGCAACCAGCTCGACATACCCACGCTCGCGTTCTGGGTGTTCGCACTGTTCTTCCTGGGCCTGGTGGCCTGGCTGCAACGGGAGAGCAAGCGGGAGGGCTATCCGCTGCGGGCCTCCCCGTTCACCACCGAGCTGATTGAGGGCTTTCCGCCGCAGCCGGTGGGGACGCGCACCTACATCCTCAACGAGGGCGGCACGACGGAGGCGCCGCATCATTACGCGCAGGCGCCGGTGAGCGCCCGGCCGCTGTACCAGTTCGACGGGACGCCGTTCTACCCGCTGGGTAACCCGCTGCTGGCCGGGATCGGCCCGGGGTCCTGGGTGATGAAGAAGGATGAGATCGCGCTGACCGAGCGGGGCGACAAGCTGCTGGAGCCGCTGCGGGTGATGGAGGGCTGGTCGATTCAGCGGGAGGATGCCGACCCGCGCGGGATGGCGGTGTTCGACTGGCGGTGGAACCACGTGGGCCAGGTGGCGGATGTGTGGATCGACCGCGGCATCAAGATCATACGCATGCTGGAGGTGGAGGTGCATGACAGCATCCGCGTCGGGCGCGTGCTGGTGCCGGTGCTCCACACGGAGATCAGGGAGAAATCGCGCCGGGTGCGGGTGACCTCGCTATGGGCGCACCAGTTTGCCGACGTGCCGATGCCCGCCAGCGCGGACGAGATCACCGGGCCGGAGGAGGAGCGGTTGAACGCCTACTACTCGGCCGGATTCTTCTACCGCGCCGATCCAATGACGTTTCCGCAGACGGGGAGCGCGCCATGAGGAAGCTGATGGCTGACGAGACGCTGGTCTGGCAGGGCCGCCCGCACTGGCGCGCGGTGGCGCGCGACGTGCTGCATGTGCGCCTGCTGGCGGGCTATTTCGGGGTGATGCTGGTCTGGGAGTTCGCCGTGGACCGGGCCGACGGGTGGAGCCCGCTGAACACGCTGTGGCGCGGCGTGGGGCTGATGGTGACCGGCCTGGTGGTTCTGGCGCTGTGCGCGTTCTACGGCTGGGTGATCGCGCGCACGACGCGCTACACGGTGACCAGCGAGCGATGCATCCTGGATTACGGCGTGGCGCTGACGGCGACCCTGTCCGTGCCGTTGCGGCGGGTGGCGGCGGTGGCGGTGGATGCGCGGGGCGATGGGCGGGGCGACATATTGCTGACGCCGAAGCCTGGGCCGCGGCTGCGCTACCTGAAGCTCTGGCCGCACGCGCGGCCGTGGCGCTGGAGCCGGGCCGAGCCGATGCTGCGCGGCGTGCCGGACGTTCTAACGGTGGCTGCCGCGATCAGCCAGGCGGCGCGAGCGGCGGCGCCGGGGATCCTGCATGCGGCGCCGGCGGCGGGGCGCGCAAGGGCGGCGGCGATCCTGCCGGAGGCTACCTGGTCGGGGGCGGGGGACTGAGGTCCAGCAGGCGGGCGAAGGCCGCCTCGTTGGTGTGGCCGAACGCTTCGAGCTCGATCAGGCGGCCGGTGGCGCTGTCATCCACGGTCAGCCGGCCGTCCGACCAGCGGGTGAGGCGGAACGGGATGGCGTGCGAGCCCTCGCCCTCGCGCCGGCGTTCGCGCACCAGGCCGGTGAGCAGGACGCGCACGAAGGCGTTGGTTTCGGGCTGCAGGGTGGTCACGGGGAGCCCGGTGCCGGCCTGGGTGACGGTGACGCTGCCGTTTGGGTTGTCCTGCATCAGCAGGTCCGCAATGCGGATCGGGGTGGCGTGCGGCGGGGTTCCGCCGTGCGGGAAGCTGCGGGCGGCCAGGGCGATGACGGTCATGCAGCCGAGGAGGAGGGCGATGACGATGAGCGGGCGGGATAGCGGGGTTTGGTTTGGCGGCATTCTCCGCGGTTATGGTTGCTGAAGCGTTGAGTAAGCAAGCAGTCCTTTGTTGATAAAAAGGACCCCCGCGTTTGCAGCGGTCGCGTGCTTTTGGAACCATCGAGACGTTGCAGCAGCGGGGTAGTAAAAGTTTTTTGCTTCTTTTTTTCAAAAAAGAAGGCCTTGCTTGCTTCCCTCAGGCATGCATTTCGACCGCGATACGAATGAGATCTCCCGTGCTCTCCGCAAGCAGCTTGTCTTTCAGGGTGGTGCAGGTGTTGGCGATGGTCTTGTAGGAAGCGCCCAGGTCGGCGGCGATTTCGGCGAGGGTTTTGCCTTGGGCGAGGAGGCGGAGGATGTCCAGCTCCCGGGTGGAGAGGGGTGGTTTGGCGCCGCGGGACCAGATGTCGCTGGCGGCGAGATCGGTGACCAGGTCGCGCTGCAGGTAGCGGGCGCCGGCGGCGACTTTTCGTATGGCTTCGACCAGCTCGTCGGCGCTGGCGGATTTGGTGACGTAGCCGGCGGCGCCGGCCTGCATGGCGCGCATGACGTAGGCGGCGCTGCTGTGCATGCTGAAGATCAGCACGCGCAGGCGGGGGGATTCGGCGAGCAGGCGGCGGAGCAGGTCCAGGCCGCCGCCGCCCGGCAGGTTGAGGTCCAGCACGACGAGTGTGGGGTTGTGGGTACGCACGGCGTGCTGGGCGGCTTCGCTGGATTGGGCGTCGATGATTTCGGCGTCGATGGTGTTGGCGAGCAGGCGGCGGACGCCTTCGCGGACCACGGCGTGGTCGTCCACCAGGAGGATCTTCATGGCGGGGCGAGTTCGGCGCGGACGGCGAGGCCGGTGGAGCCGGGGGTGGTGGCCAAGATGAGGCGGCCGCCTATGGCGGTGACGCGCTCCCGCATGCCCAGCAGGCCGAGGCCGTGGCGGGCGGGCGGCTGGTGGCTGGGGTGGGGCAGGCCGGTGCCGTTGTCGGTGACTTCGACAACGCAGCCGCCGGCGGCCTGGGCGATGCGGATCGCTATTTCGGTGGGGTTGGCGTGGCGGACGGCGTTGCTGAGGCTTTCCTGGACGACGCGGAAGGCGATTGCGGTGCGGCGGTCATCGAGGGTGCCGGCATCGACCTGGACGGCGAAGGCGATGTCCGGGCGGCGGGAGGACCAGCCGTGCACGAGGGTCTCGATGGCGCCGGCCAGGCCGAGGTCCAGCAGGACGTCCGGCATCAGACGGGAGAGGATCTGGCGGAGGTGGCGCTGCATGTGGCCGACGGAGGCGAGGATGGCTTCGGCGCGGGCGTCGATCTCGGTGGGCCTTGGGTGGGCGACGTGCTGGCGGATGAGGGAGGCGTCGGCGCTGACGGCGAACAGGAAGGGCGCGACTTCGTCGTGGAGGTCACGGGCGAGCTCGGCGCGCTCTTCTTCCTGGACGCGCTGGACGCGGGTTTGCAGGAGGCGGTTCTGCATTTCCATGTCGGCGAGGCGCTCGGCCATGGCGTTGAAGCCGGCCTGGACCTGGGCGAGTTCTTTCGTGCGTGAGGGGGCGAGGCGGATGGCGTAGTCGCCGGTGGCGATGCGGGTGAGGCCGGCGCGGAGGTCCTGCAGGGGGCGGACGGCGCGGCGCAGGGTGGTGACGATCAGGGCGAGCACGAGGACGAAGAAGACGGTGAGGATGGCGAGGTCCAGTTTCACGTCGTCCCAGGCTTCGGCGGCTTCGTTCTGGGGGTCGGCTGATAGGGCCAGGGTGCCGGTGGCTTGCAGGGGGGCGGGCAGGGCGATCTGGGCGGTCAGCGTCGGGCCGGCAATCAGGTTGAGGAAGAGGCGGGGGGCGGGGGCTGCGGGGGGCTGTGTGGTGGATTGCATGAGTGTTTTGGCGTGCGGGTCGGTGACGGTGGCGCGGAGGTGTCGGTCGCCGTTGAAGGCGGCGACGATGCGGGCGAGGCGGCGGGTGGGGTCTGGCTGTTCGGCGCTGTCGTCGACGGCGTTCTGGACGACGTGGCGGCCGACGGCGAGGGCGGCGTGCATTTCGGTGTTCACGCGGGAGGCGGCGTGTTCGTAGGTGAGGAACGCGCCGGCTAGGAGGCTGGCTAGGAGGACGGCGGTGACGGAGGCGATTAGGTGGCGGTGTAG
>CAXTVW010000144.1:0-8642 GCA_964247675.1 uncultured Acetobacteraceae bacterium
CGGTCTGGCCGACGACGTAGCCGCCGCAGCCGGTGCCGGCCGGCGGGCCGCCGGCCTCGACGCACATTACGCCGTTATAGCCCTGGAAGACGAAATCCTCGACGCGGAGCTCTTCGCTGTGGAAGTTCACCGTCTCCAGCACGTCGATGACGGTGGGCTGCAAATGCTTGGTCAGCGTGAAGGTGGAGTCGTGCTTCGGGTCGCAGCCGATCTGCAGCACGCGCTTGCCGAGCTTGCTGAACGCGACGGAGAGGTTGGACGACGTGGTGCTCTTGCCTATGCCGCCCTTGCCGTAGACGGCGAACACCTTCGCCGTGCCGATCTTGAGGTTCGGGTCGAGCTGAACCTGGACGCTGCCCTCGCCGTCACCCCGCTTGCGCAGCAGGTTGTTCGGACGCTGAAGTGTTTCACTCATGCTGCCATCTCCGTGCCAACGCCTTCGAGTCTGTCTTCCAAATCCTCGCCCGCGCTGCGCAGCGCGTCGAGAGTCGCCTGATCGGGCGACCAGTATTTCCGCTCCGTCGCCTCGATGAGTCGGTTGGCGATCTTCAATGAGGCTTTCGGGTTCAGCGTGGCGAGACGCTCGCGCATCGTCTCGTCCAGCACGTAGGTTTCCGCAAGCTTCTGATACACCCAGGGCGAAACCTCGCCCGTGGTGGCGGACCAGCCGAGCGTGTTGGTCACGTGCGCGTCGATCTCGCGCACGCCCTCGTAGCCGTGTTTCAGCAGGCCCTCGTACCATTTCGGGTTGAGCGCGCGCGTGCGCGTCTCCAGGTTCACCTGCTCGCTAAGCGTGCGCACCGTGCCGTCACCGCGTGTCTGGTCGCCGATATAGACGGCAGCCGCGGTGCCGCCGCGCGCGCGCCGCACGGCGCGGGTGATGCCGCCGAGCGTGTCGAAGTAATGATCAACCGTTGTGACGCCGAGCTCGATGCTGTCCAGGTTCTGGTAGGTGACATCGACGCTGGCGAGCACATGGCTCAACACCGTGGTCTGCTTTTCGGGCCGGCCACTCACGCCGTAGGCAAAGCCCTTGCGGCTGACATAGGCGTCGGCGAGTTCGTCCTCGTCGTTCCACACGCCGGCGCCGACCATCTGGTTGACGTTTGCGCCGTAAGCGCCGTCCGCGTTGCCGAACACGCGCAAAGCCGCCTGCTCCATCGTGCCGCCATGTGCTGCGAGGAAGGACAGGGCGTGGCGGCGTATGTGGTTCTGCGTGACGGGCTCGTCCGCATTCGCGGCTAGCAGCGCCGCTTCGGCAAGCAGCTTGGTCTGCAGCGGCAGCAGGTCGCGGAAAATGCCAGACAGCGTTAGGATCACGTCGATCCTGGGACGTCCCAGTTCGGCCAGCGGGATGAGTTGCGCGCCGGCGAGGCGGCCGTAACCGTCGAAGCGCGGGGCGGCGCCCATCAGCCACAGCGCCTGTGCGATCGGGCCGCCTTCGGATTTGAGGTTGTCGGTGCCCCAGAGGACCATCGCTATGGTTTCCGGATACGGCGTGCCGGCTTCGGCGTGGCGGGCGATCAGGCGGTCCGCCTGGCGCGCGCCGTCCTGGCAGGCGAACACGCTGGGCAGGCGGAAGGGATCGAAGCCGTGCAAATTACGGCCGGTGGGCAGCACGGCGGTGTTGCGCAGCAGGTCGCCGCCTGGGGCAGGGCGCACATAGCCGCCATCAAGCGCGTGGATTATGGCGGGGATCTCGTGGTCGGTGGCCAGCAGCGCGTCGAGCCTGGCGCGCTCCTCGCCTGGCGCGATGTTGGCCGCATCCAGCATGCCGGCGCGTTCTTCCGCGCTTGGCGGTTGGCCGATCACGTGCAGGCCGTGCGGGATCAGCGTGTATTCCAGTTCCAGCAACGCGGCGCCGAGGCGGCCGATCTCGGCGCGTGCGGCGGCGTCCGTCCATTCCGGTTCCGCGGGTGCGAGATCCAGCGTGGCGGCCTGCGTCTGGATGAGCGCTGCCAGCATCGTGCGCTGGTCGGCGTCCGCATCCGGCTCCAGCGCACGCCAGCGGTCCAGTGAGGCTTTCAGGTCGACGAGGCCGCGATACAGGCCGGCGGTGGCGGTGGGCGGCGTCAGATAGCTGATCAGCGTGGCGTTGGCGCGGCGCTTGGCGATCATGCCCTCGGACGGGTTGTTGCTGGCGTACAGGTTGAAGTTCGGCAGGTCCGAAATCAGCCGGTCCGGCCAGCATTCCGCGGACAGGCCGGCCTGCTTGCCCGGCATGAATTCCAGCGCGCCGTGGGTGCCGAAATGCAGCACCGCATGGGCGCCGAAATCCTGGCTTATCCAGCGGTAGAACGCGGCAAAGGCATGCGTGGGCGCGAAGCCGCGCTCGAACAACAGCCGCATCGGGTCGCCCTCGTAGCCAAAGGCGGGCTGGATGCCGACGAACACGTTGCCGAACTGCGCGCCCAGCACGAAGATCGCGCTGCCGTTGCTCTGCGCGCGGCCGGGCGCCGGTCCCCACTGGCCTTCGATGTCGGACAGCCAGTTCTGCGCGCGCACGTGCTCATCGGTGGAGATGCGGACGGCAACGTTTGCGTCCGTGCCGTGCAAGGCGGCGTTGCCCTCCAGGATGGCGGCGCGCAGCGCGTCCACGCTCTCCGGGACTTCGAGCGTGTAGCCGGCGCTTTTCAGGCCGAGCAGCGTGTTGTGCAGGGAGGCGAACACGGCGAGATAGGCCGCCGTGCCGGTAGCACCCGCGTTTGGCGGGAAGTTGAAGAGCACGGCAGCGATTTTTCGGTCCGCACGCAAGGCGCGGCGCAGGCGAACCAGCTTCTCCACACGCTGGGCGAGTGTGGCTGCGCGCTCCGGGTGGGCGACCATGCTGCGGCACTGCACGCCGTCACAGCCCTCGCAGGGGTTGGCCGTCTGCGCGCGGCCGCAACGGCCGCCATAGGTCATCGGCACAATGCCGCCATCCAGCTCGGGGATCGCGACCATGATCGTGGTCTCCACCGGCAACAGGCCGCGCGCATCCTCCTGCCAGGACTGCAAAGTCTGGAACTCGACAGGATGCGCGGTGATGTAGGGCACATCCAGCGCGGCAAGCTGCTCCTCGGCCGCATCGCGATCGTTGTAGGCCGGCCCGCCGACAAGCGAGAACCCGGTCAGCGAGACGACCGCATCCACCTGCACCACGCCGTCCCGCACGAAATAGCTGGTGATTGCGGGCCGCTGGTCCAGGCCGCTGGCGAACGCAGGGATCACGCGCAGGCCGCGCTGTTCCAGCGCGGTGATCACGCCGTCATAATGGCGCGCGTTGCCTGCCAGGAGGTAGGAGCGCAGCAGCAGAAGCCCCACCGTGCCGCGAGCGCCCCAGGCGGGCAGCTTGTCCACGCTGGTGACGATACGCCCAGGCGCACGCGGGTGATACAGCCCGACATCCGGATACTCGATGGGCGCTTCCACCTTCGCAAGCGTCAGCGAAGGCGCACGCTCGCCGGCCGCATAACGCTCGACCAGCATGCGCACCAGGTTGGTGACGTTCTCCTGCGAACCGGCAAGCCAATATTGCAAAGCGAGGAAATAGGCGCGCACGTCCTGCGCGGTGCCGGGGATGAAGCGCATCAGCTTGGGCAGCCGCTTCAGCATGCGCATCTGCGCCGCCCCGCTGGAGGCCTCGGCCGAACCGCGGCCGGCCGGCTTGCCGCGCAATTTCTTCAGCATGGCCAGTGCGCCGGTGGCCTCCTGGGACATGTCGAAGCGGCCGAGTTTCGTCAGCTTCGTGATCTCGCCGGCGGACATGCAGCACAGCATGGCATCGCAATGCAGCCGGCGCACGGCCAGCGCCGGCTGCACGGCGCGCACGTGGTCTTCCAGGAACAGCATGGTGGCGATGATGATGTCGCCTTGCGCGATGTCCGCATGGCAGGCGGCCAGCGCGTTAGCGTCCGAGCCCCATTCGTCGGCGGCGTGCACCACCAGAGTCAGCCCGGGGATCTCGGCACGCAGGATGTCTTCCGCGCGCGCGGCAGCGTCGGACAGATGGCTGTCCATGGTGACGATGACGACGCGCAGCGGAACGGTGTCAGCGCGCATAATGGGCTTTCGCGTCGTACAGGGTGTCGATGGTGATCGTCGCCAAACCACGCTCCTGTGCAAAACTCTCCGTATTGCGCCGGGCCTTGCCACGGACGAAGAACGGTATCTTGCCGAGTTCCGCTTCGGCTTCCGCAGACCAGCGACGTTCCGTATCCTTTGCAGGATTGGCCGCCTGCAGAATCGTTTCGGGCAATTTCTTCACGGCGCCGCCGAGGTGCGAAGGCGCCGCATCGGCGGAGAATTCGAAATCCTCGCGGAACATCGTGATCAGGTGTTCTTCCAGGCCCATCATCAGCGGATGCACCCACGAGTCGAACAGCACGTTCGCACCCTCGTAGCCCATCTGCGGCGAGTAGCGCGCCGGGAAATCCTGCACGTGCACCGGTGCGGATATCACGGCGCATGGAATGCCGAGCCGCTTGGCGATGTTGCGTTCCATCTGCGTGCCCAGCACCAGTTCCGGCCGCAGTTCCGTGACCCTCGACTCCACGTCGAGGTAGTCGTCGGTGATCAGCGCGTCCACACCGTAGCGCTTGGCCGCATCACGCACTTCGCGGGCGAACTCGCGGCTGTAGGTGCCGAGGCCTACGACTTCGAAGCCCATCTCCTCGCTGGCGATGCGGGCGGCGGCCACGACATGCGTCGCGTCGCCGAAGATGAAGACGCGCTTGTTGGTGAGGTACGTGGAGTCGACCGAGCGGGAATACCAAGGCAGGTTGGACCCGGCCGCCGACAGCGAGTCCGGAACCGCAACGCCAGCAAGGGCGGCCACTTCCGCGATGAAGTCCTGCGTGGCGCCGACACCGATTGGGACCGTTTTCGTGTAGGGAAGCTGGAAGTTCCGCTGCAGCCAGGACGCCGCCTGCATGCCGATTTCCGGGTATAGGACCACGTTGAAATCAGCGTTTGCCAGGCGCGCCATATCAGCAGGTGCGGCACCCTCCGGCGCCGTCACGTTCACATCAACGCCCAACACCCCAAGCAGCTTGGTGATCTCGCGCACATCGTCCCGATGGCGGAACCCCAATGCGCACGGCCCGAGGATGTTGCAGCTCGGCCGCCCACCCGCAGGCCTGGTGCGCGGTGCGGCAAAGGCGCGGACGAGCTGGTAGAACGTCTCCGCGGCACCCCAATTCTCTTTCTTCTGGTAGGCCGGCAGCTCCACGGCCACCACGGGCACGGGCAGGTTCAGCGCGCGCGCAAGTCCGCCCGGATCGTCCTGGATCAGCTCGGCGGTGCAGGACGCGCCAACAAGCAACGCTTGCGGCTGGAAACGCTCGTAAGCCTCGCGCGCGGCATTCTTGAAAAGTTCGGCCGTATCACCGCCAAGATCACGCGCCTGGAACGTGGTGTAGGTCACCGGCGGACGCGCCGCGCGGCGCTCGATCATGGTGAACAGCAGGTCGGCGTAGGTGTCGCCCTGCGGCGCGTGCAGGACGTAATGCACGCCGTGCATCGCGGTGACCACGCGCATCGCGCCCACGTGCGGCGGGCCCTCATACGTCCAAAGCGTAAGCTGCATGAGCCTAGACCGCCAGCTTCGTGCGGCGCAGCAGCGGGCGCGCGAAAAGCTCCGCCAGATCGCTCGCCTGATTGTAGCCCTGGATCGGCGTGAACAGCAGCTCGATCGACCATTTCGTGGTGATGCCTTCCGCCTCCAGCGGATTGGCCAGACCAAGCCCGCACACCGCAATGTCCGGCCGCGCTCTGCGGCAGCGGTCGAGCTGCCTGTCCACGTCCTGGCCCTCGCTCAGGAACGTGCCTTCCGGCAGCAGCGCCAGTTCCGGTGTCATGTGTTCGCGGTGCAGATAGGGCGTGCCCACTTCCACCAGCTCCATGCCCAGCTCGCGTGCGGCGAAACGGGCCAGCGGAAGTTCGAGCTGGCTGTCCGGAAAAAAGAAGATGCGTTTGCCGGCCAGCTTCTTTTGCGCACCAGCAAGTGCGGCAGACGCACGCTGGCGCGAAGCGTCCGTGGCGGCGGCAAAACGCACGGCCGGCACGCCGAACGACTCGGCGGCCGCACGCAGCCAGGCGGTGGTGCCCTCCTCGCCGAGCGGGAAGGGTGCGGCCAGGCGCCGCGCGCCGCGCGCTTCCAGCGCCCGCGCCGTCTCCGCCAGGAAAGGCTGGGCCAGCAGCATCACGGTATCGGGCCCCACGCCGGGTAAATCCACCGAGCGGCGCGGTGGCAGGAAACTGACGCGCTCGATTCCCATCGCCGCGAACATGCGGCGGAACTGGTCCTCCACCACTTCCGCCAGCGCGCCCACCACAAGCAGCGAGCGCTGCGTGCCGGCGGCGATACGCGGCATGATCGGCACCAACGCCGCCAGGCAGGCATCCTCGCCCTGGGTGAACGTGGTCTCGATACCGCTGCCCGAATAGTTCAGCACCCGCACCTGCGGCATGTGCGTCGCCGACAGCCGCTCCGCGGCGCGCGAGAGATCCAGCTTTATCACCTCGGACGGGCAGGACCCAACCAGGAACAGCAGCTTTATCTCCGGCCGGCGCGCCAGCAGTTGCGCCACCACGCGGTCCAGCTCGTCATTGGCGTCGGCCAGGCCTGCCAGATCGCGCTCGTCGATGATCGCGGTGGCAAAGCGCGGCTCGGCAAAGATCATGACGCCGGCGGCCGATTGTATGAGATGCGCGCAGGTGCGGCTGCCAACCACCAGGAAGAAGGCGTCCTGGATCTTGCGATGCAGCCAGACGATCCCGGTCAGCCCGCAGAACACTTCGCGCTGGCCACGCTCGCGCAGCACCGGCGCATCCAGGCAGCCGGATGTTGCAGGCGCCTGCAGGGTTGCCGACATCAGGCCTGCCTCAGGCCGAGCGCCGCCTGGTGCCAGGGATTCTGCTCGGCCAAGCGCGCCGCGCGCAGCTTCAGCACGAACTGCACGGCGTTGATAACGTAGCAGGCGTACGCCGCGAGGGCCACCAGCATCAGGTGCTGTGCGTCCAGCGCGTGCGACAGCAGCGCCACGACGTAGGCCGTGTGCAGCGCGATCACGATCATGCTCATCGCGTCTTCCCAGAAGAACGCAGGTGCGAACAGATACCGCCCGAAAATCTCCTTCTCCCAGATCGCGCCCGTCACCATGATCGTGTAGAGCACGCAGGTCTTCGCCAGCACCGAAACGTTCGCCGCCAGCTCGCCCGACCCGGTGATCAGATAGTGCAGGACGAAGCCGAGGCTGATCAGGAACACCGCGAACTGCGCCGGCGCCAGCACGCCCTGCACCAGCGTCCAGGGCGAGGCGTCACGGCGGCGCTTCTCCTCCGGGGTGTAGAGCGGCGGCGCAGCCCGGCGCCACTGCCGCGGTGCCGTGTGCACCGTGGAGACGGGCACGTGGCGGCCGGTTGTCGCACCCCAGGGGCAGCTATCGAGGGAGCCTACCAGCCGTTCCAACGCCGAGAATGCCAACATCCGCAATCATCCTTCTCTCGGCAGGGTCGCTGCCCGGCTTGGTGCCGCTCCAGCGGAGACCCAAACCGGCCCGCCGCATGGACCGAAGGCTAGGGCCGGCCTCAAACAACTGTCAAGCTAAGCTTACGTAAATCTGGCTTGACACTTTTTGCCGGGAACGCTTTCAATAGCCAGGCACACAGGGGCGATGGCGCCAATGCGATCTCAGCCGTTACAGGATGAAAGTTGGACGGAGGCCGAGGCGATGCGGCTGGTACGCGGCCTGACCGGCACGCGCCCGCGCCACCTCCCCGCCGACCCCCTGCAGCGCCGTCAGGACGTGTTGACACAGACGGTGCAGGACGAGGTCATCCCCCGCCTGCTGATGGCAAACCGCCCGCAGAAGCTGGCACGCGCAGCGGCCGAGTCGGCCCGGCCCGGCCCGGCCCAGGTGGGCCACCTGGTGGATTTGGTGCTGGGCGGAACCCAGGCCGAACCCACCGCCTACGTGGAAGCGATGCAGGGGTGCGGCACCCCGGTGGAGACGCTTCTGCTGGAGCTGCTCACCCCCGCCGCGCGCCGTCTGGGCGAGATGTGGGAAGACGACACCTGCACGTTCTCCGACGTGACGATGGGCATGATCCGCCTGGGCAATGTCATGCGCCTGTTGAGCCGCGCCTTTTCCGGCGATTTCGTGCCCCAGGCGGCCGCGCCGAGCGCGCTGCTGGTGCAGATGCCGGGTGAACAACACGGTTTCGGCCTTGCCATGGTGGTGCAGTTCTTCCGCCGCGCCGGCTGGAACGTCAGGCAGGAACCGGTGGTCACCAGCGCTGAACTGGCGGACCTCGCCTCCGCGCAGTGGTTCGGCCTGGTCGGCATCTCCGTCTCCTGCAGCGACAGGCTGGAGTCGCTGGCCGCCGACATACGCGTGATACGCCGCCGCTCGCGTAACCGCGCGATCGGCGTGATGGTCGGCGGGCCGCCTTTCGTGGCGCACCCGCAGCTGGCCGCCATGGTGGGGGCGGACGCCACGGCCGTGGATGGCCGACAGGCGGTGCGTGAGGCGCAGAGCCTTCTCAGTCTGCGCGCGGGTGCACGATGAGGAAGGAAGCAAGCAGTCCTTTTTTGAAAAAAAGGACCAAACTTTTACCACCCCGCATTTGCACCAGCCGGGTGCCGCCTGCGAGCGCACACG
>CAXTVW010000145.1:0-8634 GCA_964247675.1 uncultured Acetobacteraceae bacterium
CTGGTTTGGAGATGGCCGAAGGGGCGGTGTTCCATGCGGTTGGCTCCCGAAGGAAAAAAGGCCTTCTTTTTTGAAAAGAAGCAAAAAACTTTTGCTCCCCCGCCTGCATCACGGCCGCGCCTTTTCTGCCAAAGCGCGGGGCTGCAGGATCAGAAAACGCGCTGACGCAGGCGGGGGAGCAAAAGTTTTTTGGTTCTCTTTTTCTAAAAAGAACTGCTTCCTTGCCTTACTCGGACGCCACCGCCACCCCCCGCAGAGGCGCCGCCGCATGCGCATCCACCACATGCCTTCGCGCCAGCACCAGATAAAACGCGGGCACCACGAACAGCGTGAACAGCGTCCCGATTGCCAGCCCCGACGCGATCACCAGCCCCATGGAGAACCGCGCCGCAGCCCCCGCGCCCGTCGCGAACACCAGGGGGGCCACGCCAAGCACCATCGCCGCGGTCGTCATCAGGATCGGCCGCAACCGCAGCAACGCCGCGTGTTCGATGGCTTCGCGCTTGCTCCGCCCCAGCTCTTGCTGCTCGTTGGCGACTTCCACCATCAGGATGCCGTGCTTGCTGATCAACCCCATCAGAGTCACCAGACCCACTTCGGAGTAGATGTTCAGCGTGGCGCCGTGCACGCCGAAATAGATGAACAGCAGCGCGCCGCCCAATGACATCGGCACCGAGATCAGGATGATGAGCGGGTCACGGAAGCTGCCGAACAACGCCGCCAATGAAAGGTAGATCACGATCACCGCGAAGCCGAACGTGGCGGCGAAGCCTGATGATTCCTGCACGAACTGACGCAGCGGCCCGCTGGTGTCTGTCGCGTAATCGGGCGGCAGCACGCGCGCGGCCACCGCATCCAGCGCCCGCAACGCGTCCCCCTGCGTCACACCTGGCATTGGCACGCCGGTCAGGCTCGCCGAGTTCATCTGCTGGAAGTGGCTGATGTTCTCCGGCACCGTTGTCATCTCGATGTGCGCCACCGCGGAAAGCGGGATCGGCACGCCGCCGATGTTTGCGATGGTGAAGGATTGCAGCTGCTCCGCATTCAGCCGGTTCGCGCGCGTGACCTGCGGGATCACCTTGTAGGAACGGCCGGCTAAATCGAAGTAGTTGACGTATCCGCCGCTCAGCAGCGTGTTCAGCACTCCGCCCACCTGCGTCATGTCCAACCCGAGGGCGGCCACCTTGTTGCGGTCAAGCACGATGGTGGCCTGCGGCAGATCGATCTTCAGGTCACGGTCGATGAAGGCGAAAAGCCCGGTCTTCTGCGCCGCCTCCAGGAATCGTTTGGACACGCCGTCCAATTCGCTGAACGGCCGCGTCGTCTTGATGACGTAGCCGATCGGCAGCTCGCCGAAGCTGCCAGGCAGCGGCGCGGGCTGGAACACCGCCAGGTTCTCGCCCGCAACGGCCGCCAACTTCCCTTGCAGGTCAGCCATGATCTCGGTGGACGAACGGGTCCGTTCCGAGAACGGCTTCAGCTCGATCCCGCCGCCCGACTGCCCCGGCTGGTCGAACTGGTAGGACGCCTTGAACTCCGGCAGCGACCTCTCGATGGCGGTAACCTGCTCGTCGTACAACCTGAGCTGGTCGATGCCCGCGGTCGGCGACACCGACCCACCCATTTCAAGAAATCCCCGGTCCTCCTGCGGCGCCAGTTCGGTGGTCGATCCGGCATAAAGGAAGTAGCTGCCGGCAAACATCGCAAGCCCGAACACCACCAGCAGCGGCCGCAGGTTCAGCGCCAGCCGCAGCACCGGACGGTAGGCGCGCTGCATCGGTCCCAGCGTGCCGCGCCGCTCCGGCTGGCGCGGTGTACGCAGCAGGAAGCGGCACATCATCGGCGACAGGGTGAGCGCCAGCACGGCCGAGACGGTCACGCTGCCAACAAGGGTGAGCGCGAACTCGCGGAACAGCGCGCCGGTCAGCCCGCTGCGCAACGCGATCGGTACATACACCGCGATAAGCACCACCGTCATCGCAACGATCGGCCCCGACAGGCTGCGCGCCGAACGCATTGCCGCCTCAAGCGGCGATGCACCTTCGGCCATTTCGCGGCTGACGTTCTCCACCACGATGATCGCATCATCGACCACCAGGCCGGTGGCAAGCACCAGCGCCAGCAGAGTAAGCAGGTTGATGGAGAACCCGAACAGCCAGAGTATGGCAAACGTGCCGATCAGCGACAGCGGGATGGTGATCACCGGGATCAGCGACGCGCGCGCCGAACGCAGGAAGGCGAACACCACCACGGCCACGATCGCCAGGCTCTCCAGCAGCGTCTTCACAACCTCGCTGATGGACTGCCGCACGTTCGCCGTCACGTCGTTGGCGATGTCGGCGTGCAGCCCTTGCGGCAGGTCGGCCTTCAGCGCGTCGAACTTCGCACGCACACGGCTCACCAGGTCCAGCACGTTGGCCGTCGGCACCGCCTCCACGTCGATCAGTATGGTGGGCTTGCCGCTGAACAGCAGCGCCTGCTGGTAGTTGTCCGAGCCCAGCTCCACGGTCGCCAGATCGCCCAGCCGCGTGATTGCGCCGTTGGATTGCTTGATGACCAGGTTACGGAACTCCGGAAGCGTGTGCACGCCGGTGGTGATGCCGATCGGCATCTGCACCATCTGGCCTGTCGTCGAACCGGCGGCCGAGGT
The DNA here is from genome assembly GCA_964247675.1 of uncultured Acetobacteraceae bacterium. Taxonomy (GTDB): domain Bacteria; phylum Pseudomonadota; class Alphaproteobacteria; order Acetobacterales; family Acetobacteraceae; genus BOG-908. The sequence continues at coordinate 2,651 of CAXTVW010000145.1, forward strand.
GAAGTTGTTCGCGGCCATCGCGGCGGAGACATCCGCTGCCGTCAGGTTATGCGCCGCCATCTTCACCGGATCGAGCCAGGCACGCACGGCAAAGTTCTGCGCGCCCCACACCTGCGCCACCTGCACGCCGGGTGTCGCCTGGATCTGCGGCTGCACCACGCGCGTCAGGTAGTCGGTGATTTGCGCCGGCGTCATGATGTCGCTGGTGAACGCCAGTATCAGCGTGCCGCCCTGCCCGCCTGTCTGCAAATGCACCGTCGGCGTCTGCGATTCACGCGGCAACTGGTCATGCACTGCGCTGAGCTGTGTCTGTATTTCGGTAAGCGCGCGGTCCGGATCCTGGTTGAGCCGCAGATGCGCGGTGATGGTGCTGTCGCCCGTCATGCTCGTGCTCGTCAGGTAGTCGATCCCGTCCACCTGCGCGATCGCGTTCTCGATAGGCGTGGTGATGAACCCCGCCATCGTGCCGGCGTCCGCGCCGTAATACGTCGTCTCAACCTGGACCAGCGCGTTCACCGTCTTGGGGAACTGCCTGACGGGCAACACGCGCTCCGATCCCAGGCCGAGCAGCAGGATGAACACGCTTACGACGACCGATAGCACCGGGCGCAGGATGAACATGTCTGTCAGGCGCATAGGGTAGCTCCTTCAAGCAAGCAAGGCCTTCTTTTTTGAAAAAAAGAAGCAAAAAACTTTTTCTTCCGCGCCTGCAGAACGACCTCGTCAGGTTCTGCCAACGCGCGCACTGGCAGAACCAGTCCCCGCCTGAATGCAGCCGTCAGGAGCAAAAGTTTTTTGCTTCTTTTTTTCAAAAAAGAAGGCCTTCCTTGCTTCACTCACTCCTCCGCCGGATGTGGCCGAGGATCATCGGACGGAAGCACGCTGTTATTCACCACCACCTGCGATCCCTGGCGCAGCTTGATCTGCCCTGCCGTCACAACCGTGGCGCCATCAGCAAGACCGGCGAGCACCGCCACCTGGTCGCCGCGCGTAGGTCCCGTGCGCACCACCGCCTGGTGCGCCACACCGTGTTCCACCACATACACCAGGCTGCCATAAGGGTTATACACGATCGCCGCATTCGGCAGCGTGACGTAATGGTGCACCGCGCCGGTGTGCAGCTCCACGCTGGCGAACATGCCCGGTATCAGCGCGTGGTCCGCGTTGGACAACTCCGCGCGCACCTGCGCCATCCGGCTGTTCGCGTCCAGCTTCGGGCTGATCGCCGTGATCCGGCCGGTGAAGTCGCGGCCAGGATAGGCATCCACGTGCAACACCGCCGCCTCGCCAATCTTCACCTCGGCCAGCGCCTGCTGCGGCACGTAGAAATCGACGTATAACGGATCGAGCGCCTGCAGGGTCACCACCGTGGTACCGGCCGGCAGATACTGCCCCTGGTCCACCATTCGCAGCCCCAGCCGCCCGGCGAACGGCGCGCGCACGATCTTCTCCGCCGCCAGCGCCTGTGCCTGGTTCACCTGCGCACGCGCGGACCGCAGATGGCTATCGTCGGCGTCGATGCTCGCCTGGCTCACCGCCTGCGCCCGGAACTGCTTGGTGTCGCGCGCCAGGTTCGCCGCCGCCAGGTCCGCCGCGGCCTGCAAGTCTGCCAGATGCGCCGCATCATCGTTCGGTCGCAGCCGCAGCAACACGGTGCCGGCTGCCACGTCATGTCCTGAGTCGAACTCCACGCTGTCCACAACGCCGGAAATCTCGCTCGCCAGGTCCGCACCGCGCACCGCGCGCACCGTGCCCACGGCCTGCAGCGTGTCCTGCCAGTCGCTCACGCGCGCTGTGATCGTGCTGACGGTGGCGGCTGGTTCTTGCGCCTGGGCTGGGGAGGCCAGAAGCAAGGCGAGGAAGAAAGGCCTTCTTCTCTGAAGAAAAGAAGCAAAAGACTTTTTCTCCGCTGTCGCGCACCTGTCCTGTGAGTCCCGCGACAGCGGAGCAAAAGTTTTTTGGTTCTTTTTTTCAAAAAAGAACTGCTTGCTTTCTCTCATGGCAGCAAAGACCTCAGAAGTTTCTCAGGCGGCGGCGGCAGATCGTCCCGGTGCCACCAGCCGCCGCCCAACGCCACGTAAAGCGCCACCGTGTCCGCGTAGCGCGCCGCCTGCGCCCGTATCAGCCCGATCACCGCATTCTGGTACTGCGTCTGGGACGTCAGCACCGTCAGGTAAGACACGCCGCCTGCGCCGTATTGCATACGCGCCAGGCTGAGGCTGCGCGCCGCGGCCTGCTCGGCCGCCTCGTTGGCCGCCAGCGCCCGCCCGTCACCCTCCAGCGCCGTCAGCACGTCCGCCACGTTCTGGAACGCGCCCACCACCGTCGCGCGGTAGTTCGCCGCCGCCGAGCGCGCCGCCGCGTAGGCCGCGCGCTGCTGGTGCAGCAGCGTGCCGCCCTCGAACACCGGCGCCAGCGCCTGGGTGATGATCGTGTAGATGCCGTTGCCGGGCGTGAACAGCTGGCCGATCTTGGCCGGCGCGCTGCCCAGCGCGCCCTGCAGCGTGAACTGCGGCAGGCGGTTGGCGATGGCCACCCCCACCTGCGCGGTCGCCTGGTGCAGTTGCTCGGCCGAAGCCCGAATGTCAGGCCGCTGGTCCACCAGGCGCGAGGGCAAGCTCACCGGCAAGGTGCCCGGCAGCTTCAGATCCTCCAGCCGCAGATCGGGAAGGTCCGCGTCCTCCGGCACCCGCCCGAGATAATCGGCCAGCTGGTCGCGCGCCTGCTGCAACTGCGTCTGCAGCGGCACCACCAGCGCCTGGGTGTTGGCAAGCTGGGCTTCCTGCGTCGCCACATCCGTGCCCGTGGCGCCGCCGAGCTGGAACTGGCTGCGCACCGTGGTTAGCAGATGCTGCTCGGCATCCACCAGCTCTTCCTCGGCCACGATCTGCGCACGCAGCGAGGCCGCGTTGATCGCCGCCGTCGCCGTGTTGGCGGCCAGTATGTTGGTCGCCCCTTCCAGTTGGAAGCGCTGCACCTGTGCCGCCGCGGCGTCCGCCTCCACCGTGCGGCGTATCTGCCCCCACACGTCGAAGGTGTACGAGATGTTGAGCTGGCCTTGATAGAAGCCGAAGCTCTCGCTGACCGCCTGCGGCCCGACCAGGCCGGCCTCCGCGCCGCTCACCTTCTCCCGCGTGCGCGTCAGCTGAGCAGACACGGTCGGGAAGAACGCCCCCTGCTGCGCGATCGTGGTCTCCTGCGCCTGGCGCAGCGTCTCCGCCTGCGCCGCCAGCGTCGGGTTCTGCCGGATCGCCGCCGCCACCAGCCTGGTCAGCGCCGGCGAGCGGAACAGGCGCCACCAATCGCCCGGCACGTCGGCACCCGGCACGAACACCTGGTTCGTCCCTGCCTTGGCGGCCACGCCGCCAGTGCTGCCGGGCAGGCGCGCCTCGGTGAACCGGTCGGCCGCAGGCGCGGCCGGCTGCACGTAGTTGGGGCCCACGGCGCACCCCGCCAGCAGTGAGCCCGCGGCAGCCACCAGCAGCCCGGGACGCCGGGTTTCCAAGATGAGGTCAATGGTTGGAATAAGGCTCTCCCCTCGGCCGCAGGCGGCCGCCGCACATATCATCAGGTTCGCATCCGAACCAGATTGGCGCGATGGCGGCGGCCCTACGTTTGCGTAAGGTGTTGCATCAAGTCCCATGCCGCGGCTTTTGCAGCCGGCGTGCCAGAGGACAAGGTATTGATTTAATTCATCAAATTCTATAAGGCCTTAAACGCAGCAACAATCTTAGCATTAGCTCGCCAACATCTGGCGGGTCGCACCAACTTGCGGGGCCAAGCAGCCCCGCCGATCATGCGCCGATGCATCCTGACGCCCTGACCACCACGCCCGCTGCACCAGACTGGGTGCTGCCTGCCCGGCGCGCCGCCTATGTCGCCTGCCTGCTCCTGCCGCTGGCCCTGCTGCACGCCCGCGCGGTCGCCGAAATCCTGATCGCCATTATCGACATCCTGTTTCTCGCAAGCTGCGCGGGCACCAGGCAGACGGCCTGGCTGCGTCAGCCTTTCATGCTGGCGGCGCTGGGCTGGTGGCTCTGGCTGACGGTCTGCTCGGCGCTCGGCACCGGCGGGCTCCTGCAGGGCGTGCTCGCCATACGCCTGCCTGTGCTCGCGATGGCGCTCGGTACCTGGGTCCTGGCCGGCGACACACCGCATGGCGCCGCCCGCCGACACGCCACCTGGTTCATGCTCGCCGCCGCGTTCTGCTGGATCGGCCTGGAAGCCTGGCAGCAATATCTGTTCGGCACCAACCTGTTCGGCCAGCCCCGCTGGCCGGACGGCGCGCTCACCGGCCCTTTCGGCAAGCCGCGCGCAGGGCCGGCGTTCATCCTGCTGTTCTTCCCGGCACTGCTTCCCTGGCTGGCCAGCCTGGCAGCCAGGCCGAAACTTCGTCCACGGCTCGCCGCCATCGGCTTGGCCATGCTCGCCGCCCTGACCATGGTCCTCATCGGCCAGCGCATGCCAACCGCGCTGATGCTCCTTGGGCTCGCCACCGCCGCCTTGCTTGTGCCGCGCCTGCGCCTGGCGCTGGTCCTCGCCGCCGCCGCCGGCGCCGCATTGGTCGCCGCCCTGCCCTGGGTGTCGCCGGCCGCCGCTGCCAAGCTGGTCCAGCAGACCCATGACCAGATGGCCCATTTCGGCCAGAGCGACTACGGCCTGATCTTCACCCGCGCCATCACCGTGGCCGAGCTCCACCCCTGGCTGGGCCTGGGCTTCGACGGATTCCGCCGCGGCTGCCACGAATTCTGGAGCATGCACGGCATCGCGTGGCTGGGCATTCCCACGGCATACCTCAACGGCGGCAACGCCGCCTGCAACATCCACCCGCACAACTACTATCTGGAGGCGCTCGACAACGCCGGCCTGCCCGGCCTCCTCCTGTTCGTCCTCATGGTAGGCGCGGCGCTCGCTTGCCTCAGCCGCGGCTTCATGGCCCGGCTGCCGCCGTTGCGTGCCGCCCTGCTGGTCGGCGCCGTGGTGGCATTGTGGCCCGTCGCTTCCACCTCCGCCTTCACCTCAATGCCGAACGGCGGCTGGGTGTTCCTGCTGCTCGGCCTGGGCTTTGCCGCCGCCCCCGCTGCCGGCGGGGAACAACCGGCGGCAAAGACCGTTTGATCACCAATCTTTCTGGACAGGCTGATGAGCGACGAGACGACCTCCGACCATGGTTTCATCCGCGCCTGGGCCGAAGCACGGGACGGCCGCCCGGCGCTTCTGGAAGGCCGGACCACTCCCGCCGGCAACCCGCTGCTGCGCTTCGATTTCGGCACACCTGAACAGGGCCTGCGAGAGATCGCCTGGGACGAGTTCTTCGCGGTGTTCGAGGCCGAGAAGCTGGCGCTGGATTTTCGTGATTTTCCCGGGCAGCTCAGTCGGTTTTACAAGCTGGTGCCGCGGTTGGGGGAGTAAGGAAGGCCTTCTTTTTTAAAAAAAGAAGCAAAAAACTTTTACTCCGCCGCCTGCACCAAGGCGAACACTGATCCTGCCAACACCCACCCTGCAAAACCTGGACGAAAACTGGCGCAGGCGCGAAAGTAAAAGTTTTTTGCTTCTTTTTTTCAAAAAAGAAGGCCTTCCTTACCCCGAAAACCCCCCCACCAACTCCGCAATCCGCTCCGGATCCGCCTGCTCCATAACCCGCCGCGCAAACCGCGCGCACGAATCGATGGAAACTGACCGCACCGCCTGCTTCACCCGCGGCACTGCCGACGCGTTCATGCTGAAAGAGCGTATTCCCAACCCCAGCAGCAGAGGCGTGAGCTTCGGGTTCGCCGCCATCTCGCCGCACACGCTGACCGGCATGCGCAGGCGCAGCGCCGCTTCCGTCGCAAACTGGATCAGCCGCAGCACCGCCGGATGCAAGGGATCATACAGGCTGGCCACGTCGGTGGCCGCGCGATCCACAGCCAGCGTGTACATCGCCAGGTCGTTGGTGCCGATGGCGAAGAAGTCCGCCTCCAGGGCCAGCGCGTCCGCGGACA